>JBBKVW010000286.1:0-58320 GCA_037968655.1 Burkholderiaceae bacterium
ATCTACATCAGCCCGAGCCAGGTGCGGCGCTTCAATCTGCACACCGGCGACATGATCGAAGGCGAAGTGCGCACGCCCAAGGACGGCGAGCGCTATTTCGCACTCAACAAGCTGGACAAGGTCAATGGTGGCGGGCCGGAGGAAAACAAGCACAAGGTGATGTTCGAGAACCTCACGCCGCTGTTTCCCAAGGAACAGATGAAGCTCGAGCGCGACATCAAGAGCGAAGAGAACGTGACTGGCCGTGTCATCGACATCATTGCGCCGATCGGCAAGGGGCAACGCGCCTTGCTGGTGGCACCGCCCAAGAGCGGCAAGACGGTGATGATGCAGCACATGGCCCACGCCATCGCGGCCAACTACCCGGACAGCTACATGATGGTGCTGCTGGTTGACGAGCGGCCCGAAGAGGTGACCGAGATGCAGCGCACGGTCAAGGGCGAGGTGATCGCATCGACCTTCGATGAGCCGGCAGCGCGCCACGTGCACGTGGCAGAGATGGTGATCGAACGCGCCAAGCGCCTGGTTGAACTGAAGAAGGATGTCGTCATCCTGCTCGACTCCATTACGCGCCTGGCCCGAGCCTACAACAATGTCGTGCCCTCGATCGGCAAGGTGCTGACCGGCGGTGTCGACTCCAATGCACTGCAGCGTCCCAAGCGCTTTCTGGGCGCGGCGCGCAATGTCGAGGAGGGCGGCTCGCTGACAATCATTGCGACTGCTCTGGTCGATACCGGCAGCCGGATGGACGAGGTGATATTCGAGGAGTTCAAAGGCACAGGCAACTCGGAGATACACCTGGACCGGCGGCTATATGAGAAGCGTGTTTTCCCATCGATCCAGCTCAACCGCAGCGGTACGCGACGTGAAGAGTTGCTGCTGGCGCCTGAAATACTGCAAAAGACGCGCATACTTCGCCAGTTTCTGTACAACATGGATGAGGTCGAATCGATGGAGTTGGTGCTCAAGCAGATGCGCGCAACCAAGACCAATAACGAGTTTTTCGACCAGATGCGCCGCGGCGGCTGAGTCGGTGGCGAGCCAAGCCAGAAACATGCCATAATCGCAGGCTGTACGCGAAAAGTACATCTGGAACCACATCTGCGCAGCGGTTTGCGCATTGCCGGATGCGGCTAACGCAATTGAAAGAACACATCATGAAATCCGGAATACACCCCAACTACCGCGACGTCTGCTTCCAGGACCTGTCCAATAATTTCAAGTTCGTGACGCGCTCATGTGTCAGCGCCAAGGACAAGATCACGATGGAAGACGGCCGCGAACTGCCGCTGTACAAGCTGGAGACATCCAGCGAATCACATCCCTTTTACACCGGCACGCAAAAATCGGTGGACAACATGGGCGGTCGCGTCGAGAAATTCCGCAACCGCTACGGCAAAACAGCAGCCAAGTAAGCAGTTTTGCTCCTCGTGCAAGGGCAGCCCGGGCAACCGTGCTGCCCTTTCGCGTTTGTCCGCGCATGATGTCTGACCGCAACATCTGGCCATGAACCATCCCAGCCCCGCCATCGTTGCGCAAGATGCAGCACGCCGCCTGCCCCGTCTGGCACTGCTGTTGTTGTGCGTTGCCTATGTCGTGCCCGGAATGGTCGGTCGTGCGCCCTGGCGCGGCGCCGATATGGCCACTTTCGGTTACATGGTCGACATGGCGCGTGGTGCCAGCAGTTGGCTTGACCCACGGCTGCTCGGCCTGCGCCCGGACGCCGATGGCATGCTCCCCTATTGGCTGGGTGCATGGTTCGTGCAATATGGCCCAGACTGGATTTCTCCATTCTTGCTGGCGCGCCTGCCTTTTGCCGCCATGCTGATACTGACGCTGGCAGCGACCTGGTACGCGGTATACAACCTGGCCAGCCATCCGCGCGCGCAACCAGTAGCTTTTGCATTTGGCGGTGAAGCCAGCCCAGCCGACTATGCACGTGCGATTGGCGATGGCGGTTTGCTGGCCCTGATCGCATGTCTGGGCCTGGCACAACTCTCGCATGAGGTCACAACCCATCTGGCCCAGTTGTGCTTCGCTGCATTGACGTTTTTTGCGGCGGCGGCAATTGGACGACGCTTTGTCCTGCCCAGCATTAGTTTGGCGGTCGGCCTGGCAGGACTGGTACTCAGCGCGGCGCCTACGCTGGCAGTGCTTTTCGGTGGCGGCGCCGCCGCGCTGCACTTCCTGACCGCCGAATCTGCGCCGGACGGGAGACGCCGCGCCTTGCGTGCAGCCGGCATGCTGGCCCTGCTCACCCTGGTGGCCGCTGCGCTGGCCTCCGCACTGGACTTGTGGCGCTGGCGCATATTGCTGCCGCAAGACGCCGGCAGCAAGGACTGGCGCAGCCTGGCCCGAATGTTCTTGTGGTTCACCTGGCCCGCATGGCCGTTGGTACTTTGGACCTTGTGGCGCTGGCGGCGTCAGATATGGACCACGAGCATCAGCCTGCATCTGGCTCTGCCTTTGTGGTTTGGCGCGATCGCCATCTTTTCGGCACTGACCACCAAACCGGCCGACCGCGCCTTGCTGCTGGCGTTGCCGGCCATGGCAACTTTGTCGGCATTTGCTTTGCCAACGCTTCGGCACAGTGTTTCTGCCCTGATCGATTGGTTCACACTGCTGTTTTTCACCGGATGCGGCATCATCATCTGGGTGATCTGGTTCGCGATGCAAACTGGCGTACCGCGCCAGGCGGCATCGAATGTATTCAAGCAGGCGCCCGATTTCCATGCCGAGTTCTCATTGCCAATTTTCGTGGTCGCCCTTTCGGCGTCCCTGGTGTGGACATGGCTGGTGAAATGGCGCGTTGGCCGCCATCAGGCAGCGATCTGGAAAAGCCTGGTATTGCCCGCCGGCGGCGCATCCCTGTGCTGGCTGCTGCTGATGACCCTGTGGATGCCGCTGCTAGATTTTGTTCGCAGCTACCAATTGGTCGTGGACAACATCACGACAAAGATCGGCCCGCGTGCCTGCCTGCAGGCAATGGATCTTGAGCGCGACCAGATCGCCGCACTGCAGTACCACGGCGGGTTCAGACTCGAACCGGCCGGCGCCGCGTCGTCGTGCACCTGGTTGGTTGCAGACCCGGAACTGATGGCGCAACGCCGCAGCATTCCAGACCCAAGCCAATGGCAGCTGCATGCGCGCATCCGGCGCGCCTCCGGAAAAGGCGACGAACTGCATGTCTTTAGCCAGGTCAGGCAATAACGTCCTCGCTCACGACCGCCTCTGCGAACTGGTCCGTTGGCCGGACCCGATTGCCTGGAAAGATGATGGCAAAGCGTGACCCTTGTCCTGGCCGACTGTCGATCTGCAGTTGCGCCCCATGGCGCAGCGCTACGTGCTTGACGATTGCCAGGCCAAGCCCTGTTCCTCCAGTCTCGCGCGAGCGGCTGCGATCGACCCGGTAAAAGCGCTCGGTCAGCCGCGGGATATGTTCTGATGCGATGCCAGGCCCGTTGTCCGTGACCGAGAACTCGGCACTGCCATCGGCACGCAGAACCCACGCCAGCACAATGGTGCCGCCGTTGGGCGAATAGCGGATCGCGTTGTTCACCAGATTGGCCATGGCGCTGTGCAACTCCAACGGCGAGCCGGCCAACTGGCAGTCTTGATCAATATCCATCCGCAGTTCATGGCCCATCTGGGTCATCAGCATCGACAAGTCTCGCCCGTCCTGTTCGCAACGCGTCATCAAACCGCGCACGTCGACCCACTCGTCCAGGCGTGGCAGCGGACTTCCCTCCAGGCGCGACAACGTCAGCAGATCGCTGACGAGCGTCTGCATGTGCTGAGCCTGCTGCGACATCAAGGCAAGGTAACGCTGGCGCTCGGCTCCGTCCAGCAGCAGATTCTGCATCGTCTCGACAAAGCCGCTGAGCACTGTCAACGGCGTGCGAATCTCGTGCGACACATTGGCCACGAAATCGCGCCGCATTGCCTCGGCCTGCTCCAGCGCGGTGACGTCACGCGACATCAACAAGCTGCGGCCTTTCCCGTACGGATGCAACTGCACCGACAGACGCACCGGTCGACTGCTGCTGCTGGTTGGCCCGGCCATCACTACTTCGTGCGAGAAATCGCCCTTGGCCAGATAGGCAACGAAATCCGGGTCGCGAACCAGGTTGGACACCTGCTGCAGCACGTCGCGTTGCGAATCGAATCCAAAATGTTCTGCCGCGGTCTGATTGCACCATTCGATGCAGTCGCGCGCGTCCAGCAACACGACCCCACTGGGCGAAGCCTGGATCGCCGACAAGAACTCATGCAAGCGGGATTCGCTTTCCTGCGCCTGGCGCTCGCGCTGGCGCAACTGGCGACGTACCCGATCTGCGATCTCGCCCCAGTAGCCCGCCAGCACGGGCGGCTCGCCGATATTGCCGTCACGCAGCCAGTTGCGCACCAGTTGTCCGCGCCGCAGGTCGATCAGCACCCACAGCACGCTGGCAGCGACGATACCGACGACGACGCCATGGGCCGGTCCGACCAGTGGCAGGAGCACATAACCCAGCAAGCCACCAGCAAGCTGAAACAGAAAGAAGCGAAAAACGCGCCAGATCATTTTCCGACTCTTGATTGGCTGCCCGTCAATCGGGCTGCGACTGTCGTGGCACGGTCAATCGATAACCCGCGCCGCGCACCGTCTCGACCATGGCACCTGCTTCGCCCAGGGCCTCGCGCAGCCGCTTGACATGGACGTCGACTGTGCGCTCCTCGATGACGACGTGGTCACCCCACACCCTGTCGAGCAATCGGCTGCGACTGTGCACGCGCTCCGCATGCTTCATCAGGTAATGCAATAGCTTGAACTCGGTCGGTCCGAGCTTGAGCTCGCGATCATCGAAACTGACTTTGTGGGTAGCCGCGTCCAGCGCCAATCGACCAACGACCACTGCGTCGGCGAGTCGCTCCGGGGAACGTCTGCGCAGCACCGATCGGATGCGCGCCAGCAGTTCCTGGGTCGAAAAAGGCTTGGTGATGTAATCGTCCGCGCCCGCATCCAGACCCGCAACCTTGTCGGACTCGTCGCCTCGGGCGGTGATCATCAAAATCGGAACCAGTCTGGTGCGCTCATTGCCTCGCCATTTGCGGGCCAGGGACAGCCCACTTTGACCGGGCAACATCCAGTCAAGCAGGATGGCATCGGGCAAGACAGCATCAACTGCCAATTGCGCAGCATCGGCGTCGGCGACCCATTGCGGTGCGAAGCCGTTGTGGCGCAGGTTGACGGATATCAGCTCGGCAATGTCCGGCTCGTCTTCCACTATCAGGATGCGTGGCGTCAAGGCCATGGCGTCAAATTCTGCGCCGAATCAGCGTACGACTGACTCAATCTGCTCCATCGGGGTATGGCGCACGTCGGCACCCTTGACCACATAGATGGTGAACTCGGCGATGTTCTTGGCATGGTCGCCGATACGCTCGATGGCCTTGGCCAGAAACAGCAGGTCCAGGCTGGGCGAGATGGTGCGTGGATCTTCCATCATGTAGGTGATGAGCTTGCGCACAAAACCGCCAAACTCGCGGTCGATGGCGTCGTCTTCCTTGAGGATCGTCAATGCAATATTGGCATCCAGGCGCGCAAACGCGTCCAGCGACTTGCGCAACAGCCCCGAGGCCAGATCGGCCGCAACGCGCAACTCGGATGCCGGCAGCGCCCGGGCCGCTCCGCTCTCGATGATGGACCTGACCATGCGGGCGATCTTGGCTGCCTCGTCGCCAGCACGCTCCAGGTTCGCGGTGGTCTTGGAAATCGCGATCAACAGTCGCAGATCGCGCGCAGTGGGCTGGCGCCGCGCAATGATGGAGGACAGGTCATGGTCGATCTCGACCTCCATCGCATTGACCTGGTTCTCGGTGGTCGTGACCTGGTCGGCCAGTTCGACGCTGAACTGGGACAGGGCCTGGATCGCGGTGCGAATCTGGGATTCCACCAGTCCGCCCATCTTCATGACCCGGGTCGACACGCCGGTCAACTCGCTGTCAAACTGGCTTGATAAATGTTTGTCGCTCATGGTGTGCTCCTTGCGGGTCAGCCGAATCGCCCCGTGATGTAGTCCTCGGTCTCCTTGCGCGTGGGCTTGAAGAACAATTGTTCGGTGGCGCCGAATTCCATCAGGTCGCCCAGATACATATAGGCGGTGTAGTCGCTGCAACGCGCAGCCTGCTGCATATTGTGCGTGACGATCACAACCGTGTAGTCACTCTTGAGCTCGGCGATCAATTCCTCTATTTTTGCGGTCGAGATCGGATCCAGCGCCGAACAGGGCTCGTCCAGTAGCAGCACTTCAGGCCTAATCGCAATGCCGCGCGCAATGCACAGGCGCTGCTGCTGACCGCCAGACAAGCTGGAGCCGTTCTGGCGCAGCTTGTCTTTGACCTCGCCCCACAGCGCCGCTTTGTGCAGCGCCCACTCCACGCGCTCGTCCATGTCGGTCGCGTTGAGCTTGTCGAACAGGCGCACGCCAAACGCAATGTTGTCGTAGATCGACATCGGAAACGGCGTGGGCTTCTGGAACACCATGCCGAT
This sequence comes from Burkholderiaceae bacterium, assembly GCA_037968655.1. GTDB lineage: Bacteria > Pseudomonadota > Gammaproteobacteria > Burkholderiales > Burkholderiaceae_C > CAISIP01. The sequence continues at coordinate 6,533 of JBBKVW010000286.1, forward strand.
CTTGGCGCGGATCAGCGCGACGTCCTTCCTGGTCGTCAACAGGTCCTCGTCGTCCAGCAGGACCTGGCCCTGGGCCCGCTGCTCGGGATAGAGCTCGAACATGCGGTTGAAAACACGCAGCAAGGTCGACTTGCCACAACCTGATGGGCCGATGAACGCCGTGACTTTTTTCTCTGGAATCTGCAGGTTGATGCCTTTGAGGGCATGAAAACTGCCATAGAAAAAGTTCAGGTCCTTGACCGATATTTTTGGCCTCTCGGCAAGATTGGATGGAAGCATCATGGATACGCAACTCTCAGATTCGTGGAACTAGAAACAGGTCGCCGCTTCGTCATCTTGCGCGGGTGAAGATGCGGGCCACGATATTGAGCCCCAGCACGGCCATGGTGATCAGGAACACACCTGCCCAGGCCAGCTTCTGCCAGTTCTCATAGGGGCTCATCGCAAACTTGAAAATGGTCACCGGCAGGCTGGCCATCGGCTCATTCAGGCTGGAAGTCCAGAACTGGTTGTTTAGTGCGGTGAACAAAAGCGGCGCTGTTTCACCGGCAATGCGGGCCACGGCCAGCATCACGCCGGTGACCACACCGGCACGCGCCGCCTTTAGCGTGATGCTCAGCACCACCTTCCATTTCGGAGCCCCCAGCGCATAGGCCGCTTCGCGCAGCGCACCCGGAATCAACTGCAACATGTTCTCGGTGGTTCGGATGACGACCGGAATCACGATCAATGCCAGCGCCAGAACACCAGCCCAACCGGAGAACGATTTGAATCGGGACACCACCATCGCGTACACAAACAAGCCGATCACGATAGATGGAGCCGACAACAGGATGTCGTTGACAAAGCGCGTCACCGTCGCCAGGGCGCCCTTGGGTTCGAACTCGGCCAGATAGATGCCGGCCAGAATGCCGATGGGCGCGCCAACACAGGTCGCCAGCAGCACCATCAGCAGTGAGCCATAGATGGCATTGGCCAGGCCACCCGCGTCATTGGGCGGCGGCGTCATCTGGGTCAGCGTGTCCAGCGTCAGGCCGCCAATGCCCAGCCGAACCGTCTCGAACAGTATCCAGAACAACCAGAACAGACCAAATGCCATGGCCAGCAGTGACATGCCGAGCGCCAGTCGGTTGACCAGCTTGCGGCGCGCGAACAGGGCCATCCTGTTGCGCTCGGCGACGGCCGGCTCTGCAGCCTGCTTGAGCGCCGTCAAGTCCGCGCTCCTTCGTTCCTGCGCAACTGCGCCAGCAGCAGCTTGGACAAGGTCAGCACCACGAAGGTGATGAAAAACAGCACCAGGCCCAGATACATCAGCGCCGCCTGATGCAGACCTTCGCCTGCCTCGGCGAACTCATTGGCTAAGGCCGACGTGATGCTGTTGGCGGCCTGGAACAGGCTGAGCGAGTCGAGCTGATTGAAGTTGCCGATGACAAAGGTCACCGCCATGGTCTCGCCGATGGCCCGGCCCAGGCCCAGCATGATGCCGCCGATCACGCCGGCCTTCGTGTAGGGCAATACGACCTTGAACACGACCTCCCAGGTGGTGGCCCCCAGGCCATAGGCCGACTCTTTGAGCAAGGTTGGCGTGACTTCAAAGACGTCCCGCATCACGGCTGCGATGAACGGGATGATCATGATGGCAAGGATGATGCCGGCCGCCAGGATGCCGATGCCCACCGGCGGGCCGGCGAACAGAGCCCCCAGGTACGGCACATCGCCGAACCAGCCCTGCAACGGTTGCTGCACATAGGTCGACAGAATCGGGCTGAAGATCAACAGGCCCCACATGCCGTAGACAATCGACGGCACCGCGGCCAGCAGCTCGATTGCGGTCCCGAGCGGGCGTTTGAGCCATGCGGGCGACAACTCGGTCAGAAACAGCGCGATGCCAAAGCTTACCGGTACTGCAATCAACAGCGCAATCAGCGAGGTCATCAAGGTGCCATAGATCATGACCAGGCCGCCATACTCCTCCTGCACCGGGTCCCAGGTGGTGCTTGTCAAAAAGCCAAGTCCGTACTTGTCGATGGCGGGCCAGGCACTGACCGTCAAGGACGCCAGGATCGCCAGCAACAGCGCCAGCGTAAAGACAGCAGCGCCCTTGGCCAGCCACCCGAAAATGCGATCGGACAAGGGGCCGGAGCGGGCCGTCTTGATCGGGGGAACATTGCGCATGAAATGGCGGCTCAATTGGTCAACTGGTGCATCGACCGGGCGGCGAGGCGCTGAAAGTGTAGTGGACAGGATCGCATCCCCGGGCGCCCCCAGGCCCCGCAGACGCGATCACTTCAGCGCAACCGGCTTGCCCGCAGCATCGGTCACCTTGGCCCAGGCTTTCTCGATCGCAACAACCACCGCCTCCGGCATCGGTACATAGTCCAGTTCGGCGGCAGTCTTGTCACCGTTCTTGAAGGCCCAGGCAAAGAACTTGAATGTCTCCGTGGCGTTCGCCGGCTTGTCCTGCTTCAGGTGCATCAGGATGAATGTGGCAGTCGAGATCGGCCAGGCGTCCTTGCCAGGCTGGTTGGTGATGAGTTGATTGAAGGACTTGCTCCAATCGGCGCCTTCGGCCGCAGCCTTGAAGGACTTTTCGTCAGGCGCGACGAAGACGCCATCGCGGTTCTTCATCAGCGCATAGCTCATCTTGCTTTGCTTGACGTAGGAATACTCCACATAGCCGATCGAGTTGGGCAGGCGATTGACGAACGCCGCCACGCCTTCATTGCCCTTGCCGCCGGCGCCCACGGGCCAGTTCACCGCTGTGCCCTCGCCAACCTTGGCCTTCCATTCCGGATGGACGGCGCTCAGGTAGTTGGTGAAGTTGAATGTGGTGCCCGAGCCATCGGCGCGTCGCACTGGCGCGATCGCCGCATCGGGCAATGCCAATCCGGGATTGAGCGCCTTGAGCGCGGGATCGTTCCATTTGGTGATCTTGCCCAGATAAATGTCGCCCAATACCTGCCCGTCAAGCTTCAACTGGCCGGGCGCAATACCCTTGACGTTGATGACCGGCACCGTTCCGCCAATCACGGTGGGGAACTGGAACTGACCTTTGCCCTTGAGCACGTCGTCGGCCTGCGGCATGTCCGATGCACCGAAATCGACGGTCTTGGAGTCGATCTGCTTGATGCCGGCACCCGAACCGACGGATTGGTAATTGACCCGAACGCCGCTTGCCTTGTTGTAGTCCGCCGCCCATTTGGCATACACGGGGGCGGGGAAACTGGCCCCGGCACCGGTGATGCCCTGGGCACTGGCCAAGGGCAGGCCGGCCAGAGTGAGGATGCCGATGGCTGCGATACCAGTGGTCGTGAATCGTCGAATCATTGTGTTTCCTGTGTTGTGCAGATTCGACTGTATGAGGCCAATATGACGAAGATATGACACACAGACCCGATGCCGGGAATTTTGCGATCGACTGCCCCCGAAACCCGGCATTGGACCGTTTGCACGGCTCACAAGGCGCGTTGCAACCTGGCCTGGTGTTATCCTGAAAACTCGATGCTCTCCAAGCCCCTGCACAACGGAACCCGCCTGGCGGCGGTCGATCTCGGCTCCAACAGCTTTCGCCTGGAAATCGTGCGCGTCGACCATGGCCAGTTCGAGCGCACCGAATACCTCAAGGAGACCATCCGCCAAGGCGCTGACATGGATGGCGAGCGCAACCTGAGCCCACAGGCGCTGCAGCGCGGCTGGGATTGCCTGGCGCGCTTTGGCGAACGGCTGTCCGGGTTCGAGCCCGGCCAGGTGCGGGCCGTGGCCACGCAGACCCTTCGGGAGGCGCGCAATCGCAACGAGTTTATTTCGCGCGGCAACCAGATTCTCGGCTTTCCGATCGACGTGATCTCCGGGCGGGAAGAGGCGCGGTTGATTTACCAGGGGGTATCGCAGTTACTGCCGCAATCACGCGAGCGGCGTCTGGTGGTGGACATCGGCGGGCGATCGACCGAACTGATCGTCGGCATGGGTGCCAAGCCCCTGACCATGGAGTCCTATCGGGTCGGCAGCACGGCCTGGTCGGCCCGCTATTTTCCGGGCGGGCATTTCACCAAGCGCGGCTTTCAGATGGCCGAGATCGCTGCCAAGGCCGTGCTCGACGAAGCGCTGGACGCCTACGGTCCGGAACATTGGGATCTGGCCTACGGATCGGCCGGTACCGTGGGCTCGGTCGGCGACATCCTGGTCGCCGCCGGCCGGGCGCCCGGTGTGGTCGACCAGGCGGGACTGGACTGGCTGATGGGCCGCCTGCTCGAAGCCCAATCTGCCGACCGGCTGCGCCTGCCCGGCATGAAGGAGGAACGGCGCAGCATCATTGCCGGCGGTGTCAGCGTGCTGCGCGCACTGTTCGACCTGTTGCAGATGCCCCAGATGCTGACCGCCGATGGCGGCTTGCGCCACGGATTGTTGAGCGATCTGGCCGGCGGCGAAGCGAATGACTCCGACGTTCGCACGCATTCGGTACAGCGCCTGATGGTCAAGTTCGACGTCGACGCCGCGCAAGCGGCGCGGGTCGAAAAAGTGGCATTGACGCTGTTTTCCCAACTGCAGGCCAAGAGTGCTGCACCATCCAATCTGGAGCATCAGCGCAATATGCGCAAGCTGGGCTGGGCCGCGCAGCTCCATGAGATCGGGGCCCACATATCGCATTCGGACTACCACAAGCACGGCGCCTACATACTGGACAACGCCGACGCCACCGGATTTGCGATGACCGAGTTGCACCGTCTGAGCCTGCTGGTGCTCGGTCACCGCGGAAAGCTGCGCAAGCTCGACTCGGAGTTCGACGACGACATTCTGGTGCGCCAGTTGCTCAGCCTGCGCCTGGCCATCGTGCTGTGCCACGCGCGTACTGACCCCGATACCAGCGGCCTTGGCCTGCGGTCGGGCAAGCCCGCCGGGCGCAACTTCGAATTGACTTGCCGCGCCGGTTGGGCCGAGGCCTTTCCGCAATCGGCACACCTACTGCGCGAGGAAGCACTGGCCTGGGACAAGACCCGGCGCAATTTGACCGTGCACGGTCTGTAGTCCGTCGGCGGCAATGACCGGCCATGCGAGCGCGCTGATGACCCACCGCAATGCCGTCGAACTTCTGTCGCGGCCAACACAGCCACCTAGGACCCTGAGTTCCCTTCGCCGTCGCCACGCAGTCGCTCGGCCGAGCCGGGGTACAACTCGTCAAGCGCCGCGCGTGCAGCGTCGGCCATCAGTTCGGTCAGCGCATCTGCCAGAGCAGCCTCGTCCTTCTGCGTTTCACGGATCTCCCAGATCGCGTCCAAGGCCTGGGCGTAATTGCCGGCAACGCGCAGCACGAGCGCGTGCCAGAACTCGGGATAACTGCGCTCGCGCCATTCACCACGACCTCGACCATAGTGGGCCAGCGCCAGATAGCGCAGCAAGGCGGTGGAAAACTGCGCCTGCAGGAACTGCGTGTCCCAACGAATCATCGTGACCGACTTGCTGCGCATGGTGTTGAAGCCGCGCGCAAGGCCGGCGCCACCAAATGCGCCCAGCACCGCACCGGTCAGCATGCCGGCGCCAAAGGACAGGCCACCTGTGGCGAGATCCGCGGCCACGCCCGTCAAGGCGCCCGACATTGCGCCTCCCATCAGGGCAGCCTTGCCTTCATCGATCGGTGCATCTACAAGTACATCGCGCGCGACTTGCTCGATCACTTCAGTTGCGGCCCTGCCTTCAAGACCATGGATCGAAATCAGCTGCTGCATGCTGTCCTGCAGACCGGCTTCCAGTCGCAACGCCATTGCTGCCATGGCCTTGGCCTGCACCCCACCCTCTTTGCCGCGAGCCAAGCCCGCCAGGCGCAGGGCCTTGTCCCGGATGCTGGTTGGCGGCAGTGGTTCATGGTCGTAGGCGGCGCGCGCCAGCGGCTGGGCCAGCACCCGCATGGCCTGCTCGAACTGCACCATGCGCCGCGCCTGCCAGGCCGTGCTCAGGCGCGCAAATGCACCGCGCTGGGCCTGCTCCAGTACGGCATCAATGCTGTCGAATAGCTCGAACTCCTGGACCCAGCAACGCGCAAATGCATCCAGCGTCATCACCGCCCTGACCTGCGGCCATTGCTGCAGCCGGGTCCGCCACCGGATCTCGGCTTGCTCCTCCGCTTCGCGCGGCCGGCGCTCGCCCGTCTGGTTCAGCAACACAATCACCGGTTTGCCGATCCATTGCAGGACCGAGAGCTCCGGCACGAGGTAGCCCGCATCATCCGGCTCCTCGGCTGCATTGACCAGGTACAGCACTACGTCGGCCTGTTCCCGGGTGTTGCGCACCGCCAGTTGGTTGAGCCAGAAGGTCTGGTCGCGAAAACGGTCCCAGACCTGCGACATGAACCAGCCGATGGGATTGCCCTGCTGTCCCAGCCGCTTGGCCAGCCGGGCGCTGTCGCCAAATCCGGGGGTGTCCCACAAGACCAGTTGGTCGCCCTGCGTGGTGTCGATCAGGGGGTAGGCAGTAGCCTCCTGTGTGACATGCGCGGCGTCGCGCACTTCGCCGACCGATTGCGCCAGCAAAGTGCGGGCGAGCGTGGTCTTGCCGGCATTGGTGTGCGAGATCAGTGACAGTGAGATAGTGGCGCTTGGCATCAATGGGATGGTACAAAAAGTGCGGCGTCCATTGCGGCGTCGGCAGCAACAAGATCGGGCGAAGCGAGGTTGACAAAAGCAGGCACCAGGCGCGCCAGTTGCAGCAACTCGCGCCACGCAGCGCGCCGCTGTTCCAGGCGCTGCACGTCGCCGCCGGCCCGCGCCATGAAGCTGGTCTCGTCGACCAGAACAAGCAATGGCTGTGCCGCCGAACATTTCGCGATAGCAGCCTGGGCGAAGGCCCCATGGGCCTCGCGCTCGGGCGTGGCCGCCAGATTGAACAACACGACAATCGGCCCGGGATCGGGTGCCAGCATGACCAGTGACTGGTCCTCGTCGTCGCCATAGGCGACCGGCGCGGCAATCCGGACCGAAGCCGCACCGCCAAGCAAACGCGTCAATATGGACTCCAGCCCGACCAGCGCCTGCTCGGTGGGTGCAAACCCATAGGGCAGCACCTGCACCGGGTTGGCCTCGACATGGAAACCACGCAGCAGCCGACGGAAATACGGTTGCTCCAGTTGCAGGGGAAAATTGGCTATGCAGCGTCGTTCGCGCCAGGCGGCAAGCACCGCCAGCAACAGACGCGGCAGCACAACCAGCACCAGCAAGGTCAACGCAATCAGATGCAGCCAGGGGGCCGCATTTTCCGAGCCTGGTGAACGCATGGCGGCGATGCGCTCCAACCCGGGCAGGGGCATACCACCCAGCCAGGCCCCTGGCGCCAGCACCACCGCCAGCAACGCCTGTACCGAACCTGGCTCGAGGAAGGTGCTTTCCCAGGTGGCCCGGTATTCGAATGCCAGGCCGCGCAGGTACAAGCCGGCGATGACGCCCAGGGCCAATGCGGCGGCAGCCAGATGCAATATGCGCGCCGCGCGCGCCCGGTACAACGGCACTGCCAGCCGACTCCATTCCATGGCAATGGCGGCAAACCACTGGCCAGCCGGCGCGCCCATCTGCGACGGCATCCTGTGCATGCCTGTGCCCAGATACGCGACCAGGGAGCGCAAGGGATCCATCGGTCGGGCCGCTTTGCCACGCAACAATGGCAGCACCACTATCAAGACATAGACAGCCAGATTCCAGACCAGCAGCAACAGCACCGGCGGCGCCAGAACATTGATCCTTTGCGCGTTGCCCACCCGGTCGGCAAGAACTCCCGCGACGAAGGCCGCGGCAACAATCGCCACCCCAAGCCAGGGTCGCCAGGCCAGGGCCTGCAGCGCCTGCCTGAGGGCGGAAAAGCGTTCGCCCAGGCGCTGCATAGCCAATGCGGCACGGCGCGACAGAAATTGCGCTGGCGCAGCCGTCTCGCCGACATAAGCGGCCGCCCCGTGGCTGGCCCAGGCGCGGTCAGCACCGGTCCAGGCGTTCTCGTCCCGGTCCGTGGTCTCGATCACCCGCACTGCGGTAACCGCGAACGCCTCGGATTCGGTCATGTCGGATGCCCGCCCTCGGCACACGTCGGTCGACCATCCATCGCGAATGCTCCCAGACCGAATTTCAGGGAAATGCTCAAGCAGCCTCCATCCCGTGCTGGCGCTTGATCGTGCCAAGCGACGGGCTCGCCAGAAAATCAAGCAACTCGCGTGCGGCCTCGGGCCGCGAGCAGGTAACCGATGCGGCGGCCGAAAACAGCGTGAGATGCTGAACCTCGGCTGGCAAGGGCCCGAGCACCTCGACTCCGTCCACAGCCAGCATTTCGCTCAATTGCTGAAATCCCAGCTCGACGTCTCCGCGCGCGACGAGCGCCGCAACCGGGACGCCTGGTGGCGCCTGAACTGCGCGCGAGGCGAGTTCCTGCCAGATACCCCATCGTTCAAACAGCGCCACAAGGTACTGCCCGCTCGGACCAGTCGAGTACCCCAGGGAAGCGGCCGCCAGCACCGCCCGGCGCAACGCATCCGGCGTCCCGATGTCCGGTCGCATCTGCCCGGAACGAACCGCAACGCCCATGCCGGAGCGGGCAAAGTCAACGCGGCTGCCGGCCAACAAGCAACCATCGGACAGCAATTGGTCGATCGCTGGCGCTGCCAGCACGACAAGGTCTGCAACTTCGCCGCCGCGCACCCGTCGCGCGACCTCCACGCCGCCGGCGCTTTCGAGTTCGACAGACCGATTGTTGCCATCGGAAAATTTGCTGGCCAGCTCAGACAACAACGCACTTGTTGCCATCGACGACAACATTTTGAGGGGCTTCACGGCCACACGTCACTCCTTGTATCCATACTCGTAGCTGCGGCGTTCAACTTCTGTTTGCCAAGCGGCGCTATAGCGCGTGGACATGGCGTCGGACCCACAGTTGCAGGATTATCGACGCTCATGCTGGACTACTTTTCGCAATGCCGGCAGCTCCAGATGGCGAGACCGCGCAAAGCCGATTGACACGGCTGCGACCACGTTCGGGAGTGACCACGCCAGGACCGTGAATCGTGACCCTGGCAAGCAGCGTGATCGGCGACGAATGCAATGCACAATGGACCTTCGTCGGGCATTTCGATCACTTACACAGAGGACATCAGACATGCAACACATAGGATTTATTGGCGCCTCCGGACTCATGGGTCATGGCATCGCCAAGAACTTGCTGGCAAAGGGCTTTCAGCTCTCACTGACGGTCCATCACAACCGCGAACGCGTCAGTGACCTGCTCGCTGCCGGCGCCTTGGAGGTGCCGGCGCCCAAGGCACTGGGCAACTGCGATGTCGTGATCCTGTGTGTAACGGGAACGCCGCAGGTAGAGGAGTGTCTGCTGGGGGAGCACGGCCTGCTTGACTCCGCGAAACCAGGCCTGATCATCATCGACACATCGTCCAGCGAACCAGAATCCACCCAGCGCCTCGGCGCGCAGTGCGCGCTGCGTGGCATCACCTTCATCGATGCGCCTCTGACCCGCTCAGCGCCCGAAGCCGAACTGGGCAAGCTCAACACCATGGTTGGCGCCACGCCTGAAGACTTCCAGCGCATCGAGCCGATTCTCAAGGCCTATTGCGAAAACATCTTCCATGCGGGCGGCCCCGGCACCGGCCACATCATCAAGCTGCTGAACAATTTTGTCGCGCAGGCCATCTGCACCGCGACGGCGGAGGCGTTTGCGGTTGGCGCCAAGGCAGGCGCGGACCTGCGCCAATTGGTCAAGGTCATCTCGGCCGGCGGTGTCAATTCAGGCCTGTTCCAGGCCATGGCCAAGACCCTGGACGGCGATTTCACCGGCCTGAGCTTCGAGTTGGACAATGCCCGCAAGGACATGCGCTATTACGGCCACCTGGCGGAGATGGTGGTGGTTCCGGCGCCGGTGGGCCAGGGCGTACACCAGAGCCTGGCGATCGCATCGTCTTTGGGCCACGGCGCCAAGTACGTTCCGGCACTGGTGACTGCCCAGGAGCAGTTGACCGGCGCAAAGATAGCCCCGCCCGTGTGATTACTGGCATCGCAAGGGGCCTTGCGATGGATCATTCCAACCATTTTTGCAGGAATTGCGCATGGCCCATGCCAGGGTCTAGCTGATACGACACAAAGCCGACGCGGGCGTAGAGCCGGTTGGCGCTCAGATTCCCGGACAGGACCTCCAGCGTGATCTTGCAGGCGCCGCGCTCGCGCGCGACCTGCTCGACCAAATCCAGCATCCGTTCGCCAACGCGCCTGCCCCGATGGCTGGCCGCCACGGCAAGGTCGTGCACATTGACCAATGGTCGACAGGCAAAGCTGGAAAATCCTTCAATGCAGTTGGCCAGCCCGACCACTTGCGTCTGGTTGAAGGCCAGCACACTGAACGCCGCGGGCCGCGCCGCCAGTTCGGTAACAAGATTGGCGCGCGCAAATGCGCTCAGTTCCTTGCCGCCACCGGCCGGATCGCGCGCATAGGCGTCCAGCATGTCGACCAGGGATTGCGCATGGCGCGCATCTGCGTAGTTTGCGCGAACGATGACTATTGCATCGTTGGCTTCGGGAGACTGCGACACCTCAATTGGCCTCAGCCACGGCCGAGGCGAGGCGTTGCGCACAAGCCTGTGCCGACGCCGCGTCACGTGCCTCCACCATCACACGCAGCAGTGGCTCAGTGCCGCTGGCGCGAATCAAGACCCTGCCCGTATCGCCCAGCTCGTCACTGACACATTTGGTTTCCTGCGCCAGGCGTACGTTCGATTTCCAGTCCTGGCCGGGTTGCAACTTGACGTTGATCAGCACCTGTGGGAACAGGGTGAGACCCTCCAGCAATTGGGCCGGCTTCTGGCCACTACGCACACAGGCCTGCAGAATCTGCAGTGCCGAAATCAGGCCGTCGCCGGTGGTGTGCTTGTCCAGTGCAAGCAGATGGCCGGAGCCTTCGCCTCCGAGCAGCCAGTGGTTCTTCTCCAGTTCTTCCAGCACGTAGCGGTCGCCTACCTTGGCGCGGACGAAATCCACGCCACGCGCCTTCAGCGCCACTTCGACTGCCATATTGGTCATGAGCGTGCCCACCACACCGGGAACATGCTCGTCACGCCCAAGCCGGTCGTCCGCCAGCAGATATAGCAGTTCGTCACCGTTGAACAGGCGTCCGTCGCCGTCGACCAGTTGCAGCCGGTCGGCATCGCCGTCGAGCGCCACGCCAAAGTCGGCCCGGTGGGCTTTGACGGCCGCGACCAGGGCTTCGGGATGGGTCGCCCCCACTTCGTGATTGATGTTCAGGCCATCCGGTGTGCAGCCGATGGAAATCACCTCGGCGCCCAATTCATGAAACACCATCGGCGCGATCTGGTAAGCCGCGCCATGGGCCGCGTCAACAACAATCTTGAGGCCACGCAGCGTCAAGTCAGAGGAAAAAGTGCTCTTGCAGAACTCGATATAGCGCCCGCCGACGTCCTCCAGCCGGCGCGTTTTTCCAAGCGATGCCGAGTCCGCCCAAACCGGACGCTCCAGCAGCGTCTCCTCGACGGCCTGCTCCCAGGCATCAGGCAACTTCGCGCCCTGCGCGCTGAAGAACTTGATGCCGTTGTCCTGAAACGGGTTGTGGCTGGCGCTGATCACCACGCCCAGCGAAGCCCGCTGGGCGCGTGTCAGGTAGGCCACGCCCGGCGTCGGCAACGGCCCGAGCAGCACCACATCGACTCCGGCTGAGTTGAAGCCGCTTTCAAGCGCACTTTCGAGCATGTAGCCAGAGATTCGTGTATCTTTGCCGATCAGGACAGTCGGCCGGCTCTGCGAGCGCTTGAGCACCCGGCCAACGGCGTGGGCCAGCAACAGAACGAAGTCTGGCGTGATCGGCGAGGTACCGACTGTCCCGCGAATACCGTCGGTTCCAAAATATGCACGCGTCATCGTTGTCGTCCTGTGTGTTTCATTGAATGGGTGTCACGCCAGCGCGTGCAATACCGCCAAGGCCTGCGCAGTCTCGCGCACATCGTGGACCCGCACGATCTGCGCGCCCCGCTCGACCGCCAACAACGCCGCCGCCACGCTGGGCACCACGCGTGCATGGACATCCAGCGTCGCCAGATCGCCCAGTGAACGGCTGGTGGCGCCGGCCAGCGAGGACTTGCGCGACCAACCAGCCATCAGGGGATAGCCTGCCAACAGCAATTCACGCTGGCGCGATAGCAGACTGAAATTCTGCTGGACTGTCTTGCCAAAACCGATTCCCGGATCGATCACGATGCGCGCCGCGGCGACACCCAGCGTCCGCAACCGTGCTGCGGACTGGCTCAGAAAATCCAGCACCTGGGTGACCACGTCCCCTTGCATCGGCTCAAGCTGCATCGTCTGGGGTTCGCGGTGCATGTGCATCAGGCATACACCACAGGATGGGTGCGCCGACACCACATCGGCCGCGCCAGGCTGGCGCAGGGCCCAGATGTCATTGATGATGTCGACACCCAGGTCCAGCGCGGCCTGCATGACTTGCGGCTTGTAGGTGTCGACCGAGACAGGAACACCCATCGTGATGGCGCCGCGCAGCACCGGCAAGACACGCAGCAACTCTTCAGCCAACGGCAGCGGTGCGGCGCCAGGTCGGCTTGACTCACCACCGATGTCCAGCACGTGCGCGCCATCGGTCAGCAGCTGCTCGCAATGGACCAACGCGGCACGCGTACTTGCATGTTGGCCGCCGTCAGAGAAAGAATCTGGCGTCACATTCACGATGCCCATGATGCATGGCCGAGCCAGGTCCAGGGCGAATCGGGACGTCTGCCAAATCATCTGGTCAAGAAAATGGGGCCAAGGCCCCATCCTGCAGCAGCATCACCGACCGCTTCGGCGCCTAGGCTGCTGTAGGGGCAGGATCGGTGTTGACAGCCGGCGTACCGCCAGAGCCACCGCCGCCGCCAGCAGCGGGAGTGCGCGGCGTCCAGTCCTTGGGCGGACGCGGCGGCTTGCCACCCATGATGTCGTCGAGCTGTTCCATGTCAAGCGTCTCGTATTCAAGCAGGGCCTTGGCCATGGAATGCATCTTGTCCTGATTGTCCTCAATCAGCTTGCGCGCCAGCGAATACTGCTGATCGATGATGCGCCTGACTTCGGCATCGACCTTTTGCATCGTCTGCTCACTCATGTTGGTAGTCTTGGTCACCGAACGGCCCAGGAACACTTCGCCTTCGTTGTCGGCATACACCATAGGTCCCAATGCGTCGGTCATGCCATATCGCATGACCATGTCACGGGCAATATGGGTAGCGCGCTCGAAATCGTTGCTGGCACCAGTTGTCATCTGGTGCATGAATACTTCCTCGGCGATACGACCGCCAAACAGCATGCTGATCTGGTTGAGCATGTATTCGCTGTCGTAGCTATAGCGGTCCTCTGCCGGAAGGGCCATGGTGACACCGAGGGCGCGTCCACGCGGAATGATGGTCACCTTGTGCACCGGATCGCACTTGGGCAGCAGGCGTCCGATCAAGGCATGGCCGGACTCGTGGTAGGCCGTGTTGATGCGCTCGCTCTCTGGCATGACCATGCTCTTGCGCTCGGGGCCCATCAGGATCTTGTCCTTGGCCTTTTCGAAGTCCTGCATCTCAACCACGCGCGCGCCACGCCGCGCGGCCATCAGCGCTGCTTCATTGCACAAATTGGCCAGGTCAGCACCGGACATGCCGGGCGTGCCACGCGCAATGATGTTGGCATTGACGTCCTGACCCAAGGGAACCTTGCGCATATGCACGTTGAGGATCTGCTCACGGCCCCGGATATCAGGCAAGGTCACATAGACCTGGCGGTCAAACCGACCCGGACGCAGCAGCGCCGAGTCCAGGATGTCCGGCCGATTGGTTGCGGCAACGACGATGACACCGACGTTGGTTTCGAATCCGTCCATCTCGACCAGCATCTGGTTTAGCGTCTGCTCGCGTTCGTCGTTGCCGCCACCCAAGCCCGCGCCGCGTTGGCGCCCGACTGCATCGATCTCGTCGATAAAAATGATGCACGGCGCATTCTTCTTGGCGTTGTCGAACATGTCGCGCACCCTGGCGGCGCCGACGCCAACAAACATCTCGACAAAGTCGGAACCGGAAATTGAAAAGAAGGGAACCTTGGCCTCGCCTGCTATGCCCTTGGCCAACAGTGTCTTGCCGGTGCCGGGCGGACCTACCAGCAGCAAACCGCGCGGTATGCGTCCCCCCAGCTTCTGAAAGCGTTGTGGGTCCTTGAGAAAATCAACGACCTCCTTGACCTCTTCCTTGGCTTCGTCGCACCCAGCGACGTCAGCAAAAGTGACCTGATTGGTGCTCTCGTCCAACATCCGGGCCTTGCTCTTGCCAAAGCTGAATGCCCCGCCCTTGCCACCGCCCTGCATCTGGCGCATGAAGTAGACCCACACGCCAATCAACAGCAGCATCGGACCCCAACTGACCAGCAGTGTCATCAGCAAAGAACCCTCTTCACGGGGCTTGACGTCGAACTTGACGTCATTGCTGATCAGATCGCCGATCAGGCCGCGGTCAAGGTAAGTCGCAGTAGTCCTGATCTTGCGGTCGTCATTGGTGACCGCGACAATTTCGGTTCCACCCTGGCCGTCCTGGATCAAGGCGCTCTTGATGCGCTTGCTACGGACCTCTTCGAGAAAGTCCGAATAGCCCATGTAACCAGAACTGGCGGCTCCACGGGTATCAAACTGTTTGAAGACGGTGAAAAGCACCATGGCAATGACCAGCCAAACGGCGACTTTAGAAAACCACTGATTATTCAAGCAAGGCTCCAATCCTGGGGCAATAGAAAACCCAAAGGGTAGCTGGGTGCCATTTTAGGGGTTTCAAGGTACCGGATAAGGATTAGCCCTGGCTTCAACCTCTGTTCCAGAGCGGGTTTGTCAACAAATATTTACCAAATGGCCTGTACTCGAATTCACAGCCCCGACTTTTTAAGGCCCAGGCCAACCAGGAATGTTTCCGACGACTTGTCGCGCGACGCCTTGGGCTTGATTGGTTTAACCAGCAAAAACGACTCCTTGAACAGATTGACCAACTGACTGTAGCCGCTGCCGTGAAACACTTTGACCACTAGCGCGCCCTGCGGCTTCATATGATGTTGACTGAAATCAAGCGCCAACTCCACCAGATGGCTAATGCGCGCAGCATCGGCCGATTCGATGCCTGAAAGATTGGGGGCCAAGTCCGATACAACCACATCGGCCAGGCGTCCGTGCATCAGCTCTGCCAGCTGCGACAGGATCAGCGGTTCGCGGAAATCACCCTGCAGAAATTGAACACCCTCGATCGGGTCCATTGGCAGGATGTCCAGTGCGATGATGGTCCCGTTGAGTTCGCCTGAAGCAGCGCCCCGGCCCAGCGAGGATTTTGGAGACAGGCGGTTTCGCGCATACTGGCTCCACGCACCTGGCGCGGAACCCAGATCGACCACCAGATCCCCGGGCCGGATCAGTTTCAGGGTCTCGTCGATTTCCTTGAGCTTGTAGGCCGCCCGCGCCCGGTAGCCCTCACGCTGGGCCATCTTCACGTACGGGTCGTTGATATGGTCGTTCAACCAGGCCTTGTTAACCTTTTTGCTCTTGGTCTTGGTTTTCATGACTGCATCTGTGTTCCATTCTTGCCGGGGCGCAACCACCCCGACGTTCGGACAGCATGATTGTTCGTCCGATAATAGTGCCATGCCCCACATTCAACTCACACCGACGCAACGCAAGGTGCATCGCGCCAATGCCCATCATCTGGACCCTGTCGTTCTGGTCGGTACCGACGGCTGGACGCCAGCGGTGCAGAAAGAAGCTGAAGCTGCACTCGACGCGCACGGCCTGATCAAGATCCGCGTATTTTCCGACGATCGCGCAAGCCGCGAGGCGCTGTTTCATACGGTCTGCGACGCACTCGACGCAGCGCCGATTCAGCACATCGGCAAATTGCTGGTGATCTGGCGACCGATAGCCGAGCGGGAAAAGATCGTTGACGAAGACAGAATGCCCGGGCCGCGCGATGTCAAGATTCTCAAATACAGCAAGCGGGGTGGCCAGCGACCGGAAGTGAAGACCTTGCGGGTGCTAGGCAATCAACGCCTGACCCTGGGCGGCCAGATCAAACGCGTCAAGCCCAAGCCAGTCAGCATCAAAAAGCGCAGCCAGACCTGAGCTGCCCGCATAGCGCATTGCAGCGGCTGTGCGCTTGCGCTCATATTCCTGGTCCCGGCTGACTATGCGCCAATGCGAAGGCTTGCAGCCGGGTCACGATTCAGTCAGGAAGAAGTGACCGCCTCGGACGACTCGGTCCCTGGCCGTGCCAACGTCCAGAAACTCCTGGTGGCGCAGATCCATTGCAACAGCAGCATTGCGCTGCCCACGCCATGCCATAGCGCAAGATCAATCCGTGCCGAGATCCTGGGCGCGATTGCAAACTCCAACAGCAGAGCCGACAACATGCCGGCGATCACATATGCCCTGGCGCGGTGCGCGCCTGCAAGGTAACGCGCAGTCGCGCCCATCCGAGATGCCATCAGCAAACCTGCGCCCAGAACCACTGCAACGATGGACTGGGCACTGAACAGTGCCGCCGCGGTTTGACCGGCCAAAGCGACCGACGGCATGGTGGCAAACAAGGTCGGCACCACCCACAGGCCCAACGCGCTCAGGCTTCCCCACCATAGGGCCGCAAGCCATAGTGGCCAGCTGGCCAACCGATCATAGATAGCGGATCGCGACAATTTCGAAGTTCTTGATGCCGCCAGGGGCACGCACTTCCGCACTGTCGCCCACGACCTTGCCGATCAATGCGCGTGCGATCGGGCTGCCAATGTTGACCAGGCCCAGTTTCAAATCGGCCTCGTCTTCGCCGACGATCTGGTAGGTCACGACTTCGCCAGAATCTTCGTCTTCCAACTCCACTGTCGCGCCGAACACGACCCGGCCACCGGCGTCCAGCGTGGTTGGATCGATGATCTGCGCCGCTGACAGTTTGCCTTCGACTTCCTGGATGCGGCCTTCGATGAAGCCCTGCCTGTCCTTGGCCGCCTCGTACTCCGCGTTCTCGCTCAGGTCGCCCTGGGCCCGCGCTTCCGCAATTGCATTGATAACCCAGGGCCGATCAACCGTCTTGAGCTTGTGCAGTTCGGTCTTGAGCTTTTCCGCACCGCGTTTGGTAATGGGAATGGTCGCCATAAAAAATCCGTCGAAAAAATTCAGGGAGCCTGTGGCGTCGTGTGCCACGAGCTCCCTGCAGTTGAATTGAAACTACGCTGTCAGTTGTCGATGCAGCTCCTGCACTGAAATCACGTCGAGCTTGTCGAGGTATTGCATACCGTCCACCGCGGCTTCAGCGCCGGCGATCGTAGTAATGGTTGTCACCCTGGCGGCCAGCGCAGAGGTGCGAATCTGCCCTGAATCGGCAATTGCGTTGCGCCGCTCTTCGACCGTGTTGACGACCAGCGCGATCTCGTCGTTCTTGATCATGTCCACGATATGCGGTCGTCCCTCGGTCACCTTGTTGACGGTCTGGCAATCCAGGCCGGCGGCCACGATCGCCGCCGCCGTTCCCTTGGTTGCCATCAGCTCAAAGCCCATCGCCTTGAGTCCACGTGCCACCTCCACCGCGCGCGGTTTGTCGCTCTGCTTGACCGAAATGAAGGCTTTTCCCGAGCGCGGCAGTTTGGTGCCGGCAGCGATCTGCGACTTGACGAAGGCTTCGCCAAAAGTCCTGGCGCTGCCCATCACCTCGCCGGTCGATTTCATCTCGGGGCCCAATATGGTGTCGACGCCCGGAAATTTGACAAACGGGAACACGGCCTCCTTGACGCTGAAATAGGGCGGCGTGACCTCCTGGCCAATACCCTGCGCATCCAGCGACTGGCCTACCATGCAGCGCGCAGCGACCTTGGCGAGCTGAATGCCAGTTGCCTTGCTGACAAACGGTACTGTGCGCGAGGCGCGCGGATTGACCTCCAGCACATAGATCACATCCTGCAACTGACCGTCATCGTCCGGAATCTGCTGTATGGCGAACTGCACGTTCATCAATCCCACGACCTTGAGCGCCCGCGCCATGGCAGCGGTCTGCAACTTGAGTTCGGCCACCGTGGCAGCTGACAGGAAATACGGCGGCAGGGAGCAAGCCGAGTCGCCGCTATGCACGCCAGCCTGTTCGATGTGCTCCATCACGCCGCCGATGAATACCCTTTGGCCATCGCAAATGGCGTCGACATCGCATTCAATCGCATCATTCAGGAAACGGTCCAGCAGCACCGGTGAATCATGCGAGACCTTGACCGCTTCGCGCATGTAGCGCTCGAGGTCGCGCTGTTCATGAACCACTTCCATGGCCCGTCCGCCCAACACATAGCTGGGCCGCACCACCAGCGGATAGCCAAGTTTTGCTGCCTTGTCCAGCGCATCGGGTTCGGTGCGCGCCGTCGCGTTGGGCGGCTGGCGCAGACCCAGCGTATGCAGCAGTTGCTGGAAGCGCTCGCGGTCTTCCGCCGCAGCGATCATGTCCGGGCTGGTTCCGATGATCGGCACGCCGTTGGCCACCAGGTCGAGCGCCAGCTTCAATGGCGTCTGACCACCATATTGCACGATCACGCCCAGTGGTTTTTCCTTGTCGACGATCTCCAGCACGTCCTCCAACGTCAGTGGTTCGAAATACAGGCGATCACTGGTGTCGTAGTCGGTCGACACCGTCTCCGGGTTGCAGTTGACCATGATGGTCTCGTAGCCGTCGTCGCGCAAAGCCAGCGCGGCATGCACGCAGCAATAGTCGAATTCAATTCCCTGCCCGATACGGTTGGGGCCACCGCCCAGCACCATGATCTTCTTGCGCGTCGTCGGTTCGGCCTCGCACTCGTCCTCGTAGGTCGAATACAGATAGGCGGTATTGGTGGGAAATTCAGCTGCGCAGGTATCGACCCGCTTGTAAACCGGTCGTACGCCCAGAGTGCGACGCAGATTGCGGATCACGGTATCCGTCGTCTTGAGCTGGCGCGCCAGGCGACGATCCGAAAAACCCTTGCGCTTGAGCGCACGCAGCGTCGCGGCGTCGATATCGTCCAGCGACTTGGTTTCGAGTTCGAGTTCGATCTGCACGATCTCCTCGATCTGGGTCAAAAACCAGCGATCGATTCTGGTCAGCGAAAAAACCTCTTCCACACTCATGCCCAGGGCAAACGCATCACCCACATACCAGATGCGCTCCGGACCGGGCTCACCGAGTTCCTTTTCCAGGACCTCGCGGTCCTGGGTCTTTTCGTTCATGCCGTCGACGCCCACTTCCAGTCCGCGCAGGGCTTTTTGGAACGATTCCTGAAAGGTGCGGCCGATCGCCATCACCTCGCCGACCGACTTCATCTGGGTTGTCAGGCGGGAATCCGCGGTCGGGAATTTTTCGAACGCAAAGCGTGGAATCTTGGTCACCACATAGTCGATGCTGGGCTCGAAGCTGGCCGGAGTCGCGCCGCCCGTGATCTCGTTGCGCAGCTCGTCCAAGGTGTAACCCACGGCCAGCTTCGCTGCGATCTTGGCGCTCGGAAATCCAGTCGCCTTGGATGCCAGCGCGGACGAGCGGCTGACCCGGGGGTTCATTTCGATGACGACCATGCGGCCGTCGTCCGGATTGATCGCAAACTGCACGTTGGAGCCGCCGGTATCGACGCCGATCTCACGCAGCACGGCCAAGGACGCATTGCGCAGGATCTGGTATTCGCGGTCGCTCAATGTCTGGGCCGGCGCCACCGTGATCGAGTCGCCGGTGTGCACGCCCATGGGATCCAGGTTCTCGATCGAGCACACGATGATGCAGTTGTCCGCCTTGTCGCGCACCACCTCCATCTCGTATTCCTTCCACCCCAGCAAGGACTCCTCGATCAGCAGTTCGCTGGTAGGCGAGGCCTCCAGGCCACGCTTGCAGATGGTCTCGAACTCCTCCGAGTTGTAGGCGATCCCGCCACCCGTTCCGCCCAGCGTGAAACTGGGCCGGATAACGGTCGGAAAGCCAAGCGCCTTTTGCGCCACCCAGGCTTCTTCCATGTTGTGGGCGATTCCCGAGCGGGCCGATCCCAGGCCGATGCGCGTCATCGCCTGCTTGAACTTCAGTCGGTCTTCGGCCTTCTCGATCGCGTCAGGGCTGGCGCCGATCAGTTCCACCTTGTACTGGTTGAGCACGCCCTGGTGCCACAGGTCGAGCGCGCAATTAAGCGCGGTTTGCCCACCCATGGTTGGCAGGATTGCATCCGGCCGTTCCTTGGCAATGATCTTCTCCACCGTCTGCCAGGTGATCGGCTCGATGTAGGTCACGTCGGCCGTGGCCGGGTCGGTCATGATCGTGGCCGGATTGCTGTTGATCAGGATGACCTTGAAGCCCTCTTCGCGCAGCGCCTTGCAGGCCTGCACACCCGAGTAGTCGAACTCGCAGGCCTGCCCGATGATGATTGGGCCGGCCCCGATGATCAGGATGCTCTTTATATCCGTACGCTTAGGCATTGTTACTCCGGCGGGTCGTGTCCATCAGCGCCACGAAGCGCTCGAACAGGTAGGCAATATCGTGTGGGCCGGGCGACGCTTCCGGATGGCCCTGAAAACCAAGTGCTGGTCTGTCGGTGCGCCGCAGTCCCTGCACCGTGCCGTCGAACAGGCTCACATGCGTCGCCACCAGGTTGGCTGGCAGACTGTCCGCATCGACGGCAAAGCCGTGGTTCTGGCTAGTGATGCTGACCCGGCCGGTCTCTAGTTCCTTGACCGGGTGGTTGGCACCGTGGTGACCAAACTTCATCTTGAAGGTCCGGGCACCAGAGGCCAGGGCCATGATTTGATGGCCCAGGCATATTCCAAACATTGGCAAGCCGGCATCGAGCAGGTCCCGCACGGCCGCAATGGCATAGCTGCATGGCTCCGGATCGCCGGGCCCATTGGACAGGAAAATGCCATCGGGCTTGAGTGCCTTCACCTGTTGGGCGGGCGTACTGGCTGGTACGACGCTCACGCGGCAGCCGCGTTCTGCCAGCATACGCAGAATATTGCGCTTGACACCGAAGTCGTAGGCCACGACATGAAAACGCGGTGCGTCCAGATTGCCAAAACCCGGGCCGGCCCCATCGCCACGGCCGCTCAGCGCCCATTCGGTTTGCGTCCAGTCGTAACCTGTTTCGGTGGTCACAACCTTGGCCAGATCAAGGCCGGCCATTGAAGGCGCGGCACGCGCCTTGGAAACTGCCCGTGACAGCATTTCGTCGGTGACGTCCTGTCCCGAAGCAAGTGCCAGGATGCAGCCATTCTGGGCGCCCTGGTTGCGAATGTGGCGGGTCAGCTTGCGGGTATCGATATTGGCGATCGCCACCGTCTTTTCGACGGCAAGGTAGGTTTGCAGCGATCCCATCTGGCGGAAATTGGACACCACCAACGGGAGGTTGCGAATGATCAAGCCGGCTGCCTGTACCTTGCCCGATTCCATGTCCTGCGTATTGACACCATAGTTGCCAATGTGCGGGTAGGTCAGGGTAACGATCTGCTGGCAATAGCTGGGGTCGGTCAGGATTTCCTGATAGCCCGTCATCGCAGTGTTGAACACCACTTCGCCAACACTATGGCCGTCAATTCCAATCGACTCGCCCTGGAATATCGTTCCATCGGCAAGTGCCAGTATGGCAATTGGTTTGTTTCCCTTGAGAGACAAAAGCACGGGGATCTCCGGATTGATTGCGGGTACTCCCAAGCATCCCCCGTACCGGGCTTTGGATGCTGCTCTTCAAAGGGGGGTTTGACGTGAGAATCGCTTGGGGCGCTTGCTTCCTGGGAAGCCCTTCATTATAGCCGAGGGCAATGGGCGATCACCCGGGATCTGCCCCTGCCGGACCGCCGTTCAGCGGCCGCGCTTTACCGAACTGGCGTGCAGGCAGATGGCAGCGGCAGCAGCAACATTGAGCGACTCTTCCCCTCCGGGTTGGCCAATGCGGCACCAGGCATGCGCCTGCTCCGACACCGTGGGGTCCAGGCCCTGGCCTTCATGACCAAATGCCCAGGCGCATGGCCAGGGCAAGGCGCAACTCTGAATCGACTCGCCCTGATGCGAACTGGTGGCGATCAGCGGCAGTCCCGTTGCAATCAGGTCCTTCGCTTCCAGTCCCTCCACCAGGCGCAGATTGAAGTGGGCGCCCATACCCGCACGCAGCACTTTGGGCGACCACAGGGCAGCACTGCCCCTGAGTGCGAGCACCTGGCCAAATCCGAACGCTGCGGCGCTACGCAGTATGGATCCGACGTTTCCGGCATCCTGAACACGATCGAGCACCACAGTCGCAACGCCAATTTGCAAAGCAGCATTGCTTGGTAGATCGATCAGGAAACCCATTCGACCTGCAGACTCCAGTTGACTGAGTTCATCGAACAAGCCATCGGGAACCACTACGGTCCGGCCCGCCGCCATTCGCCACGCGTCGGCCGCGCTGTCCCACTGCGACTGCGCAAACACCGCCAGCGCCGGCGCAATGCCACGGTCAAGCGCCGCACGGCACAGATGATCACCCTCGACCCAGAACTGCCCCAATTTGCGATAGGCAGTGTTATCGCGATGCAACCGACGCAACAGCTTGACGACGCTGTTGTCGCGCGACATCACGCGGCTCACGCCAGAATTTTCTGTAGTGCTCACGGGTGTAACTTCTTTTTGGCGGCCAGCAAACTTGCTCCGGCCAAGGCAAGGCTGCTCATGCCAGCAGCTGGGCAACTGGCGAGAAGCTGCGCCGATGCTCGGGACAGGCACCCAGCCGCCGCAGCGCTGCCAGATGACGTACCGTGCCATAGCCCTTGTGCTCGCCAAATCCATAGCCAGGATACTGCGCATCGAGTTGCGCGCACCAGCGGTCACGATGCACCTTGGCAACGATGGATGCCGCCGAAATCTCGGCGATCAGCGCGTCGCCACCAACCACTGCCTCAGCTCGCAACCGGAGCAGCGGCAGTCGATTTCCGTCCACCAGCACCTTGGCTGGGGTCAAGCGCAATCCGTCTACTGCCCGGCGCATCGCCAACATGGTTGCCTGCAGGATATTGAGCTGATCGATCTCCTGCACCGAAGCAGACCCAATGGCACAGCACAGGGCCCGTGCGCAAATCAGATCGAACAGCTTTTCGCGCTGCAGGGCGCTGAGCTTTTTGGAATCAGCCAGCCCATTGATCGGATTGCGGGCGTCCAGAATTACAGCGGCAGCTACAACCGGACCGGCCAGCGGGCCGCGCCCGGCCTCATCCACGCCGGCAAGCAGACCCGGGCCATCCCACCGCAGTTGCCCCTGTTCAGGACTGGAGGACTTGTTCGATCGCATCGGTGGCACAACGGGCAGTATCACATCGCAACTGGGCATGCAGGGTGTCAAAGCGCGACTGCAGGCCTGCCATCCGGTCGGGCGCGTCGAACCAATCAGCGACGGCCGAAGCGAGCGCCTCAGGGGTGGCCTGCTCCTGCAGCAACTCCGGCACCACGAGATCCTGGCAAAGAATATTGGGCAGGCCAACCCAGGGTTGCAACCGCTTGCGCCGCATGATCTGCCACGACAGCCAGTGCATGTTGTAGGCAATCACCATCGGCCGCTTGAACAGCGCCGCTTCCAGAGTAGCAGTGCCACTGGCAATCAGCGTCACATCGCAGGCTGCCAGCACGGTGTGCGATTGGCCGGCGACGATGTGCAAACCGCGTGCAAGTCCGGCTTGACTCGCGGCATGTTGCAGAGTTGCCAGCAAGGACGGCACGGCCGGAACAATGCATTGCAGCGTGGGACGCTCGCGCAGTAACAACGCGGCCGCCGCAAAAAAGCGCGCCGCAAGATACCGGACTTCTGATTGGCGACTACCAGGCAGGATGGCCAGCACCGGCGCGTCAGGCTGCAATCCGAGCGCCATGCGCGCGGCTTGCCGGTCGGCACGCAAGGGAATGACATCGGCGAGCGGGTGACCCACATAGGTCGCCGCTATGCCATGCTGCCGCAGCAATTCGGGTTCAAACGGAAACAGGCACAGCACATGGTCAGCACTTTCGCGAATCGCGTCCAGGCGGCGTGCCCGCCAGGCCCAGACTGACGGGCAGACGAAATGCACCGTTCGCACACCGCTGCGCCGCAGGTCCCGCTCCAGTTCCAGGTTGAAGTCTGGCGCATCAATGCCAATGAAGACGTCAGGCTTCTCACGCAGCAGGCGCGATCGGAGCTGCTTGCGGATGCCGATGATCTCGCGGTAGTGGCGCAGTACCTCAACGTAGCCGCGCACCGCCAGTTTCTCACTTGGCCACCAGGCGTCAAAGCCCTGCTCCAGCATCCGCGCTCCACCAATGCCCTGGCCTTGAAGCTTGGGCCAACGGGCCCGCATGCCGCCCAGCAACAATCCGGCCAGCAGGTCACCGGAGGTCTCGCCTGCCACCATGGCCACCTGCAACTGCTTCGATACGTCTTGGCACGGGTCGGGCTGCGCCGGCGCAGCAGGTCCGCTAGCGAACGATGCCACGATGGGGCGCAGTGCCGGACAGGAAGGTACCCATCAGGCCAATGTCGGCCTCGGCCTCGGGATGGGTGTTCAGCAACGCGCCAATAGAAGCGCTTGCCTGCTCGAGCGTCAGACCATCGCGATAGAGCAGTTTGTGCATTGACTTGACCGCCGCCAGGCGCTGGGCCGAGAAGCCACGCCGTCGAAGCCCTTCGAAATTCATCGAACGCGCAGCGGCCGGTTGCCCCTGGCACATGACAAATGGCGGCAGATCTGCAAACAACAGCGAACACATCGCAGTCAGGCTATGGGCGCCAATGCGCACGAACTGGTGCACCACGGTAAAACCGCCCAGAATTGCCCAGTCACCCACTTGTACATGCCCTGCCAGCTGGGAGCTGTTGGCGAATATGGTGTTGCTGCCGACCTGGCAGTCGTGTGCCAGATGCACATAGGCCATGATCCAGTTGTCGTCCTGGATGCGCGTCACGCCGACATCACCCGGCGAACCGATGTTGAAGGTGCAAAATTCGCGGATCGTGTTGCGGTTTCCAATCAGCAGTTCGCAAGGCTCACCTGCATACTTCTTGTCCTGAGGAATCGCGCCCAGCGAACTGAACTGGAAAATGCGGTTGTCGCTGCCGATGGTCGTATGACCCTGGATCACGCAGTGCGGGCCGACCGTGGTGCCCGGCCCGATACGCACGTTTGGTCCGATGACACTGTACGGACCAACGACTACCGTGCTGTCGATATCTGCGCCGGGATCGACGATTGCTGTGGGATGGATGTTTGGCACGATGCAATCATTTAGCCATGGCTAGGCGATGCTGCGCATGGTGCAAATCAAATCCGCCTCCACTGCCAGTTCCTCACCCACCATGGCACGTGATTTGAATTTGAAAATCCCCGACTTCATCCGGTCCAACTGGACATGCAACATCAATTGATCACCCGGTTCGACGGGGCGCTTGAATCGGGCCCCATCAATGCCTGCAAAGTAATAGACGGTCTTGTCATCTGGCGTCACCCCCAGTGTGTCAAAGGCCAGCAGCGCTGCTGCCTGGGCCAGGGCCTCGAGCATCAGGACGCCAGGCATGACCGGCCGATGCGGAAAATGTCCAGTGAAGAACGGTTCGTTCATCGTGACATTTTTCAACGCAACAATACTCTTGCCCTTTTCCAGTTCGACCACCCGATCGACCAGCAAGAAGGGATAACGATGGGGAAGTTGTTTCAGTATTTTGTGGATGTCCATCATGGCTTGGATGTGTCCTGGTTGCTTTTTTCAAGCGCGCGCAATCGGTCGCGCAAGCTATGCAGGCGCTTGAGCGCTGCCGCATTTTTCTCCCACTGCGCATTGTCGTCGATCGGAAACAGGCCGCTGTAATGCCCGGGCTTGTGAATCGACCGCGTGACGACCGACGCGGCTGAAATGTTGACATGATCGGCCAGCACCAGATGCCCCAGAATTACCGCCGCGCCACCAATGGTGCAATGGGCACCGATGGTCGCAGAGCCTGCTACGCCCACGCAAGCCGCCATCGCGGTGTGACGTCCGATACGCACGTTGTGGCCGATCTGGATCAGGTTGTCCAGCTTCACGCCATCCTCGATCACGGTGTCGGTCAGGGCGCCGCGGTCCACGCAAGTGTTGGCGCCGATCTCCACGTCGTTTCCAATCAGCACCGCACCCAGTTGCTCGATCTTCTCCCAGGCACCGGCATTCGGCGCAAAACCAAATCCATCGGCGCCAATGACGACGCCGCTGTGCAACAGGCACCTTTGCCCAACGATGCAATCCTCGCCAACATGGACACGCGCGCGCAGCACAGATCCCGCACCAATCCTGGCGCCGCGCTCCACGACGCATAGCGGGCCAATCGCTACGTCTGTCTCAATGTGAGCCGCCGGATCAATCACGGCACTGGGATGGATGCCGGTCAGCGAACGAACACCCGTGCGCTGCTTCCACAACTGCGTGGTGCGGGCGAAATACAGATAGGGCTGATCAACGACGATGCAGGCGCCACGCGCCCTTGCCGCTTTTTCAAGGTCCGGCGCTACGATCACGCAAAGTGCCTGAGACGTCGCCAGTTGCTGTCGATACAAGGGATTGCTGACAAAGCTCAGCTGGTCCTGACTTGCAGACGCCAGTGCTGCAAGACCACCAATGGTCGCGTTGCGGTCGCCGTGCAGCACACCTCCCAGAGCATCAACCAGTTGTCCCAAGCTCAGGGGCATATGACCGCCGCCTCAGTGCAACTACTTGGCTCCGGAGTTCAAAGCCTTGAGCACCTTGTCAGTGATGTCGTGCTTGGGATTGATATAGACCGCATCCTGCAGCACGAGGTCGTATTTTTCAGCCTCGGCAACTTGCTTCACGACCTTGTTGGCGCGCTCCAGAACCAGCTGCAACTCCTCGTTCTTGCGCGCATTGAGGTCTTCCTGGAACTCGCGGCGCTTGCGTTGGAATTCCCGATCTTGATCCACCAGCTGCCGCTGCCGGGTGTTGCGCTGTGTCTCGGACAAAGTGGGCCCATCGCGCTCCAGCTTGTCTGCGCTGGCCTTGATCGTCGCTCCCAGGTCCACAAGTTCCTTCTCGCGTTTGGAGAACTCCTGCTCAAGCTTGGTCTGCGCCGCCTTGGCAGACGCGGCTTCCTTGAAGATGCGATCCGTATTGACGAACCCGACGCGAAATTCCTGCGCCTGGACCTGTGTGGCCATCGCCAATACCGATAGCAGCGCGGCCGCACACAGGCGAATGAAAAGATGCTTCATTAGAAAGAGGTTCCAATTTGAAATTGCACTCGCTGGATTCTATCGCCAGTGAACTTGCGAACCGGGTTGGCAATCGCCAGCCGCAATGGGCCGACCGGGGAGATCCAGCTGATTCCAACACCGACGGACGCACGCAATTCGTTCATGCGAAAAGGCTGCGACTCGCTATAGACATTGCCAACGTCGACAAAGCCGAACATGCGCAAGGTTCTGTCGTTTCCGGCACCCGGAAACGGCGTCAACACCTCAAAGTTAAGGTTGAATTTCTTGCTGCCCCCAAGGCTTCCCCCGCTGACGGAGTCACGCTCACCCAGGCTGCCTTGTTCGAATCCGCGTACCGATCCCAGACCGCCGCTGTAGAAGTTCTTGAACAGCGGAAAGGGCTTGCCGGATAAGCCCTTACCCCAGGCCAGGTCGCCATTGAAGGCCAAGGTGTATTGCTTGTTCAGCGGCCAGTACTGCTGGTACTGATAGCTGCCACTGAGGTATCGGGTGTCTCCGCCGACACCCCATTCGCCTGTCAAACGCTGGTAGCGACCTGAATTTGGCACCAGCGCACTGTCGCGCGTGTCGCGCGCCCAGCCGATCGTCAGCGGTACCCCATTGCTGCTGAACCCGAACTGGTTGGCGTAATCGGTATACGCAGCAGGCAACTGCGTGCCCGGAACGATCTTGGTGCGTTCGAGTCCGGCGCCGAAATACACGGTGTCGGTTTCGGTAAACGGCACGCCAAAGCGCAAGCTGGCGCCGGTGGTCGCCAGCTTGTAACTGTCAGTATTGGTGTAAGGGCTGGTGTTGCGGTGATAGATATCGATCGAGCGCGATACGCCATCGACAGTGAAGTACGGGTCGGTCGTATTGAACACGATGGTGCGATTGATCTTGCTGGTATCAACCTGTATGCCCAGTGAATTGCCGGATCCGAACACGTTTTCCTGCTTGATGCCTGCGGTCAAGCCAAGTCCGTCGCCACTGGAGTAACCAGCGCCCAGAGAAAGATTGCCAGTGGCCCTTTCCACCACGGTGATCGTCAGGTCGACCTGGTCCGGCGCCCCTGGAATTTCTTGCGTCTCGATCGACACGTCGCGGAAGAATCCCAGGCGATCGACCCGATCGCGCGAGCGGCGGATCTTGTCGGCGTCATACCAGGCGGCCTCAAACTGGCGGAATTCACGCCGCACCACTTCGTCGCGGGTCCGATTGTTGCCTGCTACGTTGATGCGACGAATGTAGGCCCTGCGTGACGGATCTGCTGCGATCACCAGCGCAACACGATTGTTGACGCGATCCACTTCCGGTCGCGCTTCCACGCGCGCAAACGCATAGCCAAAATTGCCGAACAGGTCGGTGAAGGCCTTGGTGGTCTGCACGACATCGTCGGCGTTGTATGCCTGACCGGGGCGGATCGCCACCAGGGTCTTGAACTCGTCGTCCTTGCCAAGGTAATTTCCTTCAAGCTTGACGCCCGAGACAACATAGCGGTCTCCTTCGGTCACATTGATCGCAACGGTGATCTCCTGCTTGTCGGGCGATATGACCACTTGCGTCGAGTCGATCCGGAATTCAAGGTAGCCACGCGTCAGGTAGTACGAACGCAGGCTCTCGATGTCGGCATTGAGCTTGGCACGCGAATATTGATCGGACTTGGTGTACCAGCTCAGCCAGCCGCCAGTGTCCAGATCGAACAGACCACGCAGCGTCGAATCGCTAAATACCTTGTTTCCGACAATCCGGATCTCCTTGATCTTGGCCCGATCTCCTTCCATGATGGTGAAGGAAAGATTGACCCGGTTGCGTTCGATCGGAGTGACGGTCGTCACCACTTCGGATGCATACAGGCTGCGATTGATGTACTGTCGCTTGATCTCCTGTTCGGCGCGGTCGAGCAAGCCCTTGTCGAAAGGTCGTCCGTCGGCCAGTCCGATATCACGCAGGACGCGGCGCAGCATGTCTTTTTCGAATTCCTTGTTGCCGCTGAACTCGACATCGGCCACCGTGGGTCGCTCTTCGACGATCACCACCAGCACGTCACCACTGGCTTCAACCCGCACATCCTTGAACAAGCCCAGCGCAAACAGGGACTGAATAGCTGCAGCGCCCTTTTGGTCGTCGTATACATCACCGATGCGCACCGGCAACGACGCGAAAATAGTCCCCGCCTCAACCCGTTGCAGACCCTCGATGCGGATATCGCGCACCGTGAACGGATCCACTGCCCAGGCGGAGATCGCAAAAAAGCTGGCGGCAATTGCCACGGCCGAGGCACGCAGGCGAAAACGGTTGAATTGCATGTTGAAAACTTAAGTCTGCCGGGCACGAATGGCCACGGCAATGGAAAACTACCCCAGAATACGGGCCAGATCGTTGAACAAGGCGATGCCCATCATCAGCAGCAGAACCGCAACACCGCCGCGTTGCAGGCGCTCCATCCAGGCATCCGACACGCCGCGTCCCGTCACGGCCTCCCAAAGATAATACATCAGGTGCCCACCGTCGAGGACAGGCAGCGGGAGCAGGTTGAGCACTCCCAGGCTGACGCTGATCAGGGCCAGAAACAGCAGGTATTGGGTCAATCCGAGGCTGGCCGATTTGCCGGCGTAATCTGCAATTGTCAGTGGACCGTTGAGATTCTTGAGCGAGGCCTCGCCCACGATCATGCGCCCTATCATTCGCAATGTCAGAATCGATACTTCCCAGGTGCGCTCAATGGCCTGGACCAGGCCGTCGATGGGCCCATAGCGAACCTCGATCATTTCAGGCGCGGCTCCGACATAGGCAGCAATTCGGCCGATCGGAATCCCACCCTCTGTCACGCTGATGGGCTTGACCATCAGTTCCAATCGACGTCCGGAGCGTTCTATCAGCCAGGGGCCATCCGTCATGCGCTGACCGATCGAGCCACGAATCAGGTCGCGCAGTTGCTGACCATCAACCACAGTGATGGCGCCCACCTTGAGCACGAGATCGCCCTTTTGCAGTCCGGCAGCAGCGGCGGCACCTCCAGGCAGGATCTCGCCCATTTCGGGCCGGGTCAAGGGAGACACGATGCCGATCCGGCGAAACAAATTGGCGTCTACATCATTGGCCCGCTGTTGCTCGAACGGGAGTTCGACATCGCGTGTCGTCGCGCCCGATCCGGTAGCCAGGACGAGACGCACATTGCGACCCTGCAACGCGCCCTGTGTCAGCATCCAGCGCAAGTCGTCAAATGAGGCAAGCTCGGCCGGCGCGTCCGGTTGCAACGACGCGCGCAGCACCCGTTCGCCGCCCACGACGCCAGCCTTCTCGGCGATCGACCCCGGAACCGGGCTGGCCAGTATTGCACTGGCCTGCTGCACGCCACTCCAGTTCACCAGCGCATACAGTACAACGGCCAGCAGCAGATTGATCAGGGGACCAGCGGCCACGATGGCCGAACGTGCGGCCAGGGACTTGTTGTTGAACGCCAGATGCCGATCTTGCGGGGGAACCGGCGCTTCGCGCTCGTCCAGCATTCGAACGTAACCGCCCAAGGGGAAGGCTGCCAGCACGAACTCGGTCGGCGAGCCCTTGGGCTGCCAGCGCCACAGGGTTTTTCCAAATCCGACCGAGAAACGCAGTACCTTGACGCCACACGCAACCGCCACCCGGTAGTGACCGTACTCATGCACCGCGATCAATACCGCCAGTGCCACGACAAAAGCAACGATGGTCAACATGCAATTTCCATCTGAACGTTAATGGGCCAAATGCCGCACCCGTGCCTCGGCATGTTCGCGCGCCAGGATATCAAGCGCAAGCAAGGATTCGAGCGAGTCTGCACCATGCAGTTCGGTCGCGCCCAAAGTGTGGTCATTCACACCATGAATCTGGTCGAAACGTATCCGCCCGTCCAGGAATGCCGCGACCGCCACTTCATTGGCCGCGTTAAGTACCGCTGCCGCGCCACCAGGAGCAGCCAGCACCTGCCAGGCCAGTTTGAGCCCCGGGAAGCGCGCCTGATGTTGTGCACTATCACACGCTTCGAACGTCATGGCCGACAAGGCATGAAAGTCTATTGCCAGCGCGCCGGACTCGATGCGCTGCGGCCAACTCAATCCATAGGCGATCGGGCCCCGCATGTCCGGCGTGCCCAACTGCGCGACGATGGAGTTGTCTCGGTATTGCACCATCGAATGGATCACGCTTTGCGGATGAATCACGACGTCGATCCGTTCAGCCGGCATGTCGAAAAGAAAGCGCGCCTCGACTACTTCCAGCACCTTGTTCATCATGGTCGCCGAGTCGACCGATATCTTTCGGCCCATGTCCCAATTGGGATGGGCGCAGGCCTGATCAGGCGTCACGGCATGCAAGGTCGCGGGATCGCGCTCGCGAAAAGGACCGCCAGAAGCCGTCAGGATCAACTTGTCGACCTGTTCGGGCCATGTGTTGGCATCGGCGGGCAAAGACTGAAATATGGCCGAATGCTCACTGTCGATCGGCAACAGCCTGGCACCGCCCTTGCGAACCGCCTGCATGAACACCGAGCCGCCGACCACCAGTGCCTCCTTGTTGGCCAGTAGCAGGCGCTTGCCCGACAGCGCGGCCCGCATGCACGAAGGCAGCCCGGCGGCACCGACGATGGCCGCCATCACGATCTGCACCCGATCGTCGCAGGCAACATCAGCGATGGCCTGCGGCCCGGACAAGACGCGTGTCGCCAAATCAAGGTCGCGACAGCGTCGTTCCAGTTCGACGGCACTGCGCGGGTCAGCCATGACCGCAAAACCCGGCTTGAATTGCACACATTGCGCCAGCATGGCGTCAACGCGCGTCGAGGCGGTAAGGGCAAACACCTCAAAGCGCTCCGGATGGCGCGCGATCACCTCCAGCGTATTGACGCCCACCGACCCGGTAGAACCCAAAACGGCAACAGCCTGGCGCATGTTCTGCACTGCCCGGGTCACCAGGAATACAACAGCATCGCCAGTGGCATGGTCGGCAACAGGGCATCGATTCGATCGAGCACGCCGCCATGGCCGGGCAACAGCTGGCTGCTGTCCTTGACCGAAGCCGCGCGTTTGACAAGCGACTCGATCAGATCGCCAACCACACTCATCGCCACCAGGAACAGCACGGCCAGCAACATCAACCACTGACCGCCAGCCAGCAAATGGCTGAACAGACTGGGATTGGCCGAGGTCTTGGCACCGTCCATCCAATACCAGCCGATCGCCAACAACACGACGCCGGCCATCCCTCCCCAGACGCCTTCCCAGGACTTGCCCGGACTGATGCTGGGCGCGAGCTTTCCAGGCAGCACCCGGCCACCCCAGGCGCGCCCCGCGAAATAGGCAAATATGTCTGCGGCCCAGACCAGTGCCAGTATGGAAAGCAGAAAATTGATTCCGACATAGCGCGCCTGTGCCACAGCCAGCCATGCAGCGAACAGCAGCACTACGCCAATGCCAAGTCGAACAGCCGGCGAAAGCCGTGTCCATAGCGGCGCACCGCCACGCAACAGGGCAGCACCACCGATCACCCATACAAGCGCCATCAGCATCCACAACCACCATAGGGGCAACTGCACCCAGCCGGCAACCCAGGCCAAAACGCAGGCCAGAGCAGTCACCGCGGCGCTGCCCAAAGCAACCGCGCTGCCATAGCCAGCCAGGCGTGCCCATTCCCATGCGCCAGCGGCGATGAATGCCACTGCAAGCGCCGAGAACGGCCAGGGCGCAGGGTAGAACAAGGCCGGCAGCAAAACGCCAAGCAGCACCAAGGCCGTGACGACGCGCTGCCCAAGCATTCGTGGCCTCAGGCGATCTGCTGGCGCTGTGCGCCAGTGGCAATCTGCGCCGACGTCTTGCCGAAGCGGCGCTCACGTTGCGCGAAGGCGGCGACAGCCTGGTCCAGGCTGGCTTCATCGAAATCAGGCCACAAGGTTTCGGTGAAAAAGAGTTCGGAGTAGGCAGCCTGCCACAACATGAAGTTGCTGATGCGCTGCTCGCCGCCAGTACGGATGATCAGGTCGGGATCAGGCACATGGCCCATACCCATCGCGTCAGCCAGGCTGTGCTCGGTGATTTCGCTGCCATTTGCCGCCAGTTGACGCGCCGCTTGCGCTATGTCCCAGCGCCCGCCATAGTTGAAGCAGACGTTGAGCACCAAGCTGGCATTTGCAGCGGTTGCCCGCTCACCCTTTTCGAGGCCGGCGCGCACGGTATCGGACAGGCCAGCGCGCTCGCCAACAAAATGCAGTCGCACACCGTCCTTGACCAATTGCGGAACCTCACGCCCCACCGCCAACGCGAGCAGATCCATCAAACCGGACACCTCATCCTTGGGCCGGCTCCAGTTCTCTGAGGAAAACGCAAAAACGCTCAGTACCGAAATGCCGCGCGCAGCGCATGCGCGTACGCATCGGCGCAATGAGTCCACCCCCGACTTGTGCCCCGCGACGCGAGGCAGCATTCGCCGCGTCGCCCATCGACCATTGCCATCCATCACGATGGCCACATGGTAGGGAATCGACTTCAGGTCAGACATGCGTACGCATTACAGCTTGCTTGCGGCCATCAGACTGCCATGATGTCCTGTTCCTTGGCCGCCACCAGCTGGTCGATCATGGCAACGTGACTATCGGTGAACTTCTGGATCTCGCCCTCCGAACGCTTGTGGTCGTCTTCGGTCGCCTGCTTATCCTTGACCAGTTTCTTGACGGCCTCATTGGCGTCCCGGCGCAGGCTGCGCACAGCGATCTTGGCAGTTTCGCCTTCGCCGCGTACAAGCTTGGTCAACTCCTTGCGTCGCTCTTCGGTCATGGCCGGCATGGGAACTCGGATCAGATCGCCCATGGACGCCGGATTCAGGCCCAGATCGCTCTCGCGGATCGCCTTCTCTATCTTGGCACCCATTCCCTTTTCCCAGGGCTGGATGCTGATGGTGCGCGCGTCGAGCAGCGACACATTGGCAACCTGGCTGATCGGGACCTGCGAGCCGTAGTAGTCCACATGCACCGAATCGAGCAAGGCTGGATTGGCCCGCCCGGTACGGATCTTGGTCAGGTTGCTCTTGAATGCCTCGATCGACTGGTCCATCTTGGACGCGGCCGTGATACTGATTTCTGCAATATCCATCATCAACTCCTGCAAACGCTGGGCGGACTACGCCCAACTGGTGGTGCAAGCAATCGATTGTCAGGCATAGACCAGGGTGCCTTCGTCCTCACCCTGAATCACTCGCTTGAGCGCACCGTGCTTGACAATCGAGAATACCTTGATGGGGAGCTTCTGGTCCCGGCACAAGGCGAACGCCGTAGCGTCCATGATGCCCAGATTCTTGGCCATCGCCTCATCAAAAGAAATGCGGTCGTAGCGCGTCGCCAGGGGATCCTTCTTCGGATCGGCAGAGTACACGCCGTCGACCTTGGTAGCCTTGAGCACCACTTCGGCGCCAATCTCGGCCCCGCGCAACGCGGCGGCGGTATCTGTGGTGAAGAAGGGATTGCCGGTGCCTGCAGCAAAAATTACGACCTTGCCCTCTTCCAGATACTGTAGGGCCTTGGGCCGGACGTAAGGCTCGACCACCTGTTCAATCGAAATCGCGGACATGACGCGGGCAGTCAGGCCCGCCTTGTTCATGGTGTCGCACAACGCCAAGGAGTTCATCACCGTCGCCAGCATGCCCATGTAGTCGGCAGTTGCGCGGTCCATGCCGACCGACCCGCCTGCGACGCCACGAAAGATGTTACCACCCCCGATAACGACCGCCAATTCAACACCCATCCGGGTGACTTCGGCGATTTCGTCCACCATCCGCACGATGGTGTCACGGTTGATCCCGAACTGGTCGTCACCCATCAAGGCCTCGCCCGACAACTTGAGCAATACACGCTTGTGGGCGGCTACGGCGTTGGACATTCGAATCTCCTGGACGTCAGTCAGTCATCGACCCGGCTGGTCACGCCGAGTCGGGCCAAATCAGTGTCAGCCGGCCAGCTTGGCGGACGCAACTTGCGCAGCAACCTCAGCAGCGAAATCGTCCACCTTCTTTTCAATGCCCTCACCCACCACAAACAGGGTGAAAGCCTTGACTGTCGTATTGGTGGCCTTGAGCATCTGCGCAACAGTCTGCTTGTCGTTCTTAACAAAAGACTGATCGAACAGCGACACCTCCTTGAGGTATTTCTGCACGCCACCCTCGACCCGCTTGGCGACGATCTCGGCAGACTGCACCGGCTTGCCGGCAGCAACAGCAACCGCCGCATCTTCGGCTGCCTTGGCCGCCGCCACCGAGCGCTCCCGCTCGACCAGTTCTGCCGGCACGTCGGCACTGGACAGCGCCACCGGCTTCATGGCCGCCACATGCATGGCGACATCCTTTGCAGCAGTTTCTTCACCATCAAACTCCACCACCACGCCGATCCGGGTTCCATGCAGGTAACTGGCCATTTTTGCGCCAGAGCCAAAGCGCTTGAAGCGGCGAAAACCCATGTTCTCGCCGATCTTGCCAACCAGGCCCCTGCGCACGTCTTCCAGCGTCGGGCCGAAGCCGTCCTGTTCATATGCCAGGGCACCCAGTGCAGCTACATCGGCCGGGTTGTGCTTTGCAACCAGCGATGCCGCAGCATTGGCCAGCGCCAGGAAGCTGTCGTTCTTGGTGACGAAATCAGTTTCGCAGTTCACCTCGATCATGGCGCCGGCATCAGCCTCGCGCGCCAGCGCAACCACGCCTTCGGCCGTGATACGTCCAGCTGCCTTGCCGGCCTTGGTGCCGAGCTTGACCCGCAGCAGTTCCTCCGCCTTGGACATATCGCCTTGCGCCTCGGTCAAAGCGCGCTTGCATTCCATCATTGGCGCGTCGGTCTTGCCGCGCAATTCAGCGACCATGCTTGCAGAAATTGCTGCCATTTTCTCTCTCCGTACTTGTTACGACACTGATTCAATCAAGACTAAAAAAAAGGGGCACGGGGCCCCTTTATGCGGCCCTGAGAAAATCAGGCCTGGGTCTCGTTCACTTCAACAAATTCATCCGACACTTCGCCGGACACCGCCTTGACCACATCGTCGACTGCATTGGCACGACCCTCGAGCACCGCGTCCGCAATGCCACGCGCATACAGGATCACCGCCTTGGCCGAATCATCATTGCCCGGAATCACGTAATCGATGCCTTCGGGCGAGTGGTTGGTGTCCACCACGCCAATCAGCGGAATGCCCAGTTTCTTCGCTTCGGCGATGGCGATCTTGTGGAAACCGACGTCGATCACGAAAATCGCATCCGGCAGCGCACCCATGTCCTGGATGCCGCCAATGTCCTTCTCCAGCTTGGCAATTTCGCGGGCGAACATCAGTTGCTCCTTCTTGCTCATGCTGTCCAGGCCAGCTTCCTGCTGCACCTTCATCTCCTTGAGACGCTTGATGGAAGTCTTGACGGTCTTGAAGTTGGTCAGCATGCCGCCCAGCCAACGCTGGTCAACAAAGGGCACGCCCGCGCGCTGCGCTTCGGCTGCCACCGTGTCGCGCGCCTGGCGCTTGGTACCCACCATCAACACGGTGCCGCGACGCGCTGTCAACTGGCGCACGAACTTGGCCGCTTCCTCGAACATCGGAAGCGATTTTTCCAGATTGATGATGTGGATCTTGTTGCGATGGCCAAAGATAAATGGGGCCATCTTGGGGTTCCAGAAGCGCGTCTGATGTCCGAAATGGACGCCGGCTTCCAGCATTTCACGCATGGTGATTGACATGTCTTACTCCAAAGGTTGGGTCTAAAATCCGGTCCTCCATTCAATACAAAGCGCACGGTATGCATTGGCACACCTGTTCGCCTGACTTGAACACCTTGATGGGTCCGGATTTGCGATTTTGTCCTGCTCCAGGCACCTCTTGGCGCGAGCCAGCAAAACCCAAGGACTATAACACAGGCCTTCCATTAGAACGATGCCAGAAACCGCCCTTCCCGACCTGACTTCTGTTCGCGAGAACGTCCGAAACGCCCGGTCCAGCGCGCTCGAACAAATGCGCATCTGCGTCGAAGTTGCGCAGTCCACACGATGCGAAAAAGCATTCATCCGGCCGATGTTTGATCAAGCCCTGGCCAGTGCAGGCAACCTGCACCTGCACGCCAGGCCACTGGCCGGATTGGCGGTTTCGGTAAAGGACCTGTTCGACATTGAAGGGCAAGTCACCGGCGCTGGCTCCAGAATCCGAAGCGCACAAGAGCCTGCAACGCGCGATTGCCCCGCTGTTGCCCGCTTGCGCCAGTGCGGCGCCGTCATCCTCGGCCGCACCAACATGACTGAGTTCGCTTTTTCCGGCGTTGGCATCAATCCGCACTTCGGCACGCCGGCCAACGCGGCCAGTCAAGGCGAGCCACTGATTCCCGGCGGATCGTCGTCCGGCGCGGCAGTATCGGTTGCCACTGGTGCGGCCTTTGTCGGTCTGGGTTCCGACACTGCAGGGTCGATTCGCATACCGGCCGCGTTGAACGGCATCGTAGGATTCAAGAATACGGCGCGGCTGGTGCCGACCGAGGGCGCGTTTCCGTTGTCAACTACGCTCGATACGGTCTGCGCCATGACCCGCTCGGTATCGGATGCCATCGCAGTCCATGAAGTCCTTGCGGCGCAGACGGTCACCCGCAGCAATGCGCCACTGTCCGCGTATCGATTGGCCGTGGTTGGCACGCTGATGCACGATGTGCTGGATTCGACCGTATCGCGCGCCTACGCGGCTGCGCTGGATCGTCTGCGCGCGGCTGGTGCGCACATCATTGACATCGACCTGCCCGAACTGAACACGGTGTCCGATCTGCTGCAGCACGGCGGCTTTGCAGGCGCTGAAAGCTATGCGCTGCACCGCCAGAGCCTGGCCATCGCTGCAGACAAGATCGACCCGCGCGTCGTGGCGCGCATTGTGCGCGGCAATGAAATGAGCGCTGCCGACTACGTCGATCTATTGCTTGCCCGGCGCAACTGGATGGAAATAATGAACCGGCAATTACAGGGCTTTGACGCCGTGTTGTCGCCCACGCTGCCGATAGTGGCGCCCGCGATTGCAGCGCTGGCGCCTGGCAAGGAGCGGGACGAGGAATTTTTCAGGATCAACGCCCTGTTGTTGCGCAACACCGGTGTCGTCAACCTGCTCGATGGGTGCGCCCTGTCCCTGCCCTGCCAGCAGCGTGGGGACTTGCCGGTAGGGCTGATGGTCTGGCACGGGGCGCTGCACGACGACACGGTGCTCAATATCGGGATGCAAATAGAACAGGCGCTTGGCGCCTGATAATTCGTGCCCCGCGCACGGGGCCTCGCTGGCTGGCCAGACCAGCTGCATAAAAGGGATTCATGAAAATTGCAGTTATCGGCGCCGGAATCATCGGCATCACCACGGCGTACGAACTGGGCCGTGATGGTCATGAGGTTGTCGTCTTCGAGCGGCGCGGTGCGGCGGCAGAGGAGACCAGCTTTGCCAATGCCGGCATCATTGCCCCGGGTTATGTCACGCCCTGGGCGGCACCCGGCATGCCGGGCAAGGTGCTGAACCAACTGTTCCAGCGTCACGCCAGCGTTCGGATCAGCTGGCCCCTGGGCATCAAGGAGCTTGACTGGATGTGGCGCTGGTTCCGCGCCTGCCAACTGGAGCGCTTTCTGGCCAATCGATCGCATATGCGCCGCCTGGCCTTTTACAGTCGCGCGCGACTGCATGCGATCCGAACCGAACTGCGTCTTGAATATGACCGCAGCGACGGCTATATGGTTCTATTGCGCACCGAACGGGACCGCCAGATGGTGCAAGCCGGCCTGCAAGTGCTGCGCGAGGCGGGCGTTGCGTTCCGCCAGCTCGAAGCGGAGCAGGCGCGTCTGATCGAACCAGCATTGAGCACCGATACACCTTTTGCCGGGGCCATCGAATTGCCCGGTGACGAGGTCGGCAATTGCCGGCAGTTTGCGTTACTGCTCAAGAACGAGGCCCAGCGCATCGGCGTTCGATTTCGTTTCAATTGCACCGTTGACGGCCTGGATACATCGGCGACGACACTGCGTATCCGTGGCGAGTCGGCGCTAAGCAGCTTCGACGCTGTGGTGATTTGCGCCGGTGTCGCCTCCGCGCCCTTGCTGTCCGCCATCGGAATCAAGCTACCGCTGGTCGCGGTACATGGCTACTCGTTGAGTGCCAGCATCAAGGAGCACGTGAATGCGCCGCGTAGCGCCATCATGGACGAGCACTACAAAGTCGCGATCTCGCGCCTGGGCAATCGGGTGCGGGTTGCCGGCGGCGCCGAGATTGGCGGTCATGCCGGGCGCAAACGCGTTGCATCCATCCGTACGCTGTACAAGGTTTTGCATGACTGGTTTCCAGGCGCGATCAACAACGGCGCCGGCGTCCAGGAATGGAAGGGCGCGCGACCAATGTTGCCTGACGGACCACCCGTGGTCGGTTCCGGCGGCAGACCCGGGCTGTGGCTCAATCTTGGGCATGGTTCGAGCGGCTGGGCCTTGTCCTGCGGTTCGGCGCGCGCACTGGCGGACCAGATTGCGGACAAGGAAACAGAAATCGACATGCGCGGTTTTGACCGATCGCGCCTGGGCGCCTGATTCAGCCTTGGCCGACTATTCCGCAACCGGTCGAGGTGCTATCGTTTGTTCGAGCGCGCGCTGTCGGGTCGAGACAGCGCATCTGACACACGCATTCGGGGGCATTTCATGAAGATTCGTTTTTGGGGGGTCCGGGGCTCGATTGCATCGCCTGGTCCCAAGACGGTGCGTTATGGTGGCAACACCACCTGCATCGAGGTGCGCACCGACAGCAACGAGTTGTTCATACTCGATGCCGGCACCGGCATCTTCCCCTTGTCGCATTCACTGCTGGCAGAGATGCCACTGACGGCCAATGTACTGATCACCCACTCGCATTGGGACCACATCCAGGGCCTGCCGCTGTTCGTTCCCAACTTCATTCCCGGCAATACCCTGCGCCTGCACGGCGCGTTTGATCCAGTTTCGGGAAATGGTGTCGAACAAGTCATGGCCGTGCAGTTGCAGTACAGCTATTTTCCGGTGCGCGAGGTCGAGCTCAAGGCGCGCATGGAATACGTGACCATGATGCCGGGCGAATCGATACAGATCGGCACCGCCACGATCACACCCTGCCTGCTGAACCACCCGGTTATCAACCTGGGCTACCGGATCGAGAGTGCCGGCAAGTCGATGTTCTTTACCGGTGACCATGAGCCACCCTACAACATCTATGACCCAACCGACGAGGAGCACGCCGAGTACCAGCAATTTGTAGACGAAAAGGCGAGCGCCATCCTGCGTGGAATACAGGATGTCGATGTGCTGGTGGCCGACACCTCCTACACGCGCCAGGAGTTTCCGTCCAAGCGTGGCTGGGGCCACGGAAGTTATGACACGAGCATTGCCTACGCGCGCCAGGCCAAGGCCAAAGTGCTTTTTTGCACCCACCATGAGCCGACGCGCAGCGACGACGCGCTGGAAGCGGCCTTTGCCCAGGCGCTGAAGGACAACCCGGGGCCGGCCGGCGGCCCAGAAATACTGTTGGCGCGCGAAGGCGAGACCTTCGAGTTCTGAACCCGTTGCCTTGATGGTTCGCCCTCCCTACCAGATCTGGCCTGGCCCGGCATGGCCACTGTTCGGTATCCAGGCCACCCGCGCATTGGAGGCCGCTGCACTTTCGGGCGCGCCTGCCCATGCGCTGATGCAGCGCGCCGGCGTTGCCAGCGCGCGCCTGGCATTGGCGCTGCAACCCCACGCCCGAACGATCTGGATTGCTGCCGGCCCGGGCAACAACGGCGGCGACGGCATGGAGGCGGCATTGCATCTGCAACGATGGGGCAAGCGCGTCGTCGTCACCCGACTTGGCGATCCGGAGTCGATGCCAGCCGACGCTGGCGCATCGTTCGAACGGGCCAGCCAAGCAGGTGTGCAGTTTTCCGATGCGCCACCCGAACAATGGGATCTGTGTTTAGACGCCTTGCTGGGCATAGGCGCAACCCGCACACCGGACGGCCTGATGGCCCGGTGGATCGGCCAGATGGGACGGTCCGACGCTCCGGTGCTGTCAATCGACGTTCCCACGGGCCTGC
Organism: Burkholderiaceae bacterium; assembly: GCA_037968655.1. Taxonomy (GTDB): domain Bacteria; phylum Pseudomonadota; class Gammaproteobacteria; order Burkholderiales; family Burkholderiaceae_C; genus CAISIP01. Next base: position 47,855 of record JBBKVW010000286.1, read on the forward strand.
ACGCAGAGACCGGCGCTGCCGCACACACCTGCGTCAAGGCCACTGCAACGCTATGCCTGCTGACGCTAAAGCCCGGACTGTTTACCGCCGATGGCCGTGACGCAAGCGGGCAGATCTGGCTGGACGAGTTGCAATCGCAGATCGACCCGGACCAGAGATCTTCGATGCCAACAGCGACGCTGGCCGCCGCGCCGCAAACGGCCGCGCGCAGCCATGCATCGCACAAGGGCAGCTTTGGCGATGTGGCCGTCGTCGGCGGCGCTCCAGGAATGAACGGCGCCGCGTTGCTGGCCGCCATGGGCGCCTTGCACGGGGGTGCGGGAAGGGTGTACCTGTGCGCGCTTGACCATCAGCCGGGAGGTGCGGCGCTTGGGTTGCAGCCTGAGCTGATGCAGCGCCAGATCGATCAGCTGGATTTGCGCGCGATGTGCGTCGTATGCGGTTGCGGCGGTGGTGATCTGGTTCGCAACGCGATGCCCAGACTGCTGTCGGGCGCGGCGCAACTGGTGCTGGATGCCGACGCGCTCAATGCCCTGTCCGCCGATCCGCAGTTGCAGATCCAATTGCGCTCCAGGGCTGGCCGCAATCTTGCAACCGTGCTCACACCCCATCCACTGGAAGCGGCTCGTTTGCTCGCTAGTTCGACGAACCAGGTGCAATGCGACCGTTTGGCCGCGGCCCGCCAGCTGGCCCGGGACTATCAATGCACTGTGGTGCTCAAGGGCTCGGGCACGGTGGTCGCAGCGCCAGACCACCTACCCGCGATCAATCCAACCGGCAACCCGCGCCTGGCCACAGCCGGCACGGGCGACGTTCTCGCAGGCATGATCGGCGCCGAACTGGCGGCTGGCCTGGCCCCGTTTGACGCGGCCTGTGCAGCCGTCTACCGGCATGGCGCTGCAGCAGATCAATGGGCAGGCGCGCGGACGCTTACCGCGAGCGGACTGGCACGCTCCATTGCCCGCGCCGCCAGCGGCGGCATTCCAGCAGGCAATTAGTTCAGCCGCGACCGGCAAAAGGCATCTTGGTGGCCATCACGGTATGGAACATCACGTTGGCCTCCAGTGGCAGATTGGCCATATACAGCACCGACTGCCCGACGATGTTCACATCCATCAGCGGCTCTACCGCGATCTCGCCATTGGCCTGCATCACGCCAGTGGCCATGCGCTGGGCCATTTCGGTGCCGGCGTTGCCGATGTCGACCTGACCCACCGCGATGTCGTACTTGCGACCATCGAGCGATGCAGCCTTGGTCAGCCCGGTGACGCCGTGCTTGGTAGCCGTGTAGGCAATCGAATTTGGCCTGGGTGCGTAGGCGGAGATCGAGCCATTGTTGATGATGCGCCCGCCGCGAGGCGACTGCGCCTTCATGACCCGAAACGCCTGTTGTATGCACAGGAACATGCCGCTCAGGTTGATGTCCACCACATTGCGCCACTGTTCGAACGTCAGGTCTTCCAGCGGTATGCCGGGTGCATTGACACCGGCGTTGTTGAAAACCACATCGACGCGGCCGTAGGCGGCAAGCGCTGCGTCGAACAGGGCACGCACCGATTGCGGATCCGCCACATCGGTAGGCACCACCAGGGCACGATCAGGCGCTCCGCTGTCTTTGGCCACCGCGTCCAGCGGTTCCTTGCGACGACCAGCCAGCACGACCCGATAGCCGTCCTTGAGCATGGCGATTGAGGCAGCCTTGCCAACACCGCTGCCGGCTCCTGTGACGATGGCAATCCTGGATGCAGAAGTCATGATGTTTTATGTTCCCGGTTGTGATTGGAATAAGTCGGACCGCAATGCCAAGCGAAAGTCAACGACGCGGTGATCGACTGTGCTTGCCACTGATGCCACCGCGACTGGCCGGCTTGCTGGCGGACCCAGCAGGTTTGCGGCTGCGCGCCGCGCCGTTGCCACCCTTGCGCACCCTGCCCGCAGGCGGGCCGTCTGCGCCGAGTTCATCACGCCCGGCGCGGGCATGCGAATCGTGCGCCAGGCCCTTGTCCTTGAGTGCCCGCGTTGTCAAGGCCTCGCCTTCGCGGACGAGGCGAAAATCGATGCGCCGTCCGTCCAGGTCGACCCGGCTGACCTGCACCTGCACCCGGGTGCCGATCGAATAACGCATGCCGGTTCGCTCGCCGCGCAGTTCCTGGCGCAGTTCATCGAAGCGGAAATACTCTCCACCCAGTTCAGTGATGTGGACCAGGCCCTCGACATACATCGCGTCGAGTGTGACGAAGATGCCGAAGCTGGTGGCCGTTGATACCACGCCACCGTACTCCTCGCCCAGATGCTCGCGCATGTACTTGCATTTGAGCCAGGCCTCGACATCACGGCTGGCCTCATCGGCGCGTCGTTCATTGGCGCTGCAATGCAATCCGGCGGCCTGCCAGGCGAGGCCCTCGGCATTGAGCTTGCGCGGCTTGTCGGCCGAGCCCTTGGCCCGTGAGGCCACGCCTTTTTCCAGCCGACGCGACAGCTTGGCATGGGCCTCACCCGGGGTCGGCAAGGCCGGCAACGCATAACGATGCTTGCCAAGGATGGCCTTGATCACCCGATGCACCAACAAATCTGGATAGCGCCGGATCGGACTGGTGAAATGGGTGTAGGCATCAAACGCCAGGCCGAAATGGCCGGCATTGACGGGCGTGTAGATTGCCTGTTGCATGGAGCGCAACAGCATGGCGTGGATCTGCTGCGCGTCCGGCCTGTCCTTGGTTGCCAAGGCAATGGCCTGGAAATCGCCGGGCTTGGGATCGTCGTTGATCGACAGGCCGACCCCCATGGCCTTGAGGTAGCCAGAGAGGACTTCACGCTTTTCCGGCGTCGGACCTTCATGCACCCGGTACAAGCCGGGATGCTTGCTTTGCAAGATGAAGTCGGCACTACAGACATTGGCCGCCAGCATCGCCTCCTCGATCAATTTGTGGGCATCGTTGCGGGTACGCGGCACGATCTTCTCGATCCTGCCACTCTCGTCGCAGACGATCTGGGTCTCCACGGTCTCGAAGTCGACAGCGCCGCGCTTGTTGCGCGCAGTCAACAAGGCGCGATAGACATCGTGCAAATGCATCAGGTCACCGACACGCTCCTTGCGTCGGCCGGCTTCCGGACCACGGGTGTTGGCCAATATGGCGGCCACCTCGGTATAGGTGAAGCGCGCGTGGCTCCACATCACCGCCGGGTAGAACTGGTAGGCACTGACCTCACCACTGGCCTCGACGAACATGTCACAGACCATGCACAGGCGCTCCACCTCGGGGTTCAGCGAACACAGTCCGTTGGAAAGTTTCTCCGGCAGCATGGGTATCACGCGGCGGGGGAAATACACGCTGGTTGCACGGTCATAGGCATCAACGTCAATAGCCGAGCCGGTCTCGACATAGTTGCTGACGTCAGCGATGGCGACCAGCAATCGCCAGCCCTTGGACGCCGACTTGCCGCGTCCCATCGTCGCGGGCTCACAGTACACCGCATCGTCAAAATCACGCGCATCCTCGCCATCGATCGTGACCAGAGGCACATCGGTCAGATCGACGCGATGTTTCTTGTCTTGTGGTCGCACCTTGTCCGGCAAACTGCGGGCCTGGGCAATACAGGCCTCGGAGAATTCGTGCGGCACGCTGTATTTGCGCACGGCAATCTCGATCTCCATGCCGGGATCATCGATCTCGCCCAGCACCTCCTTGACGCGTCCGACCGGTTGTCCGTACAGGGCCGGTGGCTCGACCAGATCGACCACCACGACCTGCCCGGTCTTGGCAGTGCCGGTGGCGCCCTTGGGTATCAGGACGTCCTGTCCATAGCGCTTGTCTTCAGGCGCGACCAGCCAGACTCCGCCCTCTTGAAGCAAGCGCCCGATGATGGGCTGCTGCGGCCGTTCGACGATCTCGACCACCCGACCTTCGGGCCGGCCCTTGCGGTCGCTGCGTACGATCCGGACCTTGACCCGGTCCTTGTGCAAGACCGCCCGCATCTCGTTTGGTGGCAGGTAAATATCTGCTTCGCCGTCATCGCGTGCCACGAAGCCATGGCCATCTCTATGGCCTTGAATCGTGCCGTCAACTTCGTCCAGCAGACCGCTGGAAGTACTAATATTCTTGATACAATCTCTCTCTTTCCTGAGATGCCCAGGTGGCGGAATTGGTAGACGCACTAGTTTCAGGTACTAGCGAGTAACTTCGTGGGGGTTCGAGTCCCTTCCTGGGCACCAAATAGTTAATTGGCAAAGCCGCTGCATACATGCAGCGGCTTTTCTTTTGCGCCTTCGTCAAATCGGAATGGCGACAAGATCATGACCCTGCGTGTCCACCACGCGGGCCCGCGTGAAGTCACCCACCTTGTAGGTCTTGCTCGCCTTTTGCGGGGGCAACAAGCGAACGACACCGTCAATTTCGGGCGCATCTGCATAGCTGCGACCGGTGCCGCCCTTACGTCCCAAAGCAGGGGCAGAGTCGACCAGTACCTGCATGTTCGCTCCAATGCGGCGCCTGAGCCGTTCAATTGACACATCCTCGGCAACCTGCATGAAGCGCGCGCGGCGCTCTTCGCGCACTTCGGCTGGCAACATGCCTTCAATCTGGTTGGCCACCGCGCCCTCTACCGGACTGTAGGCAAAGCATCCCGCCCGATCAATCTGAGCCTCGCGCATGAAGTCCAGCAGGTGCTCGAATTCAGCTTCGGTTTCACCAGGAAAACCGGCAATGAAGGTACTGCGCAGCACGATCTCGGGGCATTGCGAGCGCCACTTCTGGATACGCTCCAGATTGCGTTCGCCACTGGCCGGGCGCTTCATGCGCTTGAGCACATCCGGATGGCTATGCTGCAACGGCACGTCAAGATACGGCAGTATCTTGCCGCCCGCCATCAATGGCACCACATCGTCGACGCTGGGATAGGGGTACACATAGTGCAGCCGGACCCACGCGCCATAGGGTTCAGCCAGATCGCCCAGAGCCTGCACCAGGTCGAGCATGCGCGTCTTGATTGGCTTGCCATCCCAGAATCCGGTGCGGTACTTGACGTCCACCCCGTAGGCCGACGTGTCCTGGCTGATCACCAGCAGTTCTTTGACGCCGCCTTCAAATAGCGCGCGCGCATCATTCAGGACATCGCCAATTGGCCGCGACACCAGGTCACCGCGCATCGAAGGAATGATGCAGAAGGTGCAGCGGTGGTTGCATCCTTCGCTGATCTTCAGATACGCATAGTGGCGCGGCGTCAGCTTGATGCCGGCCACACCGAAGGCATTGGGAATCAGGTCAACGAAGGGATCGTGCGGCTTGGGCAGGTTCAGATGCACCGCATCCATGACCTCCTGCGTCGCGTGCGGGCCAGTCACTGCAAGCACCTTGGGATGCACCTGGCGCACCAGATTGCTGCCATCGGCTCCGGCCTTGGCGCCAAGGCATCCGGTGACGATGACGCGGCCGTTTTCGGCCAGCGCTTCACCGATGGAGTCCAGGCTCTCGCGGACGGCGTCGTCGATGAATCCACACGTATTGACGATGACCAGGTCTGCGCCGGCCAGTGACTTGGAGGTCTGGTAGCCCTCGGCGCTCAATTGCGTCAGTATTAATTCGGAATCGGTCAGTGCCTTGGGGCAACCCAGGCTGACAAAACCGACGATTGGCGACTTGCCCGTGGCCGGCCGGTCGGATGAATGGACTTCTAGCATATTTGTATCGTTGCTTCTACCGCGCCGTCTAGCGCTTGATGCCGAAGCTGCTCATCACCTGTTCCGTTTGCTTGCGCATCTGCTCCTGCAATTGCGTCAAGACTGCCTTGGACTGGTCCAGATTGGAACCCATCATGCCCTGCACCATGGGCATCTGCATGTTCATGAACTGCTTCCACATATCAGGCGTCAATGCCTTTGACTGCTCACTTAGCCGGGCTTGCACGTCCATCAGGGACTGCATGTTCTTTTCAAGGTATCCGCCCATGTAGCCCTGCAGCGTATGACCATAGAACCGGATGATGTTGGACAGGACCGGCGCCGTAAACATCGGCGAACCATTGGCCTCCTGCTCCAGGATGATCTGCAGCAAAATGCTGCGGGTCAGGTCTTCACCGGTCTTGGCGTCCAGTACCACGAAGTCTTCGCGTCCCATCACCAGTTGCCTGATTTCGGTCAGGGTGACATAGGCCGAACTGTTGGTGTCGTACAGGCGCCGGTTCGGGTACTTCTTGATGACCCTCTTGCCATCGCCAGAGGGCGGCGGAATCTTGCTGCTCATTGCGGGGCTCCTTAGGGCCGGACTGCGGCTCGCAACCAGAGCACGCTTGAAAACCATTCCAGGCAAAGGGCTGGCGGCCTGCTGCCGAGGTGTTTTGTGTTTACTCCTGGCAGCCAGCGCAGTACGCATTTCGCATCGTTCCAAGTCAACGCGTCCAATTGTAGTTGTGCAGCAACGCTTGAAATTCGGCGGCCGCAACTGGACACAAAAACGGCATCCGAAGATGCCGATCGTGTTGGATTCCTTGGTCGGCGCGATTGGACTCGAACCAACGACCCCCACCATGTCAACGCCGAGAACTGGAATTATATGGGATTTCATGGAACACTGTTTTCATTGGGAAAACAGCCTTGTGCTGTGTCAGAACCACTCATAAAATCCACCCCGATTTTTGGTACTTTTTTGGTACTTGGATAGATGGGATCAACATGGCCACACGCATCGACACCGTCGCCTCGCGCAACAATCTCAAACCAAGACGAGGCCCCTACTGGCATCGGGTGGCCAAAGGCTACTACGTCGGTTTCCGCAAGATGGCCACTGGCGGCGGTGGCTCCTGGCTGGCCAGGGCACGCGATGGAGATGGGGGTGTGCAGCAGCACTACAAGCCGCTCGGTGAGTTCCGTGAACTCGCCGACCACCTGCGCTTCGATGCCGCCACGAAGGCGGCCAATGCCTGGTTTGAACACCTCGGACGCGGGAGTGTCGCCCGTGCTGCGACTGTATCGGACGCCTGCGCGAGGTATGTGCGCCATCTGAAGGCCACCAAGTCGGAGCGTGCAGCGAAGGATGCCGAAGCGCGATTCAAGAACTACGTGCTGAACCACGCCAAACTTGCATTGACCGAACTGGAGAAGCTCACCCCAACGCGGCTCGAGACCTGGCGCAAGTCTCTTCAGGAAATGCCGACTCGCAGCGGCAGGCGCCGGGGCGAACACCGATCAGACAGTACGCTGAACCGCGACATGACTTGCTTCCGGGCCGCGCTGAATCTTGCCTATATGGACGGACTCCTGACGACGGACTTTGCTTGGCGGAGCAAGCTCCGACCCATCAAGAACGCCGATCAACGGCGAGAGCTGTACCTCGATCGGGCGGAGCGCCTCAATTTCATCCAGAAGGCACCGACAGACCTTGGCGCATTTCTGCGTGGACTGTGCCAGCTCCCGCTGCGGCCTGGGGCTCTGGCCCAGCTTAAGGCCGGCGACTTCGACCGGCGGCTGAAGGTGCTCAAGATCGGCCAGGACAAGAGCGGCAAGGATCGGCGAATCAAGTTGCCGGACGTAACTGCAGAGTTCTTCGAGGCTGCCGCCAAAGACAAACTGCCGACAGCGGCGCTGCTCTCGCGCGCCGACGGAAAGGCGTGGAACAAGGATGCCTGGAAATGGCCGGTCAAGGCCGCAGTGCAATCAGCCAAGCTACCGGACGGGACCACCGCGTATACGGTGCGCCATAGTGTTATCAGTGACCTCGTGCACGATGGCCTCGATCTGCTCACCGTGGCACAGATTTCGGGCACCAGCGTTGCCATGATCGAGCGCCACTATGGACATCTGCGCAGCGAGGTGGCGGCGGGCGCGCTGGCTCGACTTGCACCGTGATTGTCTCGATCAAGGCACGCCCTCGGCCAAGTCTCTGCCTGGCAATCCGCAGCACTTTCAGCTGTTCGCCCCATCGGCACCGATGTGGCTTTGGCGTCCGTCAAGCGAAGCAATGCCGGCGTGGCCACCTTGGCAGCGGGATCACACACAGGCAACTTACCCTGCGGAAGAGCGTCGATGAACTGCGCTCCCCTCGCACGGTCCTCGCGGAAGCGCGAGAATGGTATATATCATCGGACGTTTCTCTTGTTTGTCCGATGATTCATAACATGCCCGCCTCCGACGCCACCACCCAACGCACCCAAGCGCTTGCACTGCTCAAGCGGCGGGGAATGACGCGGCTCGCGGAGTTTCACGCAGCTGGCGTCAATGCCACCACGGTCAGCCGCATGGAGCGCGCAGGCGAGGTCGTGCGCCTGGCTCGCGGGCTCTACCAGCTTCCCAATGCCGCGCTCGATGCGCAGCAGTCGCTGGCCGAAGCGTCGCGGCTGGTGCCCAAGGGCGTCATCTGCCTGGCCTCGGCACTTGCGTTCCACGGCCTCACCGATCAGATGCCGCCGGAAGTCTGGATAGCCATCGGGCGCAAGGACTGGCGGCCACGGCTCACCTATCCGCCAATACGCATCGCCCGGTTCTCTGACGAGCTTCTGCGCCGCAGTGTCGAACGCGAGAAGATCGCTGGTACGTTGGTACCCGTGTTCAACGTTGCCAAGACGGTGGCCGACCTGTTCCGTTACCGGCGAACGGTGGGCGATTCGCTTGCCTTCGAAGGTTTGCGCCAGGCGATGCGTCAGCGCAAGGCCACGCCTGCGGAGATTGCACGCGAGGCTGACGTCGCAGGCGTGTGGACCAAGATGGAGCCCTACGTCATGGCACTGACCGGCGATGCCTGACCGCCCGCGCAACATCGGCGCCTCCGTGCGCCAACGCCTGCTCAATCTCGCGCATGCGCGCGGCCAGCCCATGGAACTGCTACTCACGCGCTATGCGCTGGAGCGCTTGCTGCATCGGCTGAGCCTCTCGCCGCACCGTGACAGGTTTGTGCTGAAGGGGCGATGCTGCTGGCCACATGGTTCGACCAGCCGCACCGCGCGACGCGCGACGTGGATCTGCTTGGCTTCGGTGACGCAACGCACGATGCATTGCTCGGGACGTTTCGCGAGATCATGGCGATCGAGGTTGACGACGGGGTGCGTTTCGACCTGAGGGGCTTGGGGATCGAGGCGATTCGCGAAGAGGTCGAGTACGGAGGGTCGCGCCTTCGCACCACGGCCGCTATCGCCGGCGCGCGAATTCCGATCACGGTAGACATCGGCTTCGGCGATGCCGTTGAACCCGGTATCGAAAACATCAATCTACCGGTGTTGCTCGACATGCCTTCACCTCACCTGCGCGCCTACCCGCTCGAGACTGTCGTCGCGGAGAAGTTTCATGCGATGGTGGCTCTTGGACGGGCTAATAGTCGTATGAAAGACTACTACGACGTATAGATGCTGACGAGCACATTCAAACTCGAGCCGGAGCGAATGCGGCGAACCGTTGAGGCGACCTTTGCCCGGCGCAAGACGGTGATCCCGACGGTGGTTCCAGACGGGCTCAGCGATGCGTTCGCGGCCGATCCAGGCAAGCAGCGGCAATGGGACGCTTTTGCCCGAAACCTCTCCGGCGCGAACCCAGACTTCGGACTGGTCATCAGCGAGCTACGGCAAAAGCTGGAAGTTTTCTTGACGCCAAACTGAGCCACAAAACGCAAACTCCTCACCGCATGCGAGTCACATTGACGCTGAAAGCCTTTTCCCCTACCGGCTGTTCCGGCGCATGTTCTTTGGCCGCCCGCGCGGGGTTCAAAGGAGCCTCGTGGACAAACATGGCGATCGACCGACTCAGCTGAATATCTGCCGGGACATCTGAACCCGCCAGTGCAAGACCGATGTGCATCCCAGCCTCGTTCGCTTCCTTTCTCGTGGCACTTGCCTTCGCGCCACCTTTTCGGCTGGGCCGCCTGGATTGCAACCGTCCATCCTCTTGCGCCTTTACGCGCCAGAGATCAATCGGATTGCGGCTGCGCCCGCGCGTCGCCTGCCTGGTAGCTTCCGCCTCGATCCCGTAGCCTCGGAGTTTCTCGGAAAATGTTTCGCGCCAGCGGTGCAGGTCGGTCTTTCTTGGATTGAGGCGTTGGCCTTGCCTGGACTCGGCCCGAACACCGATGTGCACGTGCGGATTGGCCTGATGGTCGTGCAGCACCATTACTTATTTGTGATCGGCCAGCTCGGTCTGCGCGAATTCGCGCGCCGCGCGTTGCACGATCAGCCGGTCGGTGCCGCGCGGCATGGACAGCATGATGTTGAATGCTTCACGGCGATATCCAACGTCGTCGATCAGGCTGCCGCCAAAGCGCCAGTCCTCCGCGAGCTCGTGCGCCGCATCCTTACCGCGCATGGTCTCGCCCCGTTCGTCTTCGATATCGAGCCGGCCGTTCTTGCTGATGTAGCGAAAGTGCGCGGCAATTGCCCGCATGCCCCGCCCTCCTCCGGTGACCTACACCATCACCTGCGGTGCCCTGCGCACCACCGTGGATTCAATGCGCTTGCGGATGGCCGCGGCCCGTTGACGCTTCGAGCCAGCA
>JBBKVW010000287.1:0-8588 GCA_037968655.1 Burkholderiaceae bacterium
GCCTCAAAGCGCTGTTGACGGAACTGGCCAAGCAGGAAGGCGAGATCATCCTGTTTATCGATGAGCTGCACACCATGGTTGGCGCCGGCAAGGCCGAAGGCGCGATCGATGCCGGCAACATGCTCAAGCCGGCGCTGGCGCGCGGTGAACTGCACTGCGTAGGCGCCACCACGCTGGACGAATACCGCAAATACATCGAGAAGGATGCGGCGCTGGAGCGCCGCTTCCAGAAGATCCTGGTTGGCGAACCGACGGTCGAGGCGACGATTGCCATCCTGCGCGGCCTGCAGGAGAAATACGAGGTCCACCATGGCGTGGACATCACCGACCCGGCCATCGTTGCCGCGGCCGAACTGAGCCACCGCTATATCACCGACCGCTTCCTGCCCGACAAGGCGATCGACCTGATCGACGAGGCGGCGGCCAAGATCAAGATCGAGATCGACTCCAAGCCCGAGGTGATGGACCGGTTGGATCGGCGTCTGATCCAGTTGCAGATCGAGCGCGAGGCGGTGCGGCGCGAGAAGGACGAATCGTCGCAAAAACGCTTCGACCTGATCGAGGTCGAGATCGGCAAGCTGCAAAAAGAAATTGCCGACATGGACGAGATCTGGAAGGCTGAAAAAGCCCAGGCGCAGGGGAGCGCCCATGTGCGCGAGGCGATCGACAAGCTGCGCCAGCAGATCGACGAACTGACCCGCAAGGGCGACTACAACCAGGTCGCCGAACTGCAGTACGGCAAGCTGCCCGAGTTGGAGCGCCAGCTCAAGGAGGCGCAGGACAAGGAGACCGGCAAGGGCAAGGGCGAAGGTAGCGCCCCGCGCCTGTTGCGCACCCAGGTCGGTGCCGAGGAGATCGCCGAGGTGGTGGCGCGTTCCACCGGCATCCCGGTGTCCAGGCTGATGCAGGGCGAACGCGAAAAGCTGCTGCAGATGGAGGACAAGATCCACCAGCGCGTGGTCGGGCAGGGCGAGGCGATCACGGCGGTTGCCAACGCGATTCGTCGTTCGCGCGCCGGGCTGGGCGATCCGAATCGCCCCACCGGTTCCTTCCTGTTCCTGGGCCCGACCGGCGTCGGCAAGACCGAACTATGCAAGGCGCTGGCCGACTTTCTGTTTGATTCGCAAGACCATCTGGTGCGCATCGACATGAGCGAGTTCATGGAAAAGCACTCGGTGGCCCGCCTGATCGGCGCGCCGCCAGGCTATGTGGGCTACGACGAGGGCGGCTACCTGACCGAAGCGGTGCGGCGCAAGCCCTACAGCGTATTGCTGCTGGACGAGGTCGAGAAGGCCCACCCCGACGTTTTCAATGTGCTGCTGCAGGTGCTGGACGATGGCCGCCTGACCGACGGCCAGGGCCGCACAGTGGACTTCAAGAACACCGTGATCGTGATGACCAGCAACATCGGCTCGCAGCTGATCCAGGCCATGGTGGGCCAGGACAGCGAGGAGATCAAGGACGCGGTAACCGGGGAGTTGAAGAACTATTTCCGCCCCGAGTTCCTGAACCGGATCGACGAGACCGTGGTGTTCCATGCGCTGGATGCCAAACACATCGAGTCGATTGCGGCGATCCAGGTTGCGGTGCTGCAGCAGCGCCTTGCCAGGATGGACCTGACCCTGCAGGTGTCGCAAACCGCGCTGGCCGAACTGGCCAAGGTCGGATTCGACCCGGTGTTTGGCGCGCGTCCGCTCAAGCGGGCGATCCAGCAGCGCATTGAGAACCCGCTGTCCAGGATGCTGCTCGAGGGCAAGTTCCCGCCCAAGACAGTGATCGCGGTCGATGTGGACCCGATACGCGAACCGGGCAAGTTCAGCTTCAATGGCGAGGCGGGCTGACCTGACTGAGCGCATCCCCGCGCGAGTGGATCGGGCCTGTTGGAGTTACGCCCTGGCTGATGTGATCGGTTGCCGGTGGGCCGTCTCGCGGGGCTGATGCACAGCGGCGCGGGTGAGCCGGCGCTGCGCTTCAGCGGCATTTTCAAGATCGGTCCGACCTGGGGTGAGACGGGCGACAACGATCCGCTGCGCCTGCGCATGACAGACTGATCCATTTACCCGTGCCTCAGGAGACCGGCTGAGTACGCCGGTAGCACAGCAAGGCCACCAGGCTGAGCGCACAGAAAATCGCGCCGGCATGAAAGGTCGCACCGGCGCCCCAGGTGTCCCACAACAGGCCGGCCAGCACACTGGCCAGCAACATGGTGAGGCCACTGAGCAGGTTGAAAAAGCCAAAGGCTGTTCCGCGCAAATTGGCCGGTGCCGTATCTGCCACCATGGTGGCCAGCAGGCCTTGCGTCATGCCCATGTGCAAGCCCCACAGCGCAACGCCCGCCAGCAAGGCCGGGATGCCGGTACTGCTGGCCAACACCAGGTCGGCCAGCAACAGCACCAGCAGTCCGGCTGCCAGCAGGCCGTGGTGCGAGACCCGGTCCGACAACTTGCCAAAGGGGTAGGCGCTGGCGGCGTAGACCAGGCTCATCGCGACCATCACGAGCGGCACCAGCGCCAGGGCAACGCCACTTTGCTGGGCGCGCAGTACCAGGAAGGCTTCGCTGAAGCGCGCCATCGTGAACATGGCGCCAATGCCGACAACCGCCCAGTAGGCCGGCGGCAAGCTGCGCAACATCTCGCGCCGGATCGGGTTCACCCGTTGCGCTTGACCGGCTGCGAGCGGCGGCTCCTTGAGCCCGAACCACAGCAGCGCCACCGACGCCACAGCCGGGATCACCGCGACCCAGAACACGGCGCGGAAATCGTTGGCCCACAGCAGCATCAGGCCCACCGCCAGCAAGGGCCCCAGAAAAGCGCCCACGGTGTCGAGCGACTGGCGCAGGCCGAACGCCGCGCCGCGCAGATGGACGGGGGCAATGTCGGCCACCAAGGCATCGCGCGGTGCGACGCGAATGCCCTTGCCGACCCGGTCAATCAGGCGCGCGCCCACCAGCAGGCCCATTCCCGGCGCAATCGCAAACAGCGGCTTGCTCAGCGCCCCCAGCGCATAGCCCAGCACTGCCAGGCCTTTGCGCCGCCCCAGGTAATCGCTGAGTGCTCCAGAGAACATCTTGACGATCAGTGCCGTCGATTCGGCCAGGCCCTCGATGATGCCCACTGCCAGCACGCTGGTGCCGAGCACCGTGACCATGAACAGCGGCAGCAGGCTGTGGATCATCTCGGAGGAAATATCCATCAGCAGGCTGACCAGTCCGAGTACCCAGATGCCGGCCGGCATCTCGCGCAGAGGGTGGCTTTTGGTGGTCGGCATCAGGTGGCGTTGTCGTTTGTGAGATTGCCGCAGGCTGGTGGCAGGTCGATTGTCACTGCGTTGGATCGACAATCGCAGGCGATGCGTCACGGCATTCGCGCCCGGCGCTGGTGCCAGGCAGTTTTTCGCTCATCGCGAACGGGAAGCGTCGGGAATTACTACCATAGCGCCATGAACACACGTACTTTGGCCGGCGCTGCGCCGGTGCCGCTGCGGCAGGACGCATCCATCATCGGTCTGGTCGGCCTGGCACACGCCAGTTCGCACTTTTCGCATCTGCTCCTGCCCTTGATGTTTCCGGTCTTCCTGACCGAATTCAACCTGAACTATGCCCAACTCGGTCTGCTGATGTCGGTGTTCTTTGTCGTGTCCGGCCTGGGGCAGGCCAGCGCCGGCTTCCTGGTTGATCGCTTGGGTGCGCGGCCGGTGCTGTTTGCTGCACTGGGCATTTTTGTGCTGGCATGCCTGGGCGCTGCCGTTGCCGACAGCTATGCCACGCTGCTGATGGTCGCTGCGCTGGCCGGACTGGGCAATTGCCCCTTTCATCCAATCGACTTCACGATCATGAACCAGCGTGTGTCCGCGCCGCGACTGGGCCATGCTTTCAGTTTCCACGGCATTACCGGCAATCTGGGCTGGGCGGCGGCGCCGGTGTTTCTGGTCGGCATTGCCAGCGTCAGCAGCTGGCGCGTGGCCTATCTGTCAGCGGCATTACTGTATGCGGGCATTCTGCTGTTGCTGGTGCTGCAGCGCGATCGACTGAGTACCACAGTGGCGGCGCGCCAGGCCGAGTCGGGAGGCGAACATGACCTGGCTTTCATGAAGCTGCCGGTGGTCTGGTGGTGCTTCGGATTCTTTCTGCTGTCGACCATGACCCTGGCGGTGGTGCAGAGTTTCTCGGTATCCCTGCTCAAGGCCATGCACGGCATATCGTTCGAAGCGGCGACCATGACGCTGACCGCTTATATGCTGTGCGGCGCCCTGGGCATGGTGGTGGGTGGCTATGTCGCCGCCCGGGTGGACAACAGCGACCGCGTGGTGGCCATCTGCATGAGCACGGCGGCGGTTTTCCTGGCGCTGTGCGGCACCGGCGTGTTCGGCGCCACCGGCACCATGGTCGTGCTGGCGGCGACCGGCTTTGCGGTCGGAATCGGCGGGCCCTCGCGCGACATGATGATCAAGAAGGCCACGCCCAAGGGCGCGACCGGTCGGGTCTATGGCATGGTTTATTCGGGGCTCGACGTCGGATTTGCCATTTCGCCATTGCTGTTCGGCATGTTCATGGACCGAGGCTGGTACAGCGCCACCTTCTTCGGCGCTGCGCTGGTGCTGCTGCTCAGTGTCGGCGCCGCGTTGGGCGTGGGGCAGCGCACGGTGTTGCGCGCGCAGCCTGCCTGAGTGCCGCCGGCGCCGACGAAGATGGGCGCGCATGCGCCATGGGCGAGAATTGGCGCATGACGAAAAGAATTGCCGGCCATCTGCTAGTTGAATGCCTTGTGGCCCAGGGCGTCACCCACGCGTTTGGCGTGCCCGGCGAGAGCTTCCTGGCCGTGCTCGATGGATTCCACCTGCACCAGGACAGGATCCGCTTCATCATCAACCGCCAGGAGGGCGGCGCCGCGTTCATGGCCGAGGCCCATGGCAAGCTGACCGGCCGACCGGGCGTGTGTTTTGTCACGCGCGGTCCGGGTGCCACCAATGCGTCCATTGGTGTGCACACCGCATTTCAGGACTCGACACCGATGGTGCTGTTCGTCGGCGACGTAGCCAGCGAGACGCGCGATCGTGAGGCGTTCCAGGAAGTGGATTTCTGCAGCTTCTTCGGCCCCAGCACCAAGGGCATGGCCAAGCAGGTGGAGCGTATCGACGACGCTGCGCGCATTCCCGAGTATGTTGCCCGGGCCTTTGCCACGGCCATGAATGGTCGGCCCGGGCCGGTCGTGCTGGTACTGCCCGAGGACATGCTGGCGCAGGCGATTTCCGCCGCCGACACCGCTTTGCAAGCTCTGCCACGCATCGAGCCCGTGCAGGCCGGCTGCGACCCCCTGCTGGCGCAGGCCGCTGGCGACATGCTGCGTGCCGCCAAGCGCCCGTTCGTGATTGCCGGCGGCAGCGGCTGGACCAGCGCAAGCGCGCAGACCCTGCAGCGTTTTGCGCAGAACTGGCAACTGCCGGTCGGCAACGCGTTCCGCTTTCAGGACACGTTTGACAACCACCACGATTTGTATGCCGGCGATGTGGGCATCGGCATCAATCCCAAGCTGGCGCAGCGCCTGCGCGACAGCGATCTGATCATCGCCCTCGGACCGCGTCTGGGCGAGATGACCACCGGTGGCTACAGCCTGTTGCCGGCGCCGCGGCTGGCGCAAAAGCTGGTGCATATCCACGCCAGCGCGGCCGAGTTGAACCGGGTTTACCAGGCCGACCTGGCCATCAATGCCGGCATGCTGCAGGCGGTGACCGCACTTGATGCACTGACGCCACCGGCTGCGGTTCCGTGGGCGGACTGGGCGGCCCAATGCCACGCCGACTATCTGGCCAATCTGCAGCCGCAAGCCCTGCCGGGCGATGTCGACATGCCGGCCATCGTGGCCCTGTTGCAGAAACACCTGCCGGTTGATGCGGTGCTGACCAATGGCGCCGGCAATTTCGCGAGCTGGACGCACCGGTTCTTCCGCCACCATGGTCTGGCCAAGGGGCATAAGACCCAATTGGCGCCGACCAATGGCGCGATGGGCTATGGCGTGCCGGCGGGCATCGCGGCGGCCATCACCACCGGCAGGCTGGCCTTGACCATGGCTGGCGATGGCGATTTCCTGATGAACGGGCAGGAACTGGCGACCGCCGCGCAATATGGCGCCAAGACCATCATCATCGTGCTCAACAATGGCATGTTTGGCACCATTCGGATGCACCAGGAGCGCGAGTATCCCGATCGTGTTGCCGGCACCGGACTGCGCAATCCGGACTTTGCAGCGCTGGCGCAAGCCTATGGCTACGTCGGCGTGAAGATCAGCGCGAGTGCCGAATTCGAGGCCCAGCTGCTGGCGGCTCTGGAGCGCAGTCAGGGAACGCTGATCGAGGTGGCGCTCGACCCGCAGGTGATCACGACGCGTGGCACGCTTGATGCCATCACACAGGCCGCGCTCAAGAAGCAATGATCGCCGCCGATTGACTGGCCGACCGGTCTGGTCGAAAGTCCTCACCAGCAAGTTGACTGGCGATGCCTGTCGTATTGACCTACCGCCATCGAAACAGAATGAACACCATGACCGAATCACCTGAAATCCCTGTGACAGAAACAACGACACCGACAGAAGGTGCCAGCGCAGCGCCAGCAACAACGGCGACCGCCAAGTCCAAGGGAAAGCGCCGGCCGCGGACATCCGACGCCATGCCGGTGCTGGAGCAACTGGCCAGTCTGTATCCGCATCTGTTCGGCGCGGTCTTCCTGCCGCTCAAGCGCGGCATATTCCAGGACCTGCAAGCTGCGCACCCGGATGTGTTCGAGCAGACCGCGCTCAAGGCAGCCCTGGCCCACCACACGCGTTCCACCCGCTATCTGGTGGCGGTCGCCGATGGTCGTCAGCGCCATGACCTTACAGGCCAGCAGGTCGAGGCCATCGCGCCCGAGCATGTGCACCATGCATTGCTGGAGGTGTTTGCCCGGCGCCAGGCGCGCAGCCAGGAGGACCTGGGTCCGGCCCTGCAGCGCCGCCTGGCGCAGGCCTTTGAGCGCTCCGGGTTGAGCCCTGAGGCCTATGCAGAGCTGGTGCGCGGCCGCGACGAGCGTGCCAACCAATTGCTGGATCAAGCTTTTCGCGACGTTCGCGCCGCTACGGCAAAGGACGAGGCATTGCTGCGTGCTTTCGAAGCGTCCGCAGGCACGGTGCCCGATTTCGCGGCGACCTACGGCATGGAGCCGGCCACGGTCGAGCAGGCCTTGGCACGGGCCCGCGCGGTGCGCGCCAGGACGGCCCCCGAGGCTGGCTGATCGATCGGAAAGACCCGATCGATGGCACAGTCCGAGGCACCGATTGCGCAGGTCCATGACCTGTGTTTTTCATTCCCGCATCGGATGCTGTTCCAGAACTGGAGCGCCCGGATACCGGCGGGCCTGACATGCATTCAGGGTGACGAGTCAAGTGGCAAGACGACCTTGCTGCGTTTGCTGGCTGCCGATCTGCCGGTGCAAAGCGGTCATCTGGAGATAGCCGGGCTTGGTCTGGACAGCGATGATGCCGGTTATCGCGCGCAGGTGTTTCGCACCGATCCGAAGGTTGAACTACCGCAGCAGATCACGCCCATCGCCTGGCTCGACAGCCTGCGCGGGCGCTATCGCCACTTCAATGGCGCTGCAATTGCCGACCTGATCGAGCGCTTGTCCCTTGGTGCGCATCAGCACAAGCCGATGTACATGCTGTCCACCGGTTCGCAGCGCAAGGTGTGGCTGGCAGCCGCGTTTGCCTGTGGCGCACCGCTGACGCTGATCGATCAGCCTTTCGCGGCGCTGGACAAGGCCTCGATTACGGCAGTAGCGGATCTGCTGCGCGAGGCCGGCCAGGAGTCCGATCGGGCCTGGGTCGTGGCGGACTACGAAGCGCCATTCAAATTGCATTGGCTGCAGACCATCAGTCTGGACTGACTGACAGGGGCACGATGCTGCGCTTGTCTGGCAACGGCAATGGACTGCCAGGCGTGACGCTGGCGACGCGTGGACGAAAAAAAAAGGCCGACTTGCGTCGGCCTTTGCGAGAGCGCATTAGCGCTTATTTCAGGTGCTTGCCGATCAGGCCAGCCATCTCGAACATCGAGACCTGCATCTTGCCGAAGATTTCCTTCAGCTTCGCGTCCGCATTGATCATGCGCTTGTTGACCGCGTCCTGCAGCTTGTTTTTCTTGATGTAGGTCCACAGCTTGCTGACCACTTCGGTGCGCGGCAGCGGGGCCGAACCGACAACGGCTGCCAATGCGGCGCTTGGGGTCAAGGCCTTCATGAAGGCGGCATTGACGGTGCGCTTCTTGGCAGGTGCCTTCTTGGCTGCGACTTTTTTTGCCGGAGCCTTCTTGGCCGCAGCCTTTTTCGCGGGAGCGACCTTCTTGGCCGGGGCAGCTTTCTTCGCTGCTACTTTTTTCGCCGGTGCTGCTTTCTTAGCGGGTGCAGCTTTTTTGGCGGCGGCCTTTTTGGCCGGAGCTTTTTTTGCAGTTGCCATGATTGAATTGTCCTTCTTGAAGTTGATTAATCACCGATGGAGAACTGCTTCTCCTGCGGCAATGCGGATGCTACTGGAGAAAAAACCTGTTTCCAAGGGGAAACTGAT
>JBBKVW010000288.1:0-3388 GCA_037968655.1 Burkholderiaceae bacterium
TTTTTCGGCGTCAAGCCGGCCCTGGTGATCAAGGGCGGATCGATCGCGCTGGCGGCGATGGGCGACCCCAATGCCAGCATCCCGACGCCGCAACCGGTGCACTACCGGCCGATGTTCGGCGCCTTTGGCGGCGCCCTTGCCCGGTCTTCACTCACCTTCGTCTCGCAAGCCGGCCTGGCCGCCGGCATCGGCGAGCGCTACGGCCTGGCCAAGACGCTTTGCGCCGTGCGCGGCACCCGCAGCGTGCGCAAAAGCCACATGGTGCACAACAGCTATTTGCCGGTGATGGAGGTCGACGCGCAGACCTACGCGGTGCGTGCCGATGGCGTGCTGCTCACCTGCGAGGCGGCTACCGTGCTGCCGCTGGCGCAGCGATATTTTCTGTTTTGAGACTGACATGGCCAAGCAGGGCGAACGAACTTGCGGACGACCGGAGGTTGAACCGCAGCATCATTTCTGCAGCGTACAAACAGTCAACGAGGGATCACCATTCTTGAGCTCGCAGCATTGCACAGGCCCGCGCGACTTGCTATTCGATACGTCACAGTGGCTGAATATGGGCGCGCAACCAGAAGGCGAACTTCGCTTCGGGAATGTCACCGGCGGCGACGCCCAGCATGGTCAGCACGCAATCTGCATCACTGGCCGTCAGCTCAAAGCCATTGCAGTAAAGAAACAACTCGACGGCGACGAAGGCCGTACGCTTGTTGCCATCAATGAACGGATGATTGCGTGCGATACCAAAACCATAGGTTGCGGCGAGATCAGCCGCATCGGGCCTGCCATAGTGCGCCAGTTGCTCGCCGCGCACCGCAGCCGACGAAAGTCCGTTGGGGTCTCGTACACCAGGCAGTCCACCATGTTCTGCCAATTGCTCCGCATGGATGGCAAGCAACACATCTTGCCGTATCCATACCCATTTCGCTCCGGCGTCAGTCATTTCGCCAGTTCGTGCAGGACTGCGCGCCGCTTCTTCATGATGCCGCGAGCCTGGGTCATCTGCGCCTCGAATTCCGGGTCGTATGCGGACAGAGTGACGCCATTGGACGCCTCGCTCATGAACAATTTGTCGCCCTTTGCGACGTTCAGCCGCGCGAGTACTTCCTTGGGAAGAATGACACCGACAGAATTTCCAATTTGAGTCAGTTTTACAGCAGTCATAGCGCGCCCACTTAGTTATAACAATCGTTATATTATCGCCATCAACAACCAACATCAACCCACCCTGCCATGCTGACCGCCAATAAATGCATTCCCCAGGGCGCCGGCCTGGCGCCTGTGCTGCTCAAACGCGCGCCCACGCTTTCGCTGGACTGGGACCTGCGCCAGAAAAGCCGCTTCGAAGGGACTGACTCCGGTGGGCGCAGCGTCGGCGTTTTCCTGCCGCGCGGCAGTGTGGTGCGCGGTGGCGACGTACTCGTGCTGGAAGACGGCTCGCTGGTGCGCGTGATCGCAGCACCCCAGCCGGTATTGCATATCAGCCATTGCCCGCAACACGGCGCAGTGTTTGACCTGACACGCGCCGCCTACCACCTGGGCAACCGGCATGTGCCGATCGAACTCAAGCCCGACCATCTGAAGATCGAGCCCGACCATGTACTGGCCGACATGCTGCGCGCCATGCACCTGATCGTGCGCGAGGACAGGCTGGCGTTCGAACCCGAGGCGGGCGCCTATGCAGCGCAGGGTCATGCGCACGGGCACGGGCACGAGCACGACCAAGGACACGGACATGGCCCCGCGCAAGGACATGATCATGACCACGGGCACGACCATAGACAGGCGCACGGCATTGACCAGGCGCATGGTCACGACCATACGCACGACCACTGATGCCGCACGCAGCCACTTCGTCACGGTCGGACATTGCTGCCGAAGACAACAGCGACCTGCTGCAGCTGATGTGGCTGGCCTCGCCTGCCTTGCCGATTGGCGGCTTCTCATACTCCGAGGTACTGGAGTCCGCCGTCGAACGCCGGCGACTGCGTGATGCCGGGGAAGTCGGTGCCTGGCTGCAGGACCAGATGCACATCGTGCTGGCGCGCGGCGACATGGCACTGGTGGCCCAGGCGATTGCAGCCTGGCGCTCCAACGATCGGGAGCGGGTCGTCGCCCTCAACGCCTGGGTGCTGCAGACCCGCGAGAGCAGTGAACTGCGGCTGCAGACCGAACAAATGGGCCGCTCGATGATGGATTGGCTGCGCAACCAGCATCACGACGATGCACTGGTGCTGGAACGGACCCGCGCCTGCAATTCGCCAACCTATCCCATCGCTTTCGCGCTGGCCGCATCGCGCATCGAAGCATCGATCGATAGCTGTCTTTACAGCTTCGCATTCGGCTGGGCCGAAAACATGGTGCAGGCGGCCGTCAAGGCGGTTCCGCTGGGCCAGAACGCCGGCCAACGCATACTCGCCAAGCTGGCAGGCAGCATTCCGAACACAGTGGCCGACGCAAGGGCACGCGACGACGACAGCCGACAGGCGTTTGCGCCGATGCTGGCCATCCTGTCGGCCCAACACGAAACCCAATACTCCCGACTGTTCCGATCATGAGCACTGCACTGCATCACATCGCCCGCCGCACCCGCAAACTGCCGCCACTGCGCGTGGGCATCGGCGGTCCGGTCGGCTCGGGCAAGACGACCCTGCTCGAAATGCTGTGCAAGGCCATGCGCGATCGCTACGACCTGGTGGCGATCACCAACGACATCTACACCAAGGAAGACCAGCGCATCCTGACCGTCAGCGGCGCCCTGCCGGCCGAGCGCATCATGGGCGTGGAAACCGGCGGCTGCCCGCACACCGCGATCCGCGAGGACGCATCGATCAACCTGGAAGCGATCGACCGCATGCTGGATGAGTTCCCCGACGCCGACATCGTCTTCATCGAATCGGGTGGCGACAACCTGGCCGCGACCTTCAGCCCGGAACTGAGCGACCTCACGATCTACGTGATCGACGTCGCCGCGGGCGAAAAGATACCGCGCAAGGGCGGCCCCGGCATCACCAAGAGCGACCTGTTCGTCATCAACAAAACCGACCTGGCGCCGCATGTGGGCGCCGACCTGTCGGTGATGGAGTCCGACACCCGGCGCATGCGCGCCACCGCCGACGGCCAGGGCGTCAAGCCCTTCGTGATGACCAACCTGCGGACCCGGGATGGCTTGGACGCGGTGGTGTCCTTCATCGAGCAGCGCGGCATGCTCACGGCCGGCTAAAATCGCCGGCTTGGAAGCTTGGCCGAGCGGTTTAAGGCACCGGTCTTGAAAACCGGCGAGGATGTGAGTCCTCCGTGAGTTCGAATCTCACAGCTTCCGCCAGAACCCCGTTTCACGGGGTTTTTTTTCGACTCGAAATACCCACAAAAAACTATAATCTCCCTGTAT
>JBBKVW010000289.1:0-15005 GCA_037968655.1 Burkholderiaceae bacterium
GTTCGGGTGGTGGGGGAAATTTCGGAGGTGGCGGTGCATCCGGGCGCTGGTAAGCAGCCTGGCCATATCGGCCGTCGACTGCTGGACAGCGTGCGCCATCGCTGGCTCGACGAAAGCGACACCCGCCGCGCCATCGACCCGGCCATGCTGGAGCGACTGCGCCATCGCGTGGAGGCCAGCGAATCCCGACACACCGGAGAGATTCGCATCTATGTCGAGGCAGGCCTGCCCTTGTCATACTTGTGGCGGCATCTGCGCGACAAGACCTCGCTGCGTGAACTGACCCGCGAACGCGCGACCTCGATATTCAGCAAACTGCGGGTCTGGGACACGGAACACAACAACGGCGTGCTGATTTACCTGCTGCTGGCTGAACACGAAATCGAACTGATTGCAGACCGCGGGCTGGACCGGGTCGTTGGCGCGGCGCAATGGCAGGACATGGTGCAGCGCATGGCCGGTGCATTTGCCCAGGGTCATTTCGAAGACGGATTGACGCAAGCCCTGCATGAGGTGTCTGTGCCGCTGGTGGAACACTTTGCGGTTCGGGAGTCGTCGTCCCAGGAAAAGTCCAATGCCCTGCCGGACGAGCCGGTGCTCGGCTGAGCCATTCAGGCTGATATCGCGTGTGCGGAAAAGCGAAAGCCCCTGGTCGGTGACACAGGGGCTTGCATGACGCCGGCCTGATCAGGCCGCAGGAAAGGCTGTAGCGCTCAGCGCTTTTGCCGATACTTGCGCAAGGCCGCAATCTGCGCCGCCATGATGGCCAGTTCGGATTGCGCCTTGGCGATGTCAAGATCGCTCTTGGCATTCTTGAGCGCCTCCTGGGCTGCAAGCTTGGCCTCGTTGGCCTTTTCGTCGTCCAGATCCTTGCCACGCACGGCAGTGTCAGACAGCACGGTCACGCCGTCGGGCTGCACTTCCAGGATGCCGCCTGCCACGAATACAAACTCCTCCGAGCCGTCGGCCATCTCGATCCGGACCGAGCCAGCCTTGATACGGCTGATCAGAGGCGTATGGCGCGGCAATATGCCGAGTTCACCGACCTCGCCGGGCAGCGCCACGAACTTGGCCTCGCCAGAGAAGATCAACTCTTCGGCGCTCACTACATCTACACGCATCGTTGCCATTTGAATTCCTTTCGCTGATCAAGACGTCGGGATGACCCAGCTCGTCCGGTCCTCATTTCTGGCAACCGGTGCGCCGCACATCGGCGCCGCTGGGGCACTCGCAGACATCTGGCCATCAGCCAGCCATCTTCTTGGCCTTCTCGAAGGCCTCGTCGATCGTGCCAACCATATAGAACGCCTGCTCCGGCATGTGATCGCACTCGCCGTTGACAATCATCTTGAAACCACGGATGGTTTCGGCCAATGAGACATATTTTCCCGATGCGCCGGTGAACACCTCGGCCACGAAGAAGGGCTGGCTCAGGAAACGCTGGATCTTGCGTGCGCGGGCCACGGCCAGCTTGTCTTCGGGAGCCAGTTCGTCCATGCCCAGAATCGCGATGATGTCGCGCAATTCCTTGTAGCGCTGCAGCGTGCCCTGTACCGCACGGGCGGTGTTGTAGTGCTCTTCGCCGACAACCAGCGGTGACAGCTGGCGGCTGGTCGAGTCCAGCGGGTCGACGGCGGGGTAAATGCCCTGGGCCGCGATATCGCGCGACAACACGACGGTTGAGTCCAGGTGGGCGAAGGTCGTCGCGGGCGACGGGTCGGTCAAGTCGTCGGCCGGCACATACACCGCCTGAATCGAGGTGATCGAACCGACCTTGGTCGACGTGATGCGCTCCTGCAAACGGCCCATTTCCTCGGCCAGCGTCGGCTGATAGCCCACAGCCGACGGCATACGACCCAGCAAGGCGGACACTTCGGTGCCGGCCAGCGTATAACGATAGATGTTGTCGACGAAGAACAGCACGTCCTTGCCTTCGTCGCGGAACGACTCGGCAATCGTCAGGCCGGTCAGCGCGACGCGCAGGCGGTTGCCCGGAGGCTCATTCATCTGGCCATAGACCATCGCGACCTTGGACTCCTCGAGCTTCTCGAGATTCACCACGCCAGAGTCGGCCATCTCGTGATAGAAGTCGTTGCCTTCGCGGGTACGCTCGCCCACGCCGGCAAACACCGACAGACCGCTGTGTGCCTTGGCGATGTTGTTGATCAGCTCCATCATGTTGACGGTCTTGCCCACGCCAGCGCCACCGAACAAGCCCACCTTGCCGCCCTTGGCAAACGGGCACACCAGGTCGATCACCTTGATGCCGGTCTCCAGCAGTTCCTGCGAGGGGCTCAGCTCGTCGTACAGCGGCGCCTTGCGGTGGATGGATGCGGTCTGCGTCGCTTCCACGGGGCCGCGCTCGTCGATCGGCGCCCCCAGCACGTCCATGATGCGGCCCAGCGTGGCCTTGCCCACCGGCACCATGATCGGGTTGGCGGTGTTCTTCACCATCATGCCGCGGCGCAGGCCGTCAGAAGAGCCCAGCGCAATCGTGCGCACTACGCCGTCGCCCAATTGCTGCTGCACTTCCAGCGTCAATGACGAACCGTCCATCTTCAGTGCGTCGTAGATTCGGGGCATCTGGTCGCGTGGAAATTCCACGTCCACCACCGCGCCAATACACTGAACGATCTTGCCCTGAACACCTGCGTTCGCTGTCGAGTTTGCCTGAGCCATCTTCTTGCTCCAACTAAATTAAATGGTTTAAACCGCAGCCGCACCGGCCACGATTTCTGAAAGTTCCTTGGTGATACCTGCCTGGCGCGCCTTGTTGTAGACAAGCTTGAGCTCGGAAATCACGCTGCCGGCGTTGTCGGTGGCCGACTTCATCGCCACCATGCGCGCCGACTGTTCGGACGCCATGTTCTCGGCGACCGCCTGGTACACGATGGCTTCAACATAACGCAGCAGCAGGTCGTCGATGACCGATTGCGCGTCCGGCTCGTAGATGTAGTCCCACGCCGCCTGCGGCCCGCTGGCCTTTGCCTCTTCCTGCATCTTGGCGGCTGACAGGGGCAGCAACTGCTCCATCACCGGCTCCTGCCGCATCGTGTTGATGAAACGGGTGTAGCTCAGGTAGACCACGCTGACCTCGCCCTTGGCATAGGCATCGAGCAATACCTTGACTGGTCCGATCAATTTTTCAAGATGTGGTGTGTCCCCGAGGTGGGTCGCATGCGCCACGGTCTTGGCACCAATGCGATTCAGGAAACCAAGTCCCTTGTTGCCGATTGCAACCGCATTGATCGTCACGCCGCTGGACTGCAGTTCGCGCAGCTTGCCGGTCACGATGCGCAGCACGTTGGTGTTCAAACCGCCGCACAAGCCCTTGTCGGTGGTGACGACGATCACGCCAGCCGCCTTGGCGTCGTTGCTGCGCATGAACGGGTGCACATACTCGGGGTTGGCTTTGCCCAGATTGGCTGCAATATTGCGCACCTTTTCTGCATAGGGCCGCGCCGCGCGCATGCGTTCCTGCGCCTTGCGCATCTTGGAAGCGGCAACCATCTCCATGGCCTTGGTGATCTTCTTGGTGTTTTCCACCGACTTGATCTTGCCGCGTATCTCCTTACCTGCTGCCATAGTGACTCCTGCCTGTGGATGCTCGTGCCTTCAAACCGGGATCAGGCAAAGGTTTTCTTGAACGCAGCCGTGGCGGCCGACAGTTCGGCCTCCGCGTCCTTGTCCATCGCCTTGTCCTTGTTCAGCTTGTCCAGCAGTGCTGCATGCTTGTCCTTCAGGTAGGCGATCAGCCCGTGTTCGAAATCCAGGATTTTCTTGACGTCCACATCGTCCAAGAAACCCTTGTTGACGGCGAACAGCGAGGCGCCCATCAGGGCGATCGGCAACGGGCTGTACTGCGGCTGCTTGAGCAGTTCGGTCACGCGGGCACCGCGGTCGAGTTGCTTGCGGGTGGCCTCGTCCAGGTCGGATGCAAACTGCGCAAAGGCTGCCAATTCCCGGTACTGGGCCAAGTCGTTGCGGATACCACCCGACAGGTTCTTGATCAGCTTGGTCTGCGCCGCGCTGCCGACCCGCGACACAGAGATACCGGCGTTGATGGCGGGGCGGATGCCGGCGTTGAACAGGCTGGTTTCCAGGAAGATCTGACCGTCGGTGATCGAGATCACATTGGTCGGAACGAAAGCGGAAACGTCGCCGGCCTGGGTTTCAATGATCGGCAACGCAGTCAGGGAGCCTGTCTTACCCTTGACTTCACCCTTGGTGAAGTCCTCGACATACGCGGCATTCACACGTGCGGCGCGCTCGAGCAGACGGCTGTGCAGATAGAACACGTCACCGGGGTAGGCTTCGCGCCCTGGCGGGCGGCGCAACAGCAGCGAGACCTGGCGGTAGGCTACGGCCTGTTTTGACAGGTCGTCATAGACGATCAGCGCGTCCTGGCCGCGGTCGCGAAAATACTCGCCCATGGTGCAGCCGGAATAGGCCGATACATATTGCATGGCTGCTGATTCGGCTGCCGTGGCCGCCACCACGATGGTGTAGGCCATCGCACCGGCTTCTTCCAGCGAACGCACGACGTTCTTGACGGACGAGGCTTTCTGGCCGATCGCGACATACACGCAGGTCATGTTCTGACCCTTCTGGTTGATGATGGTGTCGATCGCGACCGCGCTCTTGCCGGTCTGGCGGTCGCCGATGATCAGCTCGCGCTGGCCGCGGCCGATCGGCACCATGGAGTCGATCGACTTCAGGCCGGTCTGCACCGGCTGGTCCACCGACTTGCGTGCGATCACGCCCGGCGCAACCTTCTCGATCACGTCGGTCATCTTGGCGTTGATAGGTCCTTTGCCGTCGATCGGCTGGCCCAAAGCGTTGACAACGCGACCAATCAGTTCGGGGCCTACCGGCACTTCCAGAATGCGGCCGGTGCATTTGACCACGTCGCCTTCGGAAATATGCTCGTACTCACCCAGAATCACCGAGCCGACCGAATCGCGCTCCAGATTCAGCGCCAGTCCATATGTCGGCAAGCCGTCACTGCCGGCGGGAAACTCCAGCATCTCGCCCTGCATCACCTCTGACAGGCCGTGAATGCGGCAAATGCCGTCGGACACCGACACCACGGTACCCTGGTTGCGGATGTCCGCGCTGGCCGTCAGGCCCTCGATGCGGCTCTTGATCAGTTCTGAGATTTCTGCGGGATTGAGTTGCATGGCTCTTTCCTTCTTTCTTTAGTGGGCTGTGACCGGAGCGCGCGGCTCAAGCGGTCAACGCAATTTTCATTTGATCCAGGCGGGCCCTGACGGATGTGTCGAGCACCTCGTCACCCACCACCACCCGAACGCCACCGATCAGGGTGTCATCGAGTTCCGTTGTCACGTTGAGCTTGCGGCCGAATCGCTTTTCCAGCACGGCGGTAAGCTCTATCAGCGCTTTTTCGTCGATCGCAAATGCGCTATGGACAACTGCATCCGACGAACCGCCCTGCGCATTGACCAGGATGCGAAATTGCGCAGCGATCTCCGGGAGGGCGTCGACCCGACCGTTCTCGATCACGATGCGCAGGAAGTTCTTCGCGTTGTCGCTCAGGTCTGCCTTTGCAACACCGCTGATCACGTCAAAGACCTGCTCGTCGGTGATCTTGGGGTTGCCCGCAAACTGCAGCAATTGTGCGTTGCCGGCAATTGCTGCAAATTGGTCGAGCCAACTGGCCGCGCCGTTCAGGTCGGCCTTGGCCGATTCGAACAAGGCTTCCGCGTACGGTCGCGCGATGGTGGCGAGTTCAGCCATGCATTCCCCTTACAGCTCGGTCTTGAGACGGTTGAGCAGGTCCGCGTGCACACCGGCATTGACTTCCTTGCGCAGGATCTGCTCGGCACCTCGCACGGCCAGCGCCGCAACCTGATCGCGCAAGGCGTCACGCGCCTTCACGGTCTGTTGCTCGGCTTCGGCACGGGCTGCGGCCACGATCTTGTTGCCTTCTTCGGTCGCGCTGGACTTGGCCTGCTCGATGATGGCCTGCCCGCGACGCTCGGCGTCGGCCAAGAGGGTCGCGGTTTCATTGCGTGACTTGGCCAACTCCGCTTCGACGCGCTTGTTGGCGGCGGACAACTCGGCCTTGGCCTTGTCCGCTGCGGCCAGGCCGTCGGCGATCTTGGTGGCGCGCTCGTCCAGCGCGCTCGCGATCGGCGGCCACACGAATTTCATCGTGAACCCGACCAGAATCAGGAACACGATCATCTGAATGATGAGGGTACCGGTAATGCTCACTTTTCATCCTTCACCCGGCGCCAGCAGCGCCAGGAAATGACGTTGATCCCGCCAGAAAACTTACTTCGGCAGGTTGGCGATCTGGGCCAGGAACGGGTTGGCCGTAGCAAACCACAACGCGATACCAGTACCAATAATGAAGGCCGCGTCGATCAGACCGGCGAGCAGGAACATCTTGGTCTGCAGTTCGCCCATCAGCTCGGGCTGACGTGCTGCGGATTCGAGGTATTTGCTGCCCATGATGCCGATGCCGATACAGGCACCGAAGGCGCCGAGACCGATGATCAGGCCCGCGGCCAGTGCAACAAAGCTGATTACTTCCATGATTACTCCTAAAGGACTTTGGTTGACGAGAAAAGAAAAACGAAAATTGCGAGAACTACATAACCTTAATGCGCGTCATGCGCCTGGCCGATATAGACCAGGGTCAGCATCATGAACACGAAGGCCTGCAGCGTGATGATCAGGATGTGAAAGATCGCCCACGCGGTTCCTGCAATGATGTGTCCGATTGCCAGGCCAATGCCGGTGGCCGTAAAGGCCCAGGCACCACCCATCAGGGCAATCAGCATGAATATGAGTTCGCCAGCATACATGTTGCCGAACAGCCGCATGCCGTGCGAGACGGTCTTGGCGATGAACTCGATCAGCTGCATCGCAAAATTGAATGGCCACAGCAACGGATGCGCACCAAACGGCGCGGTGAACAACTCATGAATCCAGCCGCCCAGGCCCTTGATCTTGACGTTGTAGATCAGGCAGACGATCAGAACCGCAACCGAAAGACCCATCGAGATCGACAGATCGGCAGTCGGCACAACGCGCAGATAGGCGTGATGTGGATCGCCGCCCGCCGCACCGTAGATCAATTCCCAGATCACCGGAAGGAGGTCGACCGGCAACAGATCCATGGCGTTCATCATGAAAATCCACAGGAACACCACCAGCGCCAGCGGCGCTACCAGCTTGCGGCTGTTGGCATTGTGTACGATGCCCTTGGCCTGCGATTCCACCAGTTCTACCAGCATCTCGACTGCAGCCTGAAAACGCCCCGGCACGCCGGAAGTGGCCTTGCGCGCGGCAAGCCACAACACCCAGCACACCAACACGCCCAGCACAGTCGAGAAGAACAGGGAATCGAGGTTGAAAACCGAGAAATCGACAACCGCCTTGGCTGGCTGGTTCTGCAGATGCGTCAGATGGTGAATGATGTATTCACCAGCGGTAGGTCCGTTTTCAGCAGCCATCTGTGTTTACCCGACTTTTCGTTGTTTGTTCCAGGGCGCAAATACCAGCGCAACCCAATATATCTTCATTGTCAGCACCAAACCCACCAGCAATGCAGGCCAGCTCAATGCCACCACCAACTTCGGGGCAGCGATCAGCATCGCCACCGTCATTGCCAATTTGACCATTTCCCACAACAGGAAACTAACTGCCGCAGATCCGGCATTCAAGGACGCAAAGCGCCCGGTCAAACCCCGCGCGAAAACCGCAGCTGGAAGGACGACGGCCAGTGCGCCATAGGCGGCCGACCAAGCTACGCTCTGACTTGCAGTGACCAAACCGGCAATTAGCGCTACCAGAATCCCCACCACACCTTGCCCAAGTACGATCTTCCAGGGCGGCATCGACGAATTTCGCTCACGCAACCTGCGCGCCTCTTCGGCACTCAGGGGCTTGAACTTATCAGCCTCCCCTGCATCTGCTTCGTTATCGTAGGGCCAAGAATTCATCAAATATGACGCCCGTACGCCCGCTATAAGTTTCGCAAAGCCTCAGATTATAAGTAAAAGCTCAGGGCCGCCAAAAAAACGGATGGTTGCAGCACCCGGGCACCGATCAAGTGGATTGGCAAGGCCTGATAATTCAGACATGAATCAATTGCCCTCGACTCCCTGCTACCTCAACGGCGCCTTCACGCCCTTGTGCGACGCCAAAATCAGCGTACTGGACCGCGGTTTCATTTTTGGCGACGGCATCTATGAGGTCGTGCCGGTATACGCCGGTCGCCCGTTCCGGTTTGCCCAGCATATGGCCCGGCTCGAGCGCAGCCTGGTCGAGATGCGGATGGAAAATCCGCACACCCGCGAGCAGTGGCTGGGCATTGCGATGGGCCTGATCGGCCATGGCGCCAAAGCGGCTGCAACCACCCCGGATTCGCTCAATCAGATGGTCTACATCCAGGTGACCCGAGGCGTCGCAATGCGCGATCATGTGATGCCGACCGATATCACGCCCACGGTTTTTGCCATGGCCAATCCCATGCGGTCCCTCACGCCAAAGCAAATGGAGCAAGGCGTTGCCTGTGTGACGGCGGACGACTTTCGCTGGGAGAAGGCGCATATCAAGACAACCAGCCTGCTGGGATCGGTGTTCGCCCGTCAGATCAGTTTCGATGCCGGCGCACTGGAAACCGTGATGTTTCGCCGGGGCTTCCTCAGTGAAGCGTCGGCCAGCAATGTCTGGGTGGTGAAGGACAACACAGTCATCGGGGTGCCCAAGGACAATCTGGTGCTCGAAGGCATCCGTTTTGGCCTGATCGAAGAACTATGCAAAGGCCTGGGGCTGCAATACCGCTTGCAAAAGATCAGCCGAGACGAGGTGCTTGCCGCAGACGAGTTGCTGCTGTCCAGCGCGACCAAGGAGGTCATTGCCATAACAACCCTGGATGGGAAGGCAGTCGGCCATCCGGCGAACAAGGGCGTGCCCGGTCCTATCGGCAAGAAACTCTTTGCCGCGTACCAGGAAGCCAAACTGGCCCATGCCGATTGACCGATCGTCGCGTCTAGGTTGATGTCGGAAAACCGTCCCATGGCAAGCGCCAACGAGTCCCTGATCGAGTATCCGTCCCGCTTTCCCATCAAGGTCATGGGCGAACGGGTGGATGGTTTCGTGCAGGCCGTCACGGCGGTGGCCAGGATGTTTGACCCTGGCTTTGACGCCGCGACGGTTGAACTGCGCGAAAGTAGTGGCGGCAAGTACCTCGGTGTGACCATCACCATCACTGCCACCAGCCGGGAACAACTCGACGAGTTGTACCGGACCCTGTCGACCCATCCGATGGTCAAGATCGTGTTGTGAGCGTCAGTGGGCATTGAAATCCGCACGCTGGGACTGGTTGACTACCTGCCCACCTATCAAGCCATGCAGGATTTCACGGCAACGCGCACACCGTTGACTGAAGACACTTTGTGGCTATGCGAGCACCCACCAACATACACCCAGGGCCTGGCGGGCAAGTCAGAACACGTGCTTGATCCGGGTGACATTGCGGTTGTTACCACCAACCGTGGCGGCCAGGTCACCTACCACGGACCGGGCCAGATCGTCGCCTACCCGATGATCGATCTGCGGCGCGCCGGCTATTTCGTCAAGGAGTATGTTTATCGGATCGAGGAGTCGGTGATTCGCACGCTGGCGCAATTCGCAGTGACTGGACACAGAGTCGCGGGAGCGCCTGGCATCTATGTGCGACTGGACGACCCCGGCGCCCACGCCATGTTGGCCCAGCGACCGACACGCAGGCCTGCGCACGTTGCTGGAGAAACGCACGAGTCAGCCTCCACCGCGCCTGCCGCAATCGATTTCTTCGGGCTTGGCAAGATCGCCGCGCTGGGCATCAAGGTCAGCCGTCATTGCAGCTACCACGGCGTCGCGCTCAATGTCGCGATGGACCTGAAACCCTTTGCCCGGATCAACCCCTGCGGCTTTGCCGGCCTGCAAACTGTCGACCTTTCTACAATCGGCGTGTCCGCCAACTGGAACGAGGTGGCCGATGTGCTGAGCGAAAAGCTTGTCAGCTATCTGGCGCCCTGACGATCGAGCCACCACCGCATGTCCAATCCAAGCACCCAAGTCGTCCGCGACGCCCAGTCGCAGCAATCCTATGACGCAAGCGTCAAGCAAAAGGCGGGCGCCAAGCTCTCGCGCATCCCGGTCAAGGTGGTGCAAGGCGAAATCCTGAAGAAGCCGTCCTGGATCAGGGTCAAGGCCGGCTCACCGACGACCCGTTTCTACGAGATCAAGGACATCCTGCGCAAGAACCAGCTGGTGACCGTGTGCGAAGAGGCTTCGTGTCCGAACATCGGCGAATGCTTTGGCAAGGGCACCGCCACCTTCATGATCATGGGCGACAAGTGCACCCGCCGTTGCCCGTTCTGCGATGTCGGCCATGGCCGGCCCGACCCACTGGATGTCAACGAGCCGCAGAACCTGGCCAATACGATCGCCGCACTCAAGCTGCAGTATGTGGTCATCACCAGCGTCGACCGGGACGATTTGCGCGATGGAGGCAGCGGCCACTTCGTCGACTGCATCCGCAAGATCCGCGAGTCCTCGCCCCAGACCCGCATCGAGATCCTGGTGCCGGATTTCCGCGGCCGCGACGATCGGGCGCTGGACATCCTCAAAGCGGCTCCGCCAGACGTAATGAACCACAATCTGGAGACGATCCCGCGCCTGTACAAGGAAGCCCGCCCTGGCTCCGACTACGCGTTCAGCCTCAATCTGCTCAAGAAGTTCAAGGCGCTTTTCCCCGACGTGCCGACCAAGAGCGGCCTGATGGTCGGCCTGGGCGAAACCGACGACGAAATCCTGCAGGTGATGCGCGACATGCGCGATCACGGCATCAACATGCTGACGATCGGCCAGTATCTGGCGCCCAGCACCAGCCATCTGACTGTTAAGCGCTATGTGCACCCGGACACCTTCAAGATGTTCGAGGAGCAGGCGTATCAGATGGGTTTCACCCATGCCGCAGTGGGCGCCATGGTCCGCTCCAGCTACCACGCGGACCAGCAGGCTCAGGGCGTACTGAGTCCTTTGCCCTCGAACTGAATCGTTCGCGCGGGCGATCGATCGACGCGAACGTCCGACTCCAGGAGCCCCAAGCTTCGCCTTGGGCATAAAGCAGTCCGTCGCGCGACCATCGTCAGCCCCAAGACTCCCGCATGACCGCCGCCCAGCCCCGAGCCGCCACACTGTATGCGCTGGGCGCCATCGCCTTGTGGGCATCACTGGCCGCCCTGGGTGTCGCCCTCAAATCCGTTCCACCGTTCCTGTTGACCGGCCTGGCCCTGGTGATCGGCAGCATGCCGACCTGGCCGCTGGTGGCGCGCAAGCCGCGTTTGTGGAAAATTTCTCCCGTCACGCTGGCGCTTGGTGTAGTTGGCCTGTTCGGATTCCATTTCCTGCTGTTCATGGCCCTGCGCACGGCGCCCGCAGTGCAGGCCAATCTGGTGAACTACCTGTGGCCGCTGTTCATCGTCGTGTTGTCGCCAGTGTTGTTGCCGGGCATGTCGCTGCGGCCCTTGCATGTGCTGGCTGCCCTGCTGGGCTTTGCCGGTGCCGCAGTCGCGATCCTGGGCGGAGGAGACGCCGGCCCGGGCGCCTGGTCCTGGGGCTACCTGCTGGCACTGGCATCGGCGCTGATCTGGGCCGCGTTCTCGCTGCTGAGCCGACGCGTACCGGCTTTTTCGACAGTAGCAGTCGGCCTGTTCGGGCTTGTATCTGGCCTGCTGTCGCTGCTATGCCACCTGTTGCTGGAGCAACCAAGGACATTGGGCACGCAGGAATTGCTGCTGGTGGCGGCAGCGGGGCTAGGCCCGCTGGGACTGGCCTTCCTGCTCTGGGACAAGGCGCTGAAACTGGGCGATCCGCGCCAGATCGGCATACTGAGCTATCTCACGCCGTTGTCGTCCACAGCAGTCCTGATGCTGGTGGGTGCCGGGACGTTTCGCTGGAGCATCGTACTGGCCGCCATGATGATCGTTGGCGCCGCGATTGTGGGCTCGCGGATTCGTTGAGCACCGACGGCGACCAACGCGATCGGTCAGGCGGCAAATGTTGCGGCCGGATCTTCCGATTCCAGCACCGACCAGGCCCAGCCGGCAAGCTTGCCTGCGTCAGCGCGCAGTATCTCGTGCTTGACCGCCAGGATCTGTGTCGGATGCATTGAAAAACTGCGCAAACCCAGGCCAAGCAAGAGCCGCGTGAAACCAATGTCGCCCGCCATTTCGCCACACACGCTGACGCCCTTGGACTGGGCATTGCACTGGGATATCGTGTTGGCTACCAGACGCAAAACGGCCGGGTGCAGGGGGTCATACAGATGCGCAACGGATTCGTCGGCACGGTCAATTGCCAGCGTGTACTGGATCAGGTCGTTGGTACCGATGGACAGGAAATCAAAATACTTCAGGAAAACATCGAGGATCAGCGCCGCGGCGGGGATCTCGATCATTGCGCCCAGCCGCAAGGGACCATAGGGCACCCCGCGTTGATCGAGTTGCCTGCGCGCTTCGTCCAGCAAAGCCAGGGTCTGGCGGATCTCGGTGGCATGGGCAATCATCGGGACCAGCATGTTGACCCGCCCGTAGGCTGCCGCGCGCAGGATTGCGCGCAACTGGGTCAGGAACATGTCCGGGTCGGCCAGACTCCAGCGGATGGCACGCAGACCCAGCGCAGGATTGAGGTGCGCATTGTCGTGTGCGGCCTTGTCCAGCGGCTTGTCCGAGCCGATATCGACCGTGCGTATCGTGACTGGCAAGCCCTGCATGCCCTCCAGCGCCTTGCAATAGGCCAGGTACTGTTCCTGCTCGTCAGGCAGCTTGCCATGGCGACCCATGAACAGGAACTCGCTGCGAAACAAGCCCACACCCATAGCGCCCGCGTTGACGGCGCCCGTCGCATCTTCGGGCATCTCGATGTTGGCAAGCAACTCGACGGTCTGCCCATCCAGCGTGATGGCCGGCTTGTGCAACAAGCGCGATAGCCGCCCTCGGTCGATCTCGCCCTGGCGCTGCTTGAATCCGTATTCGGCCAGCATGATGGCTGACGGGTCGACGACGACGACGCCCGCGTCTCCGTCAACGATCACCCAATCGTCCTGCCGGATCAAATGGCTGGACAGTCGTGCACCCACTACCGCCGGGATATCCATGCTGCGCGCCACGATGGCAGTGTGCGAAGTGCGTCCGCCAACATCGGTGACGAAGCCCGCAAACACACTTTGCTTGAACTGCAGCATGTCCGCTGGCGAGAGGTCATGCGCCACCAGAATCAGCGGTACGTCCACCGTGGTGTCGAGCAGCAGGTCCTGCTGGGCGGCCTTGCGCGGAGCGCGCGCGCTCACCGCCGCCATGGGCGAGGCCTTGCCATTCATGGCCGCCAGCACCTTTTCCGTGATCTGCTCGAGGTCGGCCTTGCGCTCACGCAGGTATTCGTCCTCCATCTCGTCGAACTGGCGCGCAATCACCTCCAATTGCGTGGTCAGCGCCCATTCCGCGTTGTATAGCCGATCGGCAATCCAGTGCTTGACGCCGAGGATCAATTCATCGTCTTGCAGCAGCATCAGGTGCACATCCATCAGCGCAGTCAATTCATGAGGCGCCTCCTTGGGGCCCATGTGGCTGATGGTGCGTTGCAGGCGATGGATCTCGTCAACGACCGCATTGCGCCCGGCGCGTACACGTTCAATTTCGGACAGGACTTCATCAGCAGTGATGAAGTAATGCGCCACATTGACACGGCTGGAGGCAACCAGGACCGCACGGCCTATCGCGATGCCCCGCGCAACGGCCAGTCCATGGATCGAGAAACTCACTCGGCCTCTCCAAACTTGTCGGTGATCAGTGCCAACAAGGCATCCATGGCCTGCTGCTCCTGCTCGCCACTGGTCTCGATCTCGACGCCTGCGCCCATTCCGGCCGCCAGCATCATGACGCCCATGATGCTTTTGGCATTGACCCTGCGATCGCCACGGGACATGTAGACATCGCAGGGGAAACTGCCGGCCAGCTTGGTCAGCTTGGCCGAGGCGCGCGCATGCAGGCCGAGCTTATTGCTGATGGTCGTTGGGGTCTTGATCATGCATCCTTCTGGCCTGGTGCTGTGGCGCCGCGACCGCAACAGTTGTCACGCCCTGCACTCCGCCGGCGACGGCACGCTCGACCAGCGTCTCGAGCGGCTCTCCGCGATAGGTCATGGCGCGCAACAGCATCGGCAAATTGACGCCCGCTATCAATCGCACGCGGTCAGTGTCGACCAGTTTTTGCGCGACATTGCACGGTGTCGCGCCAAACACGTCGGTAAACATCAGCACTTGGGGCGTATTGAGCTCAGCCATGGCTTTGCGCGCTTGCACCAGCAGAATGTCGAACTCCAGATCGCTGTCGACGTCCATCGCGACGACTTCCTGCGCCGCATCCGGAAACACGTGCTGCATGCACTGGCGCAGAGCGCTGGCCAGTGGTGCATGGGCGATGATCAACAGGCCGCAGTTCATGGTGTCAAGCGATCCGATTATGGCCCGAGCCGCGCATGAAATGGAGATAGGCAGCCACGCAACAAGCCAGGAAAGCAGTGAATGCCAGTCGATATGCGCTTGTCTCACTCAGCCCCAAGGCCAGCAATGCATCCACCGAAAGACCAATGCCCCACTGGATCACGAACACACCCAAGAAAATCAACAGATTGAATGCGGTCAGCGCGCGCCCGGCCAAAGCTGGTCCGAAAGCCATACCCACAGCGGGCTGGGATGGCGTGACGAAACTGCAGCATATGCAATAGAGCGCCAGCAAGGCGCCGGCAACCGATGCAATCTCATGCGGCAACACAATGATGAGGGCCAACACGACAAAGCTCGACGGCAGGCCCCAGGCGATCAGACGGTCCGCCTGCACGCCACGCCGCGCCAGCGCGGGACCGACCATGCCCCATGCCCAGAACGTGCAGAGCATTGAAATATTGATCCAGAACAGGCCGGT
>JBBKVW010000290.1:0-71651 GCA_037968655.1 Burkholderiaceae bacterium
TCACCACGGTGATCTGGGCCTGGGCGAGTGCCGGCAGGGCGGCAATCGCGGCGGCAAGAATGTGGGGCTTGAGTTGCATGAACGTCTCCTTGGGTTGGTGATTGGTGAACAGGGGTAGCAGCTCTGCGTTTCAGCGGTAGACGCGCAGATGCTCGGGTGGAAGATGCAGGCGGATCGATTTGCCGGCGCCAATATGACCCAGCTGCTGCAAGGGCATCTTGACGCTGATTTCGGGCTGGCCGGTGGCCTGGCAGCGCAGCCGCAAGGGATCGCCGAAGGAGGTGACATCGGCCACCGTGGCGCTCAACATATTGCCAGCAGGCGCCTCACCATTGACGACCGTGATGCGTTCGGGCCGCACGCTGCATTGCACCGCATCGCCGACCTTGGTCCGGTTGACGTTGACGCCGCTGAGCAGCGTGCCGTCGTCCAGACGCACATCGCAACGTTCGCCGTCGACGCTTGTCACCTTGCCATCGAGCACCGAGTTGTCGCCGACAAAACTGGCGACGAAACGGTTGGACGGGGTCTCGTACAGTTGATCCACGGTGTCGATCTGCTGGATCACGCCTTCGTTGAAGACCGCCACGCGGTCGGACATTGTCAGCGCCTCGGACTGGTCATGCGTCACATATATGAAGGTGATGCCCAGCTGGCGGTGGATCGCCTTGAGTTCGAGCTGCATATGCTCGCGCAGTTGCTTGTCGAGCGCGCCCAGCGGCTCGTCCATCAGCACCAGCTGCGGATCGAACACCAGGGCGCGTGCCAGCGCCACCCTTTGTTGCTGCCCGCCCGAGAGCTGCGAGGGAAAACGCTCACCCATCGGGCCCATCTGCACCATCTCGAGCGCTTGCTTGACCTTGGCCCCGCGCTCGGCCTTGCCAAGCTTGCGCACCGTGAGCGGATAGCCGATGTTGTCGGCCACGCTCAGGTGCGGAAACAGCGCATAGTTCTGGAACACCATGCCGAAGTTGCGCTTGTGCGGTGGCGTGCGGGTGATCGATGCACCGGCCAGTTTGATCTCGCCGGCGGTGGGCGATTCGAAACCGGCGAGCATCATCAAGGTGGTGGTCTTGCCCGAGCCGGAAGGGCCGAGCAGTGTCAGGAACTCGCCCTTCTGGATATCCAGATTGAGGTCGCGCACCACCAGGATAGTGCCGTCATAGGTTTTCTGGACGCCGGTGAACTGCACCAGCGGCATGCCGTCGTCGGGTCGCCTGGCGTTCATGCGGCAGCGCGCTTGGCCATCAGGGCAGCATTGGTGCGATGGAAAAAACGGTACATCGAGCGCTCCGTTGAATGACAAAAAAATCCGATCCAGGCTGGCCTGGCGGACACGTAGCCACGGTGATGCCGCGGTCAGACAACGTCAATGCTTATGATGCACCGCATCGCATTCCCGTCCGCTACGGATAAACCCTTGGGAACCACATCGATGCGTCTTTGACCTTGGGGACCAGCACCGCGCGGCGCCCTGAAAATGCGCGCAGCCCTGCCGGTGCGTAAGCCTCAACTCCGGTTCAAGCGCCTGATTTCAATGGCCTGCGCCAGTTTGCGAAAATAGCGCTCTTTGCCGCGCTGCACCAGCGCGGATCCCCTGTCTTCACCACGGCCCACCACCATGACCAGCAACGTCTCCGTCGCCGACATCCGCCAGATCTTTCTGGACTTCTTCGCCTCCAAGGGCCATACCGTGGTGGAGTCCAGTCCGCTGGTGCCAGGCAACGACCCGACGCTGATGTTCGTCAATTCCGGCATGGTGCAGTTCAAGGATGTGTTCCTGGGTACCGACAAGCGCTCGTATGTGCGCGCAGCATCGGTGCAGGCCTGCCTGCGCGCCGGTGGCAAACACAATGACCTGGAAAACGTCGGCTATACCGCGCGCCACCATACGTTTTTCGAGATGCTGGGCAACTGGAGCTTTGGCGACTATTTCAAGCGCGACAGTCTGAAGTGGGGCTGGGAACTGCTGACCCAGGTCTACAAGCTGCCGCCCGAGCGGTTGCTGGCCACTGTCTACATCGACGACGACGAGGCTTTCGACATCTGGACCAAGGAGATCGGCCTGCCGCCCGAGCGGGTGATTCGCATTGGCGACAACAAGGGCAGGAAATACGCGTCCGACAATTTCTGGATGATGGCCGACACCGGCCCCTGCGGTCCGTGCAGCGAAATCTTCTACGACCACGGCGACCATATTCCCGGCGGCCCGCCTGGCAGCCCGGGCGAGGACGGCGACCGTTTCATCGAGATCTGGAACCATGTGTTCATGCAGTTCGACATGCAAGCCGACGGTTCCCTGATCAAGCTGCCCGCGCCCTGTGTCGATACCGGCATGGGGCTGGAGCGGCTGGCGGCCAAATTGCAGCAGCGGCACAGCAATTAGGAGATCGACGTGTTCACGGTAGTGATTGCCGCTGCGTCGCGCGAGACCGGTTGTGCCGATCTGTCCAACAACTCGCTCAAGGTGATCGCCGACCATATCCGCGCCACCGCATTTCTGGTCAGCGACGGGGTGATTCCGGGCAACGAGGGGCGGGGCTATGTGCAGCGCCGCATCATCCGGCGCGCCGTTCGCCATGGCTACAAGCTCGGCTGCAAGAAGCCCTTCTTTCACAAATTGGTGACCGACTTGGTGGCGGTCATGGGCGAGGCCTATCCGCGGCTGGCGCACCAAAGTGAGCGCATCACCCAGGTACTGCGGGTCGAGGAGGAGCGATTTTTCGAAACCCTGGAAACCGGCATGCATATCCTGGACGCAGCACTGGCCGACGGCGTCAGCGTCCTGCCGGGCGACGTGGCGTTCAAGCTGCATGACACATTTGGCTTTCCGCTCGACCTGTCGGCCGACGTCTGCCGTGAGCGCGGCCTGTCGGTAGACGAGGCCGGATTTGCCAGCGCCATGGACAGGCAAAAGACCCAGGCCCGCGCCGCTGGCAAGTTCCGCATGGACAAGGCTTTGGAATACATCGGCGCCGCCAATGGTTTTGTCGGCTACGACAGCCTGACCCAGGACAGTGCCGTCGTGGCCCTGTATGTCGACGGCGCCGCGGTGACAGAGCTGCGCCATGGCCAAAGCGGCGTTGTGGTGCTGGACAACACGCCGTTTTACGCCGAGAGTGGCGGCCAGGTCGGCGACCAGGGCGCCATCTTCACCGACGATGCGATGTTCGAGGTGGCCGATACCCAGAAGATCAAGTCCGATGTGTTCGCCCACCATGGCGCATCGATTTCCGGCGTGCTGCAAGTCGGCGACAGGGTGACCGCCCATGTGGACGGCGCCACGCGCGCGGCCACCATGCGCAACCACTCGGCCACCCATCTGTTGCACAAGGCCTTGCGCTCCGTGTTGGGCGACCATGTGCAGCAAAAGGGCAGCCTGGTCAACGCCGAGCGCACCCGTTTTGACTTCACGCACAACGCACCGGTGAGCGACGCGCAGATGCACGAGATTGAAACCCTGGTCAATGACGAGATCCTGGCCAATGCGGCGACCCAGGCGCGCCTGATGGACATGGACGCAGCGAAACAGACCGGCGCCATGATGCTGTTCGGCGAGAAATACGGCGAAACCGTGCGCGTGCTCGACATTGGCAGCACGACCGAGCTGTGCGGCGGTACCCATGTGCAGCGCACCGGCGACATTGGCCTGTTCAAGGTGGTGGCCGAAGGCGGCGTCGCGGCAGGGGTGCGCCGCGTCGAGGCGGTGACGGGCCAGGGCGCGCTGGCCTATTTGCAGCAGCTCGAATCGACCGTGACCAAGGTCGCAGGGGCAGTCAAGGCGCCGGTGGCCGAGTTGCAGGGGCGCATAGCGCAGGTGCTGGACCACGTCAGGCAGCTGGAGAAGGAAGTGGCGGCGCTCAAGGGCAAGCTGGCTTCGAACCAGGGCGATGAGCTGGTGCAGCAGGCAATCGATGTCAAGGGCGTGAAGCTGCTGGCGGTGCGCATGGACGGCGCCGACAGCAAGACCTTGCGCGAGAGCATGGACAAGCTCAAGGACAAGCTCAAGTCGGCGGTGATCGTGCTGGCCGTTGTCGATGGCGCCAGGGTGCAGCTGGCCGCGGGCGTGACACTTGACCTGCTGGGCCGGGTCAAGGCCGGCGAACTGGTCAATCATGTCGCCAGCCAGGTGGGCGGCAAGGGTGGCGGAAAGCCGGATATGGCGATGGCCGGCGGCACCGACGCCACGGCATTGCCGCAGGCGCTGGCCAGCGTGCGCGCCTGGGTCGAAGCCAGGTTGTGACGCCCATTGCGCTGCTGAGCCAAGCCGTGACAGCCACTGCGATGCCGGTTTCGCCGGATCAGCCGTAGGGCGGCTGAGCATGCTGGAACTGGACACCGCGCGCAACCGCCAGCTCGGCATTGCGATGGTGAGTGTCACCACACTGTGCTTTGCGGCGCTGGACAGCACCGCAAAATGGCTGGTGCTGGCATTGCCGGTGTTCCAGGTAGTGTGGCTGCGCTTTGTCACCCATACCCTGCTGGCGATCGTAGTGTTGACGCCGCGCTACGGGTTGGCCCTGTACCGTCCGCGCGAAATGCGCCTGCAACTGTTGCGTGCCCTGATGCAGGCCGTCATGACGGCGTTGAACTTCTGGGCGCTGCAGTACCTGCAACTCGACGTGACCGGCGCGATCCAGTTTTCGGTACCGATCCTGATCGCCGTCATCAGTGCCCAGTTGCTGGGCGAGCGACTCGATGCGCGGCGCTGGATCGCGATCCTGATCGGATTCTCTGGCGTGCTGCTGATCGTGCGCCCGGGCTCGCAGGGCTTTCACCCGGCCATCGTGCTGTCGCTGGTCAATGCCGTGCTGTATGCGCTGTTCAACATGCTGACGCGTCGCCTGGCCGCCACCGAGCTGCCGGCCACGACCCAGCTCTGGTCGGCCGGCGGCGCCGCGCTGCTGCTCACGCCCTTCGGATTGCTGCAATGGACCACGCCGCAGGACACGCTGACCTGGGTTCTGGTGCTGTCCATGGGTGTGTATGGCGGGCTTGGCCATCTGATGGTGACGCAGGCACACCGCTATGCGTCAGCCGCCGTGCTCGGCCCCTTCCTGTATCAGCAGATCATCTACATGACGCTATTGGGCTGGCTGGTATTCGGCCATGTGCCCGATGCGGCGGTGATTGCGGGCGCTGCGATCGTCGTTGCCAGCGGCCTGTACCTGCTGTACCGCGAGTTCAGGCGCTGAGCGTGTCACTGTCGGCTCGGAGCGCAGCCGGCCCGTAGTGCCATCCGACCGGGCCCGGCGCTGCCGGGCGACGGCGCCTGATCCAGGTTTGTTCAGGCGTGCTGCTTCTTGTGCCGGTACATCGCTTCGTCGCTGCGATGCGTCAGCGATTCGACGGTATCGCCAGGGCGCGCGGTTGCCACACCCACGCTGATGCTCGAGTGCAATCCGGTAGCAATCGTCGACCAGTCGAAAGCGCGAACTGCTGTTGCAATGCGCTCGCAGACCTGGCGCGCGATCGCCAGTTCGGCGTTCTTGAACACGATCACGAATTCGTCGCCGGCCAGTCGCGCCGCCATGTCGTCCTCGCGCACATGCGTGCGCAAGATCTGCGCGATGCGCCTGAGCACCTCGTCGCCGACCTGGTGCGAGAAGTTGTCGTTGATCTGCTTGAACTTGTCCACGTCGATCAGCGCCACGCAGGGCGGCAGTCCGTG
Organism: Burkholderiaceae bacterium; assembly: GCA_037968655.1. Classification (GTDB taxonomy): domain Bacteria; phylum Pseudomonadota; class Gammaproteobacteria; order Burkholderiales; family Burkholderiaceae_C; genus CAISIP01. The sequence continues at coordinate 5,672 of JBBKVW010000290.1, forward strand.
TTCCAGGCCCTTGCGCAGCAGCTCTGCGGCATACATCTCGAAGTTGCGCCGGTTCGGTATACCGGTCAGGGCGTCTTCCAGCGAGAGTTTTTCCAGTTGGCGCGAGGTGATCTCCAGCCGGTCCACATGCTGCTGGCGCAGGCGCAGGTCGACCTGCCATTCGATCACTTTCTCGCGGGTTTCCAGGCCATCGGTGCGCAGCAACTGCTCGCGCAGGCGCAGGCGACGCATTTCGTCCAGCGCCAGTCCGTTCTGGCCTTGCGCCACATGGATCTGGGACGCCAGCACATGGCCCAGGCAGGCAAGCTGTTCATGTTCGACTTCGGTTGCGATCTCGATCATGCGGGCCGCCTGCGGAAGGGCGACCGCCCAATCGCCCTTGGCCCAGGCGATCTCCGCCCGGACCCAGCTCTCCAGCGCCCCCAGCCAGGTCACCGTGCCATAGCGCTTGGCCCACTGGGCCAGCACTTCCACGTCAAGCCGGGCCTGGCCGATGCGCCCGGCCCAGCACTGCTCCAGGCACAGGCCGAACTGCAATACCGCTTCGGTGGTGACATGGGTTCCCGGCGACACGTTGCCCGCGTCGCCGCTGGAGATGCGCTCCACTATCGCCTCACGCCGCGACCGCAGGCGATCGAGCGAGTCGAACCCGCCTACGTAATGGCGTTCGTGGAACACCCGTACCAGTTCGGTCCACCATTGATTGACCCGGGGCTGGAACATGCTCAGTGGCGTCGGCGCACGTTCGGCGATCTGGATTGCCGTGGCCAGCGCCTGCTCGGCCTTCTCGAAGCCGTGGCTCCAGAAATATGCCACGCCCAGAGCGTTGTAGGCCATCACGCTGTGTTCGTCGTGCTCCAGGAACTGGCTCAGGCGCACACCGAGCAAGGCCGCCTCCAGCGCTTCTTCGTTGCGCCCCAGCGTGACCGAGACAACGGCATGGGTCGTCAGCGCCAGCACCTCGCCCGGTGTGTCACCCAGCAATTGAAACAGGTGCGCCGCCCGCTGGCTGGCCCGGTGCGCACGGCGGTAGTGCGACAGCATCCGGTCGCAATGCGCCAGGCAGATCAGGGCCTTGGCTTCATAACGCGGGTTCGACAGACCCTCGGCGGCCTTGAGCACCCGTTGCGAGATGCTGCGGCCGGTTTGTACGTCGCCGCGGTCCAGCGCAGCATGCGCCTCGCGCAGCAATGCCTCCAGTCCATCATTGCGGCGGGGCGGTGTAATGCTGGACATGGCTTGATTTTGCGTCAGAAACAGGGCGGCACTGTAGCGCAGCGACCCAAGTGCGGGCTGCGCCGCTGCAATGTACGCCGCCCTGGGCAACGCGAAACTACACTTTCAGCGATGACAACAAGGAACCTCGCATGGCCGCCGGGCGCAGTCGCTTGATGGCCTTTGTCACGAACGCACTCGGCCTGGCCGTCGTGGTGCTGGCCTTGTACGGGGCGGTGCTGGGCTGGCTGTGGTGGCGTCAGGAGTCACTGCTGTTTGTGCCCACGGTGCTGGCGGCCGATCTGCCTTTGGCGCTTGCGCCCGATATCCATGAAGTCCGGATCCCGGTTCCCGGCGCGCAGCTATCGGCACTGCATTTGCGGCTGCCCGATCCCAAGGGTGTGGTGTTTTTCCTGCACGGCAACGGCGGCAGCCTGCAAAGCTGGTTCGTGCAGCCCGAGTTCTACCGGCGCGCCAATTTCGATCTGTTCATGATCGACTATCGGGGTTATGGCAAGAGCAGCGGCAGCATCGACAGCGAAGCGCAGTTGCATGCCGACGTGCGCGCAGCCTGGGAGCAGATCGCGGCGCAATATGCCGGGCGCAAACTGGTCCTCTACGGGCGCTCGCTGGGCAGTGGGCTGGCGGCCCGTCTGGCGGTGGACCTGGCAGGTACGCGCGCGCCAGACCTGACCGTGCTGGTTTCACCCTACACCAGCATCCTGGCGCTGAGCCGCGAGCATTTTCGCTGGGTGCCTGGCTGGGTGCTGCGCTATCCACTGCGCACCGATGCCTGGATCACGCGCATACCCAATCGGCTGCTACTGATCCACGGCGAGCTGGATTCCTTGATCGCGCCACGGCACAGCCAGCAATTGCATGCGCTGGTGCCGCAATCAGGGCGGTTGCTGGTTCCCGGTGCAGGACACAACGACTTGCAGGAGTTCCCGGTCTACCTGGATGGTTTCGCCAAGGCCTTGGGCGCGTTGTAGGCCTTCTTGCGTCTGGCTTGCTTGCAGGGTGCTTGTCTCGTCAATGCGCTTTGCCGCGCATCGCGTGTTGCCTGCTACCCAGGCAACCGGCTAGGAGCCGGCGCCGATGTTTTCGGCGCCGGCTGGTTCCGTTACGAGCAGGCTCAGCCAGCACCTTTGATCAGGCCGATCGGTGCGCCCAGCGGATCGATCAACACCGTAAAGCGGCCGATATTGGGAATGTCGGTTGGCGGAACGACGGTCTTCGTGGCGCCCAGCTTCATCGCCTTCTTGCTGGCGGCGTCGCAGTCGGCCACATGGATGTAGGGCAACCATTGCGAGGGCATGGGCACATCGGCTCCCACTTGCATCAGGCCACCGCGCATCGTGCCCTTGGCGTCCTTGAGTATGTAATAGGTGCCCTGCGGGCCCATGTCCATCGAGTCGTGCGAGAAGCCCAGGGCCTTTTCGTAGAACGCCAGCGCGGCCTTGGCGTCGGTCGTCCACAACTCGTTCCAGAACCAGGCGCTGACGGGTGTCTTGTCGACGTCTACGGGGTCGTCCTGGGCTCCTTTCCACAGGCAGACCATGGCACCGGTCGGGTCCTTGACGGCGGCCGCGCGACCGACATCGCCGAAATCGGTCGGCGCCATCATCGCGCTGGCACCTGCCTTGGTGGCTGAGGCGAAGCTCTTGTCCACGTCCTCGACCGACAGGTAGGAAGCCCAATGGGCGGAAGTGCCCTTGTCGGCGCTGCGTAATCCGCCGATGCCCTTGTCGCCATTCATGATGATGTCGTAGGGCTGATCGCCCATCGGCATGGGCTGGACCGACCAGCCGCACAAGGCGCTGTAGAACTCGCGCGCCTTCGCAGGTTCTGCCGACACATGTTCGAACCAGACAAATTTTCCAGGTAGTTTGGCCATGGTGTTCTCTCCTTTTGGTGGTGGTGGATGATGGCTATTCTTGCGCTATCAGTCGTTCGCCGGGCGGTCCAAAGAACGACGGATAGCGCTTTTGGGGTCAGGCCAAGCCGGGTTTTGACGCCTCATGCAGGCTGGGTCGCGGCAAAACTGGCGCGCTGTGTCATCGCCTCATGGGCCCGCGCGACGTTCGGGTATTGCGCCATCAGGGCGCCGCCCTGCGGCATGCCCTTGACATAGGCCAGGATCGGCGCCAGGAACAGGTCGGCGGCCGCCATGTTTGCGCCAGCCAGGAAGTCGCGGCTGCCATATGCCTTGTCCAGGGCGGCGAATTGCGCCGGCATTTCGGCCAACGCCTTGTCGATCACGACGCCGTCCGGCTTGCCGCCTTCGCCCTTGGGAAAGATGATCTGCAAAACGAAGCGACGCACCATGGTGTCATACAGATAGCTGTTGATGCTGCTGATCCACTGGCTGTTGCGGGTGCGCTCCATGATGCTGCCAGGGCGCAGCGCCACGCCGGTAGCGAAGCACTCGTCCAGATAGTTCACGATCGCCACGGTCTCCCAGATCGTGATGTCGCCGTCGCTCAGAGCCGGTATCCGGCCAAACGGATGCACGGCCATGATCTCGGGCGTGTGCGGGCCAGTGGTCTGCATGGTGTAGGCCACGGCCTTCTCGGCCAGGGCGAGCCGCGCGGTGCGGGTGTAGGTGCTGCGCGCGTCGCCCAGCAGGGTGATGGTGCCGGCACTGCCCTTGGCATCGAGTGCGTCGCTCAGGCGGTTGAAGGTCGAGGTCCAGCCCTGGTTGTGCGAATCGCGTGCTGCCGCGGCCGGGAATCCGCTGTGCGTCATGCGCAATTCTGTGCCACCGTCCTTTTCAAGCAGTTCCACTTCGATCAGGGTTTCCACGCCCGCCATCGGATTGTTCTCGCCCTGCCATTGCCAGGTGTAGGCCAGGCTGGCCGGCCGTTGCAGGTGGGTGAAACGCCCGCCGACCACGAACTGCGTTCCGTCGCGCGATTGCATCGTGACCTGCCAGGCGCCGCCGGTTTCGGCCTTGGCCCTGGCCGCGCTGACTGACATGCCGCGCGGCCCCATCCAGGCCGAGAGGCCGGCCTCGGTGGTGAAGGCGTCGAACACCTTGTCGCGCGGCGCACGGATGAAACGCGTCATGTTGAGCGTGAAACGATCGGGAGCATTCATGGCTTTCTCCTGGTGGGTCGGGTGGATGTGCGGGACGCACGGGTGGTTTTGGGGACGACGATGGCGTCGGGCGGCGGCGGAAGTGGCATGTCGCCAGCGGTAGGGGGATCGCCGGCACTCGGTGGCGCCATGGCGTCGGATGGCGGGCGCTGTTCCAGTACCTCGACCAGGCGGTCCAGGCTTTCATCCCAAAAACTGCGGTACTGGGCCAGCCAGTCGTCTGCAATGCGCAAACCGGGAGGATGGAGCTTGCAGATGCGCCATTGGGCACTGGCTTTGCGCTCGATCAGGCGGGCCTTTTCCAGCACCCGCAAGTGGCGCGAGATCGCCGGTCCGGAGATGGAGAACGGCTTGATCAAGTCACCCACTCGCGACTCGCCTTGCGCCAGGCGGGCCAGGATGGCGCGCCGGGTCGGGTCGGCCAGGGCGGCGAATGTAGCGCTCAGGGGATCGGTGCCAATCAGGTGCATGCATCTATTTAACCAATGCGTTAAATAGATGTCAAGTCGGGCGCGATCTTTCCGCGCGCCATCTGTTGCGGAAGGGGGCAGACACATCCTGAAACTTTTTTATTGGGCGGATCAACCCCATTTGGCCGACCCATTCGTTTCAGTACGTTCCAACCACTTTCGGGAAACTGTCATGCAATTGCGTCAACTTGCCCTTTCTTTGCTGCTGGCCGGAACTGCGCTGCAGTCCCACGCGGTCGGACGCCTGGCCGATATCACCATCGTGGACCGCGACAGCGGTGCCGTATTGCCAGTGCACTACCACCAGGGTGAATACTGGGTCGCCGGCAATCCGGGAAGCCGCTATGCGATCACCTATTTCAATCGTGTCGGTGAACGGCTGCTGGCCGTCATGTCGGTGGACGGCGTCAATGTGCTGAGCGGCGAGACCGCGGGCTTCAACCAGAGCGGCTATGTGCTGTCCGGCCTGCAGCGCTACCAGGTCAATGGCTGGCGCAAGAGCGACAGCGAGGTCGCTGCCTTTGCATTCGCCGCAGCCAATGCCTCGTATGCCGCTCGCACCGGCCGCGCCGACAACATCGGCGTGATCGGCGTTGCGCTGTTTCGCGAACAGCGCGCCGAGCCGCAGGTGCAACTGCCCGATCCGGCAATTCGCCAGCGCGAGAGCCGGGGCTGGCGGCGTGAGGACGAACGTGTTGGGTCGTCGTCCTCGCCCAAGCGTGAGAGCGGTATGGCGGATCAGTTGTCCGAGCGCAGCTCAAACTTGCCTGCCGAGTCCGATGCGGCGCGCGGGCGCGTCGAGTCACTGGGCAAGGCGCTGGCCCCGGCAGCGCCGGCGACGCGATTGGGAACAGCGCATGGTCAGCGCGAGACATCGTGGGTCTCGCGTACCCAGTTCGAGCGGGCACAATCGCAGCCCGATGAGATCATCCAGATCCGCTATGACAGCCGCGACAACCTGATCGCCAGCGGCGTGATCCGGGTGCCGGTGCCGCGGCAGCACATGCCGCGCATCGATCCGTTTCCGGCGTCGGAGCAGGCGACCTATGTGCCCGATCCGCCGCCCCTGCGGCACTGATCCGATCGATCATGGGTCTGCGCTGGCAGACCCGTGCCGGCGCTGGCGCGGCGGTGATAATCGCGCCGATGCCCGGCCCCGCCGACCACGATGACACACCCGATGAAGCCATGATGCTGCGTTATGCCTCGGGTGACAGCACGGCCTTTGACGTGTTGTATGGCCGCCATGCCTTGGGTGTATGGCGCTATTTGTTGCGCCATGTACGCGACTCGGCGCTGGCCGATGATCTGTTGCAGGATGTCTGGTTTGCCGTTGCACGCCAGGGCGGTCGTTATGAGCCAACGGCGCGCTTCAAGACGTGGCTGTTCACGATGGCGCACAACCGCATGGTGGACCATCTGCGCACCCGCAAACAGCACCTGAGCCTGGACCAGCCGCTTGGCGGCGCAGACGAAGCAGATGCGGCGGCGCTTGGCGACGCAGTGCCGGCCGATTCGGGCTTTGGGCCGCTGCGCCAATTGCAGTCGCGCGAACAGGCCACGGCATTGCTCCAAGCAATCGAGCAATTGCCATCAGAGCAGCGCGACGCCTTCCTGCTGCAGGCCGAAGGCGGCATGTCGGTGCAGGAGATTGCACAAGCGACTGGCGTGGCTTTCGAAACCGCCAAGAGCCGGCTGCGCTATGCGCGCTCTTCCTTGCGCACGATGTTGCAGGGGTTCGCATGAGTTCCGCACGGCACGACGACGATCTGGTGCGGCTCTACCACGAGGCCAGCGCGGGTGATCCGCGGCGTCCGTCCGATGCGGTGCGTGACGCCGCGTCGGCACACGCGCGCATGCTGACGCAGGCAGTAGAAGATCAGGCGCCCGAACTGCCTTTGCAATCGGCCGAGCCACGGCCAGCGGCCAATGCGGGGCGTTGGCGCATCTCGATGCTCGGCAGCCTGGCAGTGCTGGGCATGGCCGGCTTGCTGGTACTGCAGTTTGATCGCGGTACGCCCGAGGAACGCGATCTGGTGCGGGGCGCTGCGCGACCGTCGTCAGCGCCGCCCGCGGTTCCAGAGCGTGGCGTGACAGAGCAATCCGCGCACAGCGCGCAGGAACCGTTGAAGCCGGTGCAGCCAGGTACTACGACGCGCGAGGCAATGGCTCTGCCAAGGTCAGGCGCGTCGAAGCAGGAGGCCAAGGTGTTGCCGCGGCCAGGCGACTTGGCGCCAGCGCCCGCGTCGCGCGCGCCCTCCGGTGTGGTCGCGAACGCATCCGCAGGACCTTCAGCCCAGCACAACGCAACCGTCGCCGATGGCGGCGCGCCCGATGGCCTGCGCAGCCCGCCTGATCCCAAACCGCATGGGGACAGACAAATTGGCGCTGCGCCAGGCGCGTCTGAAGCAGCGGTTGCGGATACGCGATCGCGGCCCGATTCAGGTCAAGCCGAATCGACGGCACGGTCGGGCGGCGACCCAGTAGCAACGCGCGCCGTGCCGACACCCCGGACATTGGCGCGTGAAGAACCGTTGACCAGATCGGCGCAGGTTGCAGACGGGCGCGCGCCTGTACCTGCACCGTTTCCGGCATCTGCCGGTACCCAGCCACTGCCAGCGCCAGTTCCCGTGGCACCGCCTCTCGTCGCGGACAAACGCGCGCGCGCAGACGACAGTCAGCCGGTCAGTTCAGCGCGGGCGCCTGCAGCGCAAAGGTCGTCGCACGATGTTGTCAATCCCGAGCGCGATGCTGGCGGTAGTCTGGCGTCTGTGGCGCGTCCGGGAGCGGCATCCGGATTCGCAGCCCCAACGGCAGTGTCCGGGCTGCGCGAACAACGGGCCGACGCCGCACGCGCAGGATCGTCGTCCGTGGCGCCAACACGCGGTGACGAGATCGGCGATCCTCGATTGCTGCGCATTGCCAGCCTGGGGCGGGTGGCCGAACTGCGACCACTGCTTGCAGCTGGCGCCAACTTGAATGGTGTCGATGCGCAAGGTCGCACGCCATTGATGCTGGCCGCCCGTGCCGGGCACGCGCCCATGGTGCGGGCATTGCTGGACTCCGGCGCCGACGCGCGCCTGACCGATGCATCCGGCAAGACGGCGCGTCAGCATGCGTTGGACGCGGGGCGGGACGATATTGCACGGCTGCTGGATGATGCCTCGGCAACCGATGTCCGGCGCTAACATGTTGCGCAGGCAATAACCACCAGCAGGAGACTCCATGGCCTTGTCCGACATCGAGATAGCGCAGGCGGCAACACTCAAGCCGATATTGCAGCTGGCGCAGGATCGGCTGGGCATACCGCCCGAGGCGCTCGAACCCTATGGCCACTACAAGGCCAAGATCGACCTGGCCTGGTTGCAGCAGCAAACCGGAGCGAACGGCAAGCTGGTGCTGGTCACCGCCATCAGCCCGACTCCGGCCGGCGAGGGCAAGACCACCACCACCGTGGGCCTGGGCGATGCGCTCAATCGCATCGGCAAGCGGGCCGTGATCGCCCTGCGCGAACCCTCGCTGGGTCCGGTGTTCGGCATGAAGGGCGGCGCTGCTGGCGGCGGCTATGCGCAGGTCGTGCCGATGGAGGACATCAACCTGCACTTCACCGGCGACTTCAACGCCATCGCGCTGGCGCACAACCTGCTGGCCGCGCTGATGGACAACCATATCCACCATGGCAATGCGTTGGGCTTCGACCTGCGCCGCATCGTCTGGCGCCGGGTCATGGACATGAATGACCGCGCGCTGCGCTCGACCGTGGTGTCGCTGGGTGGACCGGGCAACGGCTTTCCGCGCGAGGACGGCTTTGACATCGTCGTCGCCTCCGAAGTGATGGCGATCTTCTGCCTGGCCACCTCGCGCAAGGACCTCAAGAAGCGCTTGGGCAACATCATCGTGGGCTATACCCGCGAGCAGGTTCCCATTCGCGCAAGCGACCTGCAGGCGCATGGCGCGATGGCGGCCCTGCTCAAGGACGCGATCAAACCCAATCTGGTGCAGACCCTGGAAAACAACCCGGCCATCATCCATGGGGGTCCGTTTGCCAACATCGCGCATGGTTGCAATACCGTTACCGCGACGCAGGCAGCGCTCAAGTTGGGCGAGTATGTGGTGACGGAGGCGGGCTTTGGCGCAGATCTGGGGGCCGAGAAATTTATCGACATCAAGTGCCGCAAGTCCGGCCTGCGGCCCGACGTGGCGGTGGTCGTGGCGACCGTGCGTGCGCTCAAGCACCATGGCGGCATCGAGGCCAAGGACCTCAACACGCCCAATCTGGCCGCATTGGAAAAGGGCATCGCCAACCTGGAGCGCCATGTTGACAACATCCGCCATCACTACGGATTGCCCTGCGTGGTGTCGATCAACCATTTCACCGCCGACACCAGGGAAGAACTAGATCTGCTGCGCCGCAATATGGACCGCCAGGGCGTGCCGGTGGTGGTGGCGCGCCACTGGGCCGATGGCTCCAAGGGTGCAGAGGAACTGGCGCGCATCGTGGTGCAAATGGCCGAAGCCGGCACGGCAAGCATGAAGCTGGTGTATCCCGACGACGCCAGCCTGTGGGACAAGATGAAGGCGATCGCCACCACGATCTATGGCGCATCAGGCATATCGGCCGATTCTGCGGTGCGCGCCAAGATCGCCAAGTTGCAGCAGGAGGGTTTTGGCCATTACCCGGTGTGTGTCGCCAAGACCCAGTATTCCTTTTCAACCGACCCCAAGTTGCGCGGTGCGCCCAGCGGCCACATGGTCAATATTCGTGAAGTGCGGCTGGCTGCCGGGGCCGAGTTCGTCGTGATGATCTGCGGCGACATCATGACCATGCCGGGCCTGCCCAGGGAGCCGGCGTCCTCGCGTATCGATATCGATGACGACGGGCGTATCTCCGGACTGTTCTGAGCTTCAGTCGGTCGGGACAGCGTTCGGTCTGCGAAGCCGCAGGCGAACTTGACTCGGCGTTGCGCCGGTGCGGACGCGCCAGTCGATTGGCTTCAGCCGCGCTCCACCGGCCGCGACGGATTGCTGCACCAGTCGCTCCAACTGCCCGCGTACAGCGTCTGTCGCCCCAGGCCTGCAATTTCCATCGCCAGGATATTGGGCACCGCGGTGACGCCACTGCCACAGTGATGCACCACGCTGGCCGGGTCGCGGCCGTCCAGCAGTTCGAGCATTTCTGCCTTGAGCACGACCGGCGGCTTGAAAAGGCCGTCGTCACCGATATTGCTCGTAAACGGCCGATTCAAGGCGCCTGGAATGTGGCCGGCGACCGGGTCGAGCGGCTCTACATCGCCGCGATAACGGGGTTCGGCGCGGGCATCGATCAGGCATTGCACTGGTGCGCCCAGCCGGTCGAGAACCTGGCTGGCATCGACCAGCGCGGCGCGCTCGGCCTGCAAGGCAAATGCCTGCGCCGGATGCACTGTGGCCTGTCCGCTCGTGACGATCCCGCCAATGGCATGCCAGGCCGGCATGCCGCCGTCGAGCACGGCAACGCGTTCATGGCCGACCCACTTGAGCATCCACCAGAGCCGGCCGCAGTAGTTGACACCCTGGCGGTCATAGACCACGGCCTGCATGTCGTTGGACATGCCGATGCTGCCCAGCCATTGCGCAAACGCCGCGCGTGCCGGCAAGGGGTGTCGTCCGCCGCTGGCGGCATTCGGGTCGCCCTTGGCGCTGAGGTGCCGGTCCAGATCGGCACGCACCGCCCCGGGAATGTGGGCCTGCGCAAAATGCTGGTCGCCGGCCTCGGGATGGGCCAGATCGAAACTGCAATCGAACACCAGCAGCGGGCGACCCGTCGCGATCAGGGCCTGCAACTGCTCGGCCGATACCAGCGTCGTGTAGTCCTTGCCCATGTCGTTCAGCCTTGGTTGTTAAAGCGCCCGGTCATGGATGGAGCATGTCCGGGCCCATGGCAGTGCGATACCACTCATGGAAATGCTGCATTCCGTCTTCCATCGGACTCTGGTAGGGGCCGCGCTCATCGACACCGCGTTGCATCAGCGCGCGCCTGCCGGCATCCATGCGCAGCGCGATCTCGTCGTCCTCGACGCAGGTCTCCATGTAGGCCGCCTGCTGTGCCTCGACAAATTCGCGTTCGAACGCCGCAATCTCTTCCGGGTAATAGAACTCGACCACGTTGAGTGTCTTTTGCGGCCCCATCGGATGCAGGGTGGACACGGTCAGCACATGCGGATACCACTCCAGCATCACATGCGGATAGTAGGCCAGCCAGATGGCGCCGAACTTGGGCGGGCGGCCGTTGCGGTAGTTCAGCAGCGCGGCTTGCCAGCGCTCATAGGCCGGACTGCCGGCCTTGCCCAGGCGATTGGCCACCCCGACCGTCTGCACGCAGTAGGACTTGCCGAACTCCCAGCGCAGGTCATCGCAGGTCACGAAACTACCCAGGCCGGGGTGGAAGGGCCCAACGTGGTAGTCCTCCAGATAGACCTCGATGAAGGTTTTCCAGTTGTAATTGCATTCATGCAGTTCGACATGATCCAGCACGTGGCCGGAAAAATCCAGGTCGGCCACGGGGCCCAATCGGGCCAGATCAGCCGCCACGCTGGGGTGGTTTGACGCCTGACCGCGTGCCTGCTCGAACAACAGGCCGTTCCATTCCTGCAAGGGGAAATTTTCCAGGTTCAGGCAAGGATCTTCGGGAAAATGCGGGGCGCCGATCAGGGTGCCGGCCGGTATGCCGGCGCCGCCGCCGCTGTAGGTCCATCGATGCAAAGGGCACACCAGATTGCCGAAGGCACTGCCGGGTTGTTCGCGCAGCAGGCTGCCGCGGCCCTTGAGCATCAGGGCCTGCCGGTGCCGGCAGACATTGGAGATCAATTGCAACCCGTCCGGAGCATGTACCAGCGCCCGACCACCGGACTCCTGTGGCAGCGTGTAATAGTCGCCTGCCTCAGGTACGGCCAGACGATGGCCCGCATATCGCGCGCTGCGCTGGAATATGCGCTGTTGTTCGTGCTGGTAGACGGCCTCGTCGAAGTAGCTGGCAACCGATAACTGGCTTGCAGCCTGCTGCAGGCTAAGACTTAAATCAGACATCGATGACCTGACCTAATTGCTCCCCACAGGGAGAAGACAACCGCAACTGCATCGGCAGCCTACGGTGACAAGATACACCGGACGTGCCGGCAGGCAAGCGGATGATTCTACCTGTCGAGGAATCTGCGCCGGGACTTCTGCCGGCGCCTGCCATGGTGTCTGGTCTGACGTCTAGCGATCCGGAGCGGCCTTCAATATGGTGGGAGCCTAAAATGCCGTGTTTTGACGATTGTTCATCCCATGGTCAAGGCAACTGCCAATCCGAGCGCCGAGGCGCTTCCTGCCAGCTACGAGAGCGCGCTGGAGGAACTTGAAAAGCTGCTGGGCCGGCTCGAATCCGGTGACATGCCGCTGGAGCAACTGCTGGGTTCATACCAGCGCGGCGCGCAATTGCTGCAGTATTGCCGTGACAAGCTGCAGGCCGTGGAAAACCAGATCAAGGTGCTGGACGCCGGAACGCTCAAGACATGGATACCCGAGTGAATCACCGCCCCCCGCTGTCGGCAGCGCCGGTGGCAGACCTGCGCGATCCGCCGTTGGCGTCGCCGGCGGTGGATTTGCCTGAATGGATGGCCGAGCGTCTGGGGTTGGTCGAACATGCGCTGCAGCGCTGGGTCAGCGCAGAACCGCCCGAGGGCCTGGACCACGGCGCTCCGGCCGCGCTGGTGCAGGCCATGCGCTATGCGGTGCTCGATGGCGGCAAGCGCCTGCGCCCCTTGCTGGCGCTGGCCGCTTGCGAGGCTTTGCGGGGTCATCCTGACGCGGCATTGCGGGCCGCCTGCGCGGTCGAACTGATCCACGCCTATTCCCTCGTTCACGATGACATGCCTTGCATGGACAACGACATACTGCGCCGCGGCAAGCCGACGGTGCATGTCGCCTTTGACGAAGCGACGGCGCTGTTGGCCGGAGATGCGCTGCAGGCGCTGGCATTCGAGTTGTTGACGCCCGAGTCGACAGATGCTGTACCGTTTGCCATGCAGGCACTTTTTTGTCGTCTGCTTTCGCGCGCGGCCGGCAGCGCCGGCATGGCTGGCGGTCAGGCCATCGACCTTGCCAGCGTTGGTTGCGCGTTGAGCGAAAGACAGTTGTGCGACATGCATGCGCTCAAGACCGGCGCCCTGTTGCAAGGCAGCGTGCTGATGGGCGCTGCCTGCGGCGCGCCTTCAGCGCAACAGTGGCAGGCCCTGCACGACTTCGGTGCAGCCATCGGCCTGGCATTTCAGGTCGTCGATGACATACTGGATGTGACCTCCGATTCCCAGACGCTGGGAAAGACGGCAGGAAAGGATGCGGCCAACGAAAAACCCACCTATGTGTCGGTACTCGGCCTGGCGCGATCGCAGGAGTATGCGCAGGAACTGCTGGCCCAGGCCCTGGCTGCGCTGGAGCGCGGCGCGCTGCCCGACGATCGCATGCTGCGCGCGCTCGCCGACATGGTCGTGAACCGATCCAATTGAGGATTGCCGATGCAAGATTCCCCCTATCCCCTGTTGCAGAACATCCTCGATCCGTCCGACCTGCGGCGCATGGCGCGTGGCCAGTTGACTGCGCTTGCCGCGCAGTTGCGCGCTTATGTGCTGGAGAGCGTGGCGCGTACCGGCGGCCATCTGAGTTCCAACCTGGGAACGGTCGAACTGACCGTGGCGCTGCACTATGTGTTCAATACGCCGCATGACCGGCTGGTATGGGACGTGGGCCACCAGACTTACCCGCACAAGATCCTGACCGGTCGGCGCGAGCGGATGGGCACATTGCGCCAGCTCGGTGGGTTGAGCGGTTTTCCGCAGCGCAGTGAAAGCGCCCACGATGCCTTCGGCACGGCGCATTCGAGCACTTCGATATCGGCCGCGCTGGGCATGGCCATGGCGGCCAGGATCAAGGGCGAGGACCGGCACAGCGTGGCCATCATCGGCGACGGCGCGCTCACTGCCGGCATGGCATTCGAGGCTTTGAACAACGCTGGAATCGCAGACTGCAAGCTGCTGGTGATTCTCAACGACAACGACATGAGCATCAGCCCGCCGGTGGGTGCGCTCAATCGCTATCTGGCCCAGTTGATGACCGGGCAGTTCTATGCTGCGGCCAAGCATGTGGGCAAGAGCGTCCTCAAGGGTGCGCCGCCATTGTTCGAGCTGGCCAAGCGGATCGAGGAACATGCCAAGGGCATGGTGGTGCCGGCAACGCTGTTCGAGAAGTTCGGTTTCAACTACACCGGTCCGATCGACGGGCACGACCTTGAGTCGCTGATCCCGACGCTGGAGAATATCCGCCGGCTCGATGGTCCGCAGTTCCTGCATGTGGTCACAAAAAAGGGGCAGGGCTACAAACTTGCAGAAGCTGATCCGGTGGCCTATCACGGGCCGGGCAAGTTCGACCCGGCGGTGGGGTTGCAGAAGTCGGCCGCGCCGGCCAAGACCAGTTTCACCCAGGTCTTTGGCCAGTGGTTGTGTGACATGGCGGCGCAGGACAAGCGCCTGGTCGGCATCACACCAGCCATGCGCGAGGGTTCTGGCATGGTCGAGTTCGAGAAGCGCTTTCCGTCGCGCTATTTCGACGTTGGCATTGCCGAGCAACACGCTGTCACCTTCGCCGCCGGCCTGGCGTGTGAAGGACTCAAGCCGGTCGTGGCGATTTATTCGACCTTCCTGCAGCGTGCCTACGACCAGTTGATCCACGATGTGGCGATCCAGAATCTGCCGGTTGTTTTTGCGCTCGACCGCGCCGGTTTGGTCGGTGCCGATGGCGCGACCCATGCCGGCGCATATGACATTGCCTACTTGCGTTGCATTCCCAATCTGTCCATTGCATGCCCGGCCGATGAGAACGAGTGCCGCAGGCTGCTAAGCAGTGCCTTTGAGCAGGATCATCCGGTCGCAGTCCGTTATCCGCGCGGTGCCGGAGCAGGCGTTGCCACCGAGCCGGACCTGGCGGCACTGCCTTACGGCAAGGCGCAGCTGCGCCACAGCGGGCGCGGCATTGCCATCCTGGCGTTTGGCACCCTGTTGCACCCGGCACTGGCTGTGGCCAAGCAGATCAATGCCACAGTCGTCAATATGCGCTGGGCCAAACCGCTGGACCAGACCCTGTTGCTGGAGGTCGCGCAGCAGCACGAGGCCCTGGTCACAATCGAAGAAGGGGCGGTCATGGGTGGCGCTGGCAGCGCAGTGGCCGAATGTCTGCAGGCCGCTGGCCTGGTGCGACCGATCCTGCATCTGGGCCTGCCCGACCAGTTCATCGAGCATGGCGATCCGGTTCACTTGTTGGCGCTGCAAGGACTGGATGCAGACGGCATCGGTGCGGCAATTCGCAAGCGTTTTCCTGAGTTGCTCGACAGTTCGCGCCCCTCCCTCAAAGTAGTCTGCTGAGGTAGTCTGGCCACTGCCAACCGGCCGCAGACGCTGGCCGAAGCGCGCAACTGCGCGAGTCGTCGTTTGCTGTTGCTGCGCTGGTGTTTTCCCTAGCTTTCCGCGTTACACTCGGCGGCCTTTTGTCGGCGCATACGGTTACCCTAGGGGGTGACGCCAGATGACGTTTGCCGCGCCACGGGCGTGGCCGCTGCCCGAAGCTGAATTACCGGAGACTCTATGCCTTTCCTGCTTTCCGTATCCAGGGTGATCGACGCGATCAGCCTGGGCCTTGGCAAATTGATCATGTGGCTGATCCTGGGTGCAACCGTCATCAGCTCGGTCAACGCGGTGCTGCGCAAGGCCTTCAATGTCGGGTCGAACTCTGCGCTGGAGATTCAGTGGTATCTGTTTGCCGGCGTCTTCATGCTCGGTGTCGGATACGTCATGCTCAAGAACGACCATGTGCGTATCGACTTCATCTCCGGGCGTTTTTCCAAACGGACCAATGCCATCATCGACGCCATCGGCATCGTGGTGTTCACGATCCCATTGGCCATCATCATGATCGACCTGGCCTGGCCCTACTTCATGCGCGCCTATGACAGTGGGGAGATGAGCCAGAATGCCGGCGGACTGATCCGCTGGCCGGCCATCATGCTGATACCGGTCGGGTTCGGCGTGCTGCTGATGCAGGCGATCTCCGAACTGATCAAGCGCATAGGCTTTCTGACCGGCCACCGTGACCAGCCTTTCTCGGTCGAGCACGACAAGACCAACGAAGAACTGTTGGCCGAGGAAATGGCCGCTGAAGAAGAAGCCGAGATGGCCCGCGCGCAAGGGCATCGCGTACAACTGCCAGGAAAAGACTGACATGATCGAATTCCTCACCCAGAACTTTGTCCCGGTCATGTTCGCCGGGCTGTTGTTCTTCCTGTTGACGGGCATTCCTGTCGCATTCGGCCTGGCCGCAACTGGCTTGTTCTTCGGCCTGATCGGCATGGAACTGGGCCTGTTCTCGACCAACCTGTTCCAGGCGCTGCCACTGCGGGTGTTTGCCATCATGTCCAACGAGACGTTGCTGGCAATTCCTTTTTTCACTTTCATGGGCATCATCCTGGAGCGCTCCCGAATGGCCGAGGACCTGCTGTCCACGGTCGGCCAGGTGTTCGGTCCGGCGCGCGGCGGCCTGGCGATCGCCGTGATCCTGGTTGGCGCCTTGCTGGCTGCCACCACCGGTGTGGTCGCCGCAGCGGTGATTTCGATGGGCCTGATCTCATTGCCGATCATGCTGCGCTATGGCTACAACCGCACCATTGCCACCGGCGCCATCACAGCGTCCGGCACCCTGGCCCAGGCCATTCCACCGTCCCTGGTGCTGATCGTGCTGGCCGACCAGATGGGCCGTTCGGTCGGCGACATGTACGCCGGCGCATTGATGCCGGCCTTGCTGCTGGTTGCGCTGTACGTGAGTTATATCGTCCTGATTGCGATCGTCAAACCCAAGTGGGTGCCGGCCTTGCCTGCCGAGGCGCGCATCTACCGCGAGAACAATGGAGCCAGCGGCCACGTGTCGTTGATCGTATTGCTGGTGGTCTGCGGCCTGGCTGGCTGGTTCTGGTCAACTGTCCACGATGGCTACATGACGCGCTGGATGGAACGAACCATTCCGTCGCCCGGCGACGAGATCGTGATCATGTCCCTGACGGTGTCGTCGTTGCTGGCACTTGTTCTGGCCATCGTCAACCGCGTCACAGGCATGGGACTGCTGTCCAAGTTGGCCGAGCAGGTCACTTTCGTACTGATACCGCCCCTGGTGCTGATGTTCCTGGTGCTGGGGACGATTTTCCTGGGCATTGCCACGCCAACGGAAGGTGGCGCCATGGGCGCGATGGGCGCACTGATCATGGCGGTGTCGCGCCGGCGCCTGAGCTTCAAGCTGCTCAAGCAGGCGCTCGATGGCACTGCCAAGCTGGCGACCTTCGTGATGTTCATCCTGGTCGGCTCCACGGTATTTAGCTTCACCTTCAACGCGGCCGATGGCCACGTCTGGGTGGAGCACCTGTTCACCAACATGCCTGGCGGTGCCTTGGGTTTCCTGATCGTCGTCAACCTGCTGGTGTTCGTGCTGGGTTGCTTCATCGACTTCTTCGAGATCGCATTCATCGTGATCCCGATCCTGGTTCCGGTGGCGACCAAGATCCTGCCCGAGTTGATGCCTGGCGTGCCGATCGACTCGGTGATGATCTGGTTCGGCATCATCCTGGCCATCAATTTGCAGACGTCGTTCCTGACCCCGCCGTTCGGATTTGCGCTGTTCTATCTGCGCAGTGTGGCGGCGAAAACCGAATACCAGGACCGCATAACGGGAGAGACGATCCCCGCAGTCAAGACCTCACAGATCTACATGGGTTCGATCGCATTTCTTTTTCTTCAGATCATCGTCCTGGCGTCGGTCGTCACGTTCCCGCAATTGGTTGTGAGCGGCATCACCAAGGGGCCGCAGATCGACGCCGAGGCGGCGCTGGAGGCCTTCCGCGTGCCTGGCCCGGGCAAACTGGCTCCTTTGCCGACGTTCGGGTTTCCGACAGCTCCGGGTGCCAGTGCACCAGCGCAAGGCGCCGCCAGTGCACCCGCCGCAGACGCGGGCGCCGCCGCCAATGATGATCCGATGAAGGCGATCCTGGACGCAGTGAAGAAGGACGCCGAAGCCAAGAAGTAGGGCCACCGCCGGGCGGGCGCTCGGCCACATTGATCTTGTGGCGCCGTTCCAGCCGGTGCCGGATTGAACGGTCAACAAACAAAAAAAGGCCCCGCATTGCGGGGCCTTTTGCATGGAGGCGGCGTCTTCGAAAAGACGCCGGCCCACTGGCAACTTACAGCTTCTGGCGCTGCATGTAGTTGTCGAAGGTCGATTCGGTGAAGCGGAACCACAGGTTCTGGTCGCGGCGGAATGCGGAGTAGTCTTCGTAAATCTTCTTCCAGGCAGGATTGCTGCCATTGAGTTCTGAATACAGAGCCATCGACTCCTTGAAGGCTGCGTCCATCACGGTCGCCGGGAACGGGAACAATTTGGCGCCCAGTCCCACCAGCTGCTTAAGGGCGCCGGGGTTGAGTGCATCGTACTGCGCTTGCATGTTGGTGTGTGCGTAGTATGAAGCGGCGTTGATGATCGCCTTGTACTCAGCCGAAAGTCCGTCGTACGCCTTGGTGTTGACGTGCAAGTCGAGCTGGGGGCCGCCTTCCCAGTAACCGGGGTAGGCGTAGTTGTTGGCAACTTTGTAAAAGCCCAGCTTCAGGTCGTCATACGGACCGACCCATTCGGCCGCATCGATCGTGCCTTTTTCCAGCGACTGATATATCTCGCCGCCGGGAATGTTGGCAGCAATACCGCCAATGCGCTCCCAGACCTTGCCGCTGAAGCCGCCGGTGCGGAACTTCAGGCCCTTGATGTCGTCCATCGACTTGATCGGCTTGCGGAACCAGCCGCCCATCTGGGCTCCGGTGTTGCCCATCGGGAAGTTGATGATGTTGTACTGGCGATAGAACTCACGCGTGAGCTTCAGGCCATTGCCATGCATCATCCAGGCCGTCATCTGGCGGCTGTTCAGGCCAAACGGAATCGCGCAGCCGATGGCAAACGTGGGATCCTTGCCAAAGTAGTAGTACGGCGCCGTGCTGGCCATTTCGACGGTGCCGGCTTGCACCGCATCAACGGTACCGAACGCCGGCACCAGTTCGCCCGGGCCGTGGGTCGTGATCTCGAACTTGCCGCCCGACATGTCCTTGACCTGCTTGGCAAACACATCCGATACGCCAAACAATGTGTCGAGCGATTTCGGGAAGCTGGAAGTCAGACGCCAGCGCAATGCGGTCTGCGCATGCACGATTGCTGGCGCGATGCCAGCGGCGAGTACGCCAGCCAGGCCGGTAGTTTTGATGATGGAACGACGATCCATGGGTAGTTTCTCCTTTTCATTGATACCAAGTGAATTGCACCATGATGGCGCAATTCGAGTAACGGGTGGCGCTGAAGGCCACCAGGACGTGCTGTCCCGCAGATTGTCGACAGGTTCGCCCAAATGTGGCAGGGGGGTTTCCCTTACTGGGCCATTCGAATTTGAAACCAAATCAGCGGCTCGGGCTGGAGCAGGCGGAACCCAGGCAATATGACCGGCAGTGGAGGCCAGCGCGCTGGCATAAGATCATGCCCATGCCCGCAGCCCTGATTCGAGGTATTGATTCGCCAGACATGCGCGCTGCAGGTCGTGAGTTGCTGTCGGTTGCCTTGATGGATGCGCGCAATCACACCTTGCATCTGGCCGACCAGTTAGCCACGCATCTGCAACGCGAGTCGGCATTGCCACAATCCATCCCGCGCGACATCAATCCGCTGGCCTGGGAACTGGGACACATCGCCTGGTTCCAGGAATGGTGGATCGCGCGCAACATGCAGCGCAGTCGTGGTCGACGCTGCGATGCCAGCGCGACTCGCCTGCCATCGCTGGAGCCCAGCGCCGATTTCTGGTGGGACGACAGTCAGCGCGACCTGGCCGAGCGCTGGAAGCTGGATCTGCCTGGCCTGGAAACGCTCAAGGGCTATTTGCTGGCGACGCTGGAAACGACACTGGAACTGCTCGAAAAATCGGTCGACACCGAGCAGGCACTGTATTTCTACCGGCTGGCGCTGGCACACGAAGACATGCATGGCGAGGAACTCATCGCCACCGCACAGGCGCTGGGCGTGCCGCTGGAGATCGAGTTGCCGGGGCCCATGCACATGCGGGCGCCGCTGTTGCTACCCGATACACGCTGGTCCATGGGCCATGACGATGCGAGCGGGCTGGTTTATGACAATGAAAGGCCGGTGCATGTCGTGGCGGTGCCGGAGTTCGAGATCGATGCGCAGGTCGTCAGCTGGGCCCAGTTCATCGAATTTGTCGATGACGGTGCCTATGACCGGCAGGAGTTGTGGCAGCCTGCGGGTTGGACATGGCTCCAGCAAAAAGCCGGTGAGGAGGGGGCCGAGTCGGGCGGCCGGGCGCCGCGCTATGTGCAGCAGATCGGCGTCGCCAGTGGGGCCGTCATGCAGATGCGTTTTGGTTCGGCGCGGCGCATGCTGGGTGGCCAGCCGGCCATGCATGTCAGCTGGTGGGAGGCCGACGCCTGGTGCCGCTGGGCCGGGCGCCGTCTGCCGGCCGAAGTGGAATGGGAACTGGCGGCCTGCAGCGCAACCCGGCGCGGATTTCGCTGGGGCGATGTCTGGGAATGGACCGGCAGCACGGCGCGGCCCTATCCGGACTTCGTCGCTGACCCATGGAAAGACTATTCGCAAGCCTGCTTTGGCAGCCACAAGGTATTGCGCGGTGCATCGTTTGCCACCCGCGAGCGCATGAAGCATCCGCGCTTCAGGAACTTCCAGCTGCCCCGGAACGATCTTGTTTTTGCGGGCTTTCGCTCTTGCGCCTTGTAAAGCGCCACCATGGCAATACTGCATTGAGCGACAGCACCTCGCCGCAGTGCAGCGGCTGGTAGCCCGGCATTGCTGCCAGTGTCGATCGCCAGCTGGCGCTGGACAGCACCGCACGCAGCGCCAGTATGGCCGGCCGGTCCAGCGCCGACTTCAGGCACACCAAGTGATAGCTCTCTTGCGCCAGCGGGATGAAATCAAGCCGCAATGCGCGCGCTGCTGCTTCAATTCCCAGGCCGGCGTCTGCACTGCCGTCGGCCACCGCGTGGGCCAGCGCGGCGTGCGAGGGCTCGGTGCGATCGAAGCCATTGATGTCGGCGGCCGCGATGCCGGCCTGATGCAACAGTTCTTCCAGCAATAGCCGGGTTCCAGTGCCCAGTGCGCGATTGACAAAGCGCACCGAGGGCGAACGCAGATCCAGCACGCTGCGCAGGCCCAGCGGGTTGCCGTGCGCAACGATCAGGCCCTGCGCGCGCTGCGCAAAGCCGATGATCTTGTGCCGCCCGGGTTTGAGCAATGGTTTGTAGATGCGCTGTGCCAATGAGCCATTGGCCGGCATCTGCAGGCTGTGAAAACCGGCCATCTCGCAGCGGCCCTCATTGAGCGCCCGGATCGCGTCGACGCTGCCGCAAAAGCGGATGTCCAGGTGCAGCGGCCCGTGCTCCGCGTGCTGGGTCTGTTGATCGGGACCGAGCGCCAAGGCGTGCTCGCGCAGCGCGGCCAACGCGTTATCGTGGCTGGCATACAGCGTCAGCACATGGGCCCGGTCGTCGAAGGCCACCGCAAAGGCGCGCTCCAGATCCCCGCGCAGCGCCTCGATCTGTGGTGCCAGGCGAACCTGGGCCTGGCGTTCGGCCCACATCAGTTTGTGGCCAAAGCTCGTGAGCTGGGCCGGCTGCCCCTTGTCCCAGGTCACCAGGCCATGGCCCAGCGTGTCTTCCCAGCGTTTGAGTTCGCCCCAGACATGGCGGTAGGACAGGCGCAACGCGCGCGCTGCCGCCGAAATCGAACCTTGGCTGGCCACCGCCTGCAGCAGATCGATCAGCGGGTTGCGCACCAGCGCCGGGCCGCTGTCGCGGCCCAGGGTGTAGTGGAAGGAGAGCCTATGCATGACGCTACATATCGCGGATCGGTGAGGGCGCGCCTACGATACCCGAACATGTCCACCTTCTCGCAAAGCGCGGCTACAGCGCTGCAGTTGATCAGCTCCTTTGACCCGGCCCTGTGGACCATCGTGGGCCGGTCGCTGGCCGTCAGTGGCTTGGCCTGTCTGCTGGCATGCGGCTTCGGGCTTGCCTTGGGTGCCTGGTTGGGTGTGGCGCGCTTTCGCGGGCGCGGCATCTGCCTGACGCTATTGAACACGCTGCTGGCCGTGCCGTCGGTGGTGGTGGGGCTGGTGGTGTATCTCTTGCTGTCACGCTCGGGCCCGCTCGGGGATCTGGGTTGGTTGTTCAGCGTCAAGGCGATGGTGCTGGCGCAGGCGCTGCTGGTGCTGCCGGTCGTCACGGCGCTGACGCGCCAGGTGGTGGAGGACGTCGAACATGCGCATGGCGAGCAGTTGCGCTCGCTTGGCGCGGGCAACGCGCTGCGCGCTGCGATGCTGGCCTGGGACGAGCGCTTTGCGCTGCTCACGGTACTGATCGCCGCGTTCGGTCGCGCAGTGTCCGAGGTCGGTGCGGTCATGATTGTGGGCGGCAACATCGACGGCTTTACCCGGGTGATGACGACGGCCATCGCCTTGGAGACCAGCAAGGGCGATCTGCCGCTGGCACTCGGGCTCGGAATGCTGTTGCTGCTGGTAGTGCTGCTGCTCAATGCGCTGATCGCATTGCTGCGCGGCTGGCGCAGGCGCGTCGAGGGCGGCGCGCTGCCCGCCATGGTGGGTAATCCGGCGTGACCCAATCAACTTCGAACTGCTGCGCCAGCGCGGCCTGGCCGATCTGATGCGCGCTTTGATCGCATTGCACGAAGTGGGTCTGCGTTATGGCGCAGTCGTCGCCCTGTCCGGTGTCACCCTGCAACTGCAGGCAGGCGAGCGCCTGGCACTGGTGGGCAGCAACGGCAGCGGCAAGAGCAGCCTGCTGCGCTTGCTGCACGGCCTGCTGCAGGCCGACAGCGGCACTGTCACGCGCGCAGGCGATTTACGCCAGGCAATGGTGTTCCAGCGCCCCTTCATGTTGCGCACCACCGTGCAAAGAAATGTGGCGCTGGCGCTGTGGCTTGATGGAATGCGCTGGTCCGACGCATTGAAGGCCGCAATTGCAGGGCTGGAACGCGTAGGCATGCGGGCGCTGGCCGAACGCAGCGCCCGCGCACTGTCGGGCGGGCAACAGCAGCGGGTTGCCTTGGCGCGCGCCTGGCTGCGCAAGCCTGATCTGTGGTTGCTCGATGAGCCCACCGCCAGCCTGGACCCGCATGCCAAACACGAGGTGGAAGCACTGATGGCCGAATTTGCCGCGGGCGACTCCGGGCAGGCCATGACCACCGTATTTGCCAGCCACAACCTGGGCCAGGTCAAGCGCCTGGCCAGCCGCGTCGTCTACCTGGAGCATGGCCGGGTACTGGCGGACCTGCCGGTCGCGGAATTTTTCGACGCCAGGCGACTGCAGGCGGTCTCTGGCGCGGCCCATCTTTTTGTCAAAGGGGAACTCGCATGAAAATTCAAGAAACTCCGAGCCAGCGTCGCGCCAGCCCGCTGCGCCGTCTGCTGCTGCTCGCCGGCTGTGCGCTGGCCATGGGCGCGCAGGCGCAATCCACCATCACGATGGCGTCAACCACCTCGACCGAGCAATCGGGCCTGTTTGCGCACCTGTTGCCGGCGTTCAAGGCGAGCAGCGGCATCGACATCAAGGTGGTGGCGCTGGGCACCGGCCAGGCGCTGGACATGGCGCGCCGGGGTGACGCTGACCTGCTGTTCGTGCACGACCGGGTGGCCGAAGAGAAGTTTGTCGCCGAAGGATTTGGCGTCAAGCGCTGGCCGGTGATGTACAACGATTTCGTCGTCATCGGCCCCAGGTCCGACGCGATCGGCCTGCGCGGCAATGACATCGTGGCAGCCTTGAAGAAGATCGCGGCTGCCAATGGCGCGTTCATTTCACGCGGCGACAAGAGCGGTACCCACGCTGCCGAGCTGCGCTTCTGGAATGCGGCCGGCCTGGCCGACAAGGGCAGGGGCAGTGGCTACAGGGAATGCGGCTGCGGCATGGGTCCGGCGCTCAACATCGCCTCCGGCAGCAATGCCAATCTGTTGGCCGACCGCGGTACCTGGCTCAACTTCAGGAACCGCGGCGAGCTGGCGGTGCTGGTCGAAGGCGACAAGCGCCTGTTCAACCAGTATGGCGTGATGCTGGTGAACCCGGCCAGGCACCCGCATGTCAAGGCGGCGGACGCGCAGAAGTTCATCGACTGGATCGTCTCGGCGCCTGGGCAGGCAGTCATTGCGCAGTACCGGATCGGCGGCGAGCAGCTGTTTTTTCCGAACGCGGGGGGCGACCAGTAGCCAGTCTGTTGCGGCCTTGGCGGCGGTCTCACGACCGCCGTAATCCCAACCTGCGGTACACCGTGGCTCGGCTGACGCCAAGCCGGGCCGCGGCCTCGGCCACATTGCCACGGGTCTCCTGGACTGTCTTGCGGATCAGCGCAGTCTCGATGTCGCGCAGCCGACCTTGGCCGCCAGGCGATTGGACTGGCGCGGCCAGATTCGGGCGCCGGCTCGGTGCGAAAGCTTCTTTTGCGATCGGGGCGCCGGCGGGCAGTGCCAGCGCCTGCAAATGCAAGCCCGACCAAAGGGGCACGTCGATGCTGCGTGCCTCGTGTCTTGCCGCGTCAAACAGTGCCTCGAATCCCATCGCAAACAGCTCGCTGGCATGTACCGCGATCTGATCGCTGCCGGGGCCCTTGTTCAATGCGGGAACCATTTCCCGCGCCGTGCGATTGCAGGTGCTGACACAGCCATCGGCGTCCAGGCCGACCAGCGCGTCGCTGTCGCCGCCCAACGGGTGCCCAGGCCAGTTCAGTCGCAGCAAGATGGCGTGCGGGCCCTGCATTGCCAGCGCGTTTTCAATGTTGCGCGCTGACTGGACCGCCAGGTGCAGCAACTCGCTGCGCTCGGGCACGTCGACACCAGTCAGGTCCAGCATGCCGACGCAGCGGCCATTCGGACCAAACAGGGGCGCGCCCGCGCAGCTGTAGATGGCTGTGTCGTCGAAAAAATGCTCGCCGCGGTGCAACCACACGGGATGCAGATCGGTCAATGCCGCACCGATCGCGGTGGTGCCGACGCTGCGCTCGGACAGGTCCACGCCGACGCGGGTGATCAGTTCGGCGCGGCGGTCACCGCGATCGATCGGGCCGCTGGTGTCGACGACGACACCGTCGGCATTGGTCAGGATGGCGAAATAGCGGGTGTCGGCCAGGGCCTGGCCAAGGGCGTGCAAGGTGCTGCGTGCGGCCAGCGTCAAGGCCTGATTGGCGTCGTGTGTGCGCCGCGTTTGCACCTCGGAAACTGCGTCGAAGCTGACGCGCTGGCGCGGCTGATGTCCCAATGCCAGGCAGCGCTGCCAGGAGCGGGTGATCCAGGCTTGCACCAGGCCGGCGCCTTCCGAATTGCAATCGGACAGCAGCGCCCGGCGTGCCCGCTGTATGCCATCGAGCCGCGCCAGCGGCGCCGCTTGTTCGTGGCCGTGATTGACAGTTGCCATGCTTGGGTCATTGTGCCCGAGGCCGCCATGCCGATCGACACGTCAGCGACTACGATGGCGTCATGCGATCTGAACCATCCCGACAGCGCGACGTCGATCCTGCGCTCGACGTGGCCATCACGGCGGCCAACAGGGCAGGTGCCATCATCCGCGCTGCGGCACTGGAGCCGGGCAATTTGCAGATCCGGCAAAAGCGCCCCAATGACTTCGTGACCCATGTCGACCTGGCGTCTGAAGAGGCCATCGTTCAGACGCTACTGTCGGCCTACCCCGACCATAGTGTGCGCAGCGAGGAGTCGGCCCAGGCGCACGGCAATCATGCATCTGACCATGTCTGGATCATCGATCCGCTGGACGGCACCACCAACTTCATCCACGGCTACCCGAATTATTCGGTCAGCATTGCGCTGGCCGTGCGCGGGCGCATCGCGCATGGCGTGGTGCTGGATGTGTGCAGTGGCGATCTGTTTCGTGCCAGCCGGGGGCAGGGCGCGTTTTGCAACTCCCAGCGCCTGCAGGTCAGCAGCTGTGCAAGCCTGGGTGCGGCCCTGCTGGCCAGTAGTTGCCCGGCGCGCGCCGCCCGTGACGGCGCGCGTGCGGTGGCAATGATTGTTGAAGTGATGGGCCAGATCGCCGCGTTGCGCCGTAGCGGCTCGGCCGCGCTGGACCTTGCCCGGGTTGCGGCCGGGCAGTGCGACGGTTCGTTCGACCAGGGACTCAACGCCTGGGATGTGGCAGCCGGGAGTTTGCTGGTCAGCGAAGCCGGGGGCCGGGTCGGCAATTTCCTGGGCGCGCCGGACTATCTGGAGACCAGGGAAATCATGGCCGGCGGCAATGCGGTGTTCGATGCCATGGGTGCGGTGTTGCGCCGCTATTCGTACTGCCCGGCTTGAGCCGCAAGCGCGTTTCCGATGTGGCGTGCGAGCGTCCGAAGCTGTCTCAATTTGAGAATTTCTGGCCCGCAGCCTGAAACCTAGGGTTCTCCCTAGGGTCGTTCGCCAACCCAGCTTCAACAATGCCTAGGTTCCCCCGTTCATAGGCACGGCGCTGCATAGTCGCCATTACCCACAGGAGAGACACATGCAAAAGGTGTTGCACATCAATCCAGACAAATGCACTGGCTGTCTGCAGTGCGAAATGGCCTGTTCCTTCGAGAACTACGGCACCTTCGCCACCGCCAAGTCGCGCATCAAGGTGTTCGACTTCCACCATACCGGCAAGAAGGTTCCCTACACCTGCACCCAGTGCGATGAAGCCTGGTGCCTGCATGCCTGCCCGGTCGAGGCGATCACGATGAACAAGAGCACCGGCGCAATGGAGGTCAACGAGTCGACCTGCGTCGGCTGCAAGGTCTGCACCATCGCCTGCCCGTTTGGCACCATCAACTATGTCGAAGAAACCGGCAAGGTACAGAAGTGCGACCTGTGCGGCGGCGAGCCGGCCTGTGCCGATGCCTGCCCGACCGGCGCCATCACCTTCATCGACGCCAACTGGACCGGCCTGGGCAAGATGGCCGCATGGGCCGACAAGTTGGGCAATCAGCCCAGCGCAGCATAAGGAGATCGCCATGTCCTGGACCGGAAAAATGCTTCGTGTCGACCTGACCAAGGGAACGGTCAAGGTCGAAGCCACCAACATGGAATGGGCGCAGGCCTACATCGGCTCGCGCGGCCTGGGTACCAAGTACCTGGTGGAAGAGGTCGACGCCACGGTCGACCCACTGTCGGCCGACAACAAGATCATCTGGGCCACCGGCCCGCTGACCGGCACCATGGCCAGCACCGGCGGGCGCTATACCGTCATCACCAAGAGCCCGCTCACCGGCGCGGTGGCCTGCTCCAATTCGGGCGGTTACTGGGGCGCCGAGTTCAAGATGGCCGGTTACGACCTGCTGATCTTCGAGGGCAAGTCGGCCAAGCCGGTCTACCTCTACATCAACGACGACGTGGTCGAGATCCGCGATGCCGCCCATTTGTGGGGCAAGAGCGTCTGGCAGACCGAGGAGATGCTCAAGAAGGCCTTGCAGGACCCGCTGACGCGTGTGTCCAGCATCGGCAAGGCGGGCGAGAACGGTGTGCTGTACGCCAGTGTCGTGAATGACCGGCACCGCGCTGCCGGCCGCTCGGGCGTCGGCACCGTCATGGGCAGCAAGAACCTCAAGGCAATTGCGGTGCGCGGCACCAAGGGCGTGGGCAATATCAAGAATCCCAAGGCCTTCATGAAAGCAGTGGCCGAGAAGAAAAAGATCCTGGCCGAAAATGCCGTCACCGGCCAGGGCCTGCCGACCTACGGCACCCAGGTGCTGATGAACGTCATCAACGAGATCGGCGCCCTGCCAACCCGCAACCACAAGGACTCGCAGTTCGAGGGCGCCAAGGACATCTCGGCCGAGGCCATGGCCACGCCGCGCAAGACCGACGGCAAGAAGCACCTGGTGACCAACCAGGCCTGCTTCGGCTGCACGATTGCCTGCGGACGCATCAGCAAGATGGACGAGAGCCATTTCACCGTGGCCAACAAGCCGCAGTACTGGGGCGCGTCCGGCGGCCTGGAATACGAAGCGGCATGGGCGCTGGGCGCTGCCAACGGCGTCAACGACCTGGAGGCGCTGCAGTACGCCAACCTGCTGTGCAACGAGGAGGGCATTGACCCGATCAGTTTCGGCGCCACCATCGGCGCGGTGATGGAACTGTATGAAATGGGCGTGCTGACCAAGGAGCAACTCGGCATCGAGGCGCCATTCGGCTCGGCCCAGGCGCTGGCATTCCTGACTGAACAGACCATCAATGGCGTGGGTTTCGGCAAGGAAATCGGCCAGGGCTCCAAACGCCTGACGGCCAAGTTCGGCCACCCCGACCTGTCCATGAGCGTCAAGGGCCAGGAGTTCCCGGCCTACGACGGACGCGGCATCCAGGGCATGGGCCTGGCCTATGCCACCAGCAATCGGGGCGCCTGCCACCTGCGTGGCTACACCGTGGCGTCCGAGGTGCTGGGCATTCCGGTCAAGACCGATCCGCTGGAGCATGCAGGCAAGCCGGAGCTGGTCAAGGCCTTCCAGGATGCCACGGCGGCATTCGACTCGTCCGGCCTGTGCATCTTCACCACCTTTGCCTGGGGCCTGGCGGACCTGGCGCCCCAGATGGCGGCGGCCTGTGGCGAGCAGTACACGACCGAAGAGCTGGAGAAGATCGGTGAGCGTATCTGGAACATGGAGCGCGAATTCAACAACCGTGCCGGCTTCACCGAGAAGGACGACAACCTGCCCAAGCGCCTGCTGACCGAGGCCGTAAAGACCGGCCCCGCCAAGGGCAAGGTCAGCATGCTGCCCGACATGCTGCCCAAGTACTACGAAGCGCGTGGCTGGGACCAGCAAGGCCGTCCGACCGCTGCAACCAAGGCTCGGCTGGGGCTGTAACACAGCGAGATCCATCGACAGGCGGCTCGTGCGGGCCGCCTTCGTCTTTATTGGAGACAAGAACATGCACCATGTCATTCTCGGCGCCGGCCCGGCCGGCGTCATTGCCGCTGAAACCATTCGTAAACATGCGCCCAAGGACAGCATCACGCTGGTGGGCGACGAGAAGGAGCCGCCGTATTCGCGCATGGCAATTCCCTATCTGCTGATGGGAAATGTGGGCGAGACCGGCACCTATCTACGCAAAAGCCTGACGCACTATGACGATCTCAAGGTCAAGATCGTGCATGCGCAAGCCAACGCGGTGGACGCCGAGGCGAAAACTGTGACGCTGGACAACGGCGACACGCTCAAGTTCGACCGCCTGCTGATCGCGACCGGATCGCGCCCCGCCAGCCCGCCGATTCCGGGCATGGATCTGCCGGGCATCCACCCGTGCTGGACCATGGACGACGCGCGTGCCATCATGAAACTGGCGACCAAGGGGGCACGGGTACTGCAGATGGGGGCAGGCTTCATCGGCTGCATCATCATGGAGGCGCTGTCCGCACGCGGCGTGACACTCAGCGTGGTCGAGATGGGAGACCGCATGGTGCCGCGCATGATGGGGCCCACGGCGGGCGGCATGATAAAGGACTGGTGTGAGACCAAGGGCGTTCAGGTTTTCACCAAGACCAAGGTCGAGGGCATAGAAAAAGGCGCGGACGGCGCGGCCCTCAAAGTCAAGCTGTCCAACGGCAAGACCATGGACGTCGACCTGGTCATCAGCGCCACCGGCGTCAAGCCGGCGATCGGCTTTCTGGAGAAATCGGGCGTCAAATGCCTGCAGGGTGTACTGACCGACGAACACCTGCAGACCAGCGTGCCGGGCATCTATGCAGCCGGCGATTGCGCCGAGGCCTTCGACAAGGTCAGCCAGACCACCATGATCAGCGCCATCCAGCCCAACGCCGCCGAACAGGCGCGGGTGGCGGCGCTCAACATGGTCGGACAATCGGCAGCGCTCAAGGGAGTGACCCAGATCAACGTACTCGACACCCTGGGCCTGATCTCGACCAGCTTCGGGGCCTGGGAAGGCGTGTCGGGCGGCGAGCATGTGGAACTGACGGATGCGGGCGCAGGGCGTCACCTGAGCCTGCAATTCAAGGACGATGTGCTGGTGGGGTGCAACAGCGTCGGCTGGACCGACCATGTCGGCGTGATGCGCGGCCTGGTCGAAGGCCAGATCCACCTGGGCGAGTGGAAGGACAGGCTCAAGCACGACCCGACCAGGCTGATGGACGCCTACCTGGCCAGCGCGCAGGCGCAAAGCGGCTGGAGCGGCGCGCAGGATGCACGGCGCAGGTAAAGTCGGGCGATGAAGATCACGCTCAAGCTGTTTGCCTCGCTGACCGACTACCTGCCACCGGCTGTCAAGTACACCAATATGCTGGCGATGGACGTGGCGCCCGATGCCAGCATCAGCCAGATCATTGCGCCCATGGCCTTGCCCGAGAAGATGGTGCATCTGGTGCTGGTCAACGGCAAGTATGTGGAGCCACAGGACCGCCTGACACGTACCCTGGTCGAAGGCGATGTGCTGGCGATCTGGCCACCGATTGCCGGTGGCTGAGCGTTGCCGGCTACTGCCGCGCACTTAACGAGTCCGATCTCTGTCCAATCTTTGGCGCCAACGACCCGCACCGCATGCAATCTTCCTATGCCGACAGTTTCGATCGCGAAATGGGCTGCACTGAAAAGGAGTGGCTGGGCTGGTTGCCGCAAGCCATCGGTGAACATCCGTATCAGATCGACGCGCAGGCGCTGAGTGCGCGCATCGAGACCGGCCAATTGGCCCTGGCCTGGCAGGTCGGTGCGCCGCGCGCGATTGCGCTGGCCCGCATTCCGCGGCTGCTGGTCAGCTTTCGCTTCACTGGCCTGGATGATCAACAGCGCTACCGCTTCATGAAGCGCTTTGACCTGTATATGCAGCGCGGCGGTGGGTGACTGGTCGACGAAACTGTTCGACTGTCTTTTTTGGCGCCGCCAATTGTCTGAAACATATCCGCCATGCCTTCTGCATTTACCGTCCGACCTATCCGGGAAGCTGACTTCGCACAGTGGCTGCCGCTATGGGACGGCTACAACGCCTTCTATGGCCGCAGCGGTCTCACTGCCTTGCCACTCGAAATAACCGAGCGCACCTGGAAGCGCTTTTTCGACCCGGCCGAACCGGTGCATGCGCTGGTGGCCGAAGAGGCGGGACAACTGTTGGGTCTGACCCATTTTCTGTACCACCGCAGCACAACGCGCGCGGCCGATGTCTGCTATTTGCAGGACTTGTTCACTGTCCCTGCTGCACGCGGTCGCGGGGTCGGCGGCCAATTGATCGAGGCGGTGTACCGGGCGGCACATGCGGCCGGCAGCACCCGGGTGTACTGGCAGACCCATATCGACAACCACACCGGTCGCAGCCTGTACGACAAACTGGCCAAGCACCACGGATTCATCGTCTATGCACACGATGCCTGAACCTGCTGAGAAAAATCCATGAGCAGCACACGCGAAGAACTGACACGATTTCTGAAAGCGGAGTTCCCGCAGAACAAGTGCACGGTCGAGCAGGTCGGCGGGCGCGGTGCGACGGTGCGGCATGCAGTTGGCGAGCAGGAACTGCGACCGGGTGGAACCGTGTCGGGCCCGGTCATGATGTCGCTGGCCGATGTGGCGCTGTATGTCGCGATCCTGGGCGAAATCGGCATCGTGCCGCTGGCCGTGACGACCAGTTTGACCTTCAACTTCATGCGCAAGCCCGCGGCTGACCGCGACCTGCTGGGCGTGTGCCGATTGCTCAAGCTGGGCAAGACGCTGGCAGTGGGCGAAGTCACCATTTATTCCGAGGGGGTCGACGAACCGGTGGCCCACGCGGTTGGCACCTACGCCATTCCGCGCTAGCATGGGCGCTGCAAGTCGGTATAGATTGCAGTAGCGTAGTCGTCCATTCAACTGCAATTCACAACCATGACACTTGCCGCCAACCTCGTCGTCGGCCTGATCGCCGTTTTGCATGTGTACATCCTGGTGCTGGAGATGTTTCTGTGGACCACTCCACGTGGCCGCAAGGTATTCGGACTGACGCAGGAGTTTGCCGAGGCGACGAAAAGGCTTGCTGCCAATCAGGGCCTGTACAACGGTTTTCTGGCTGCAGGGCTGGTATGGGGTCTGTCCCTGGGCGCTGCTGGCGCGTCGATCAAGATTTTCTTTTTGCTGTGCGTCCTGATTGCCGGCATCTATGGTGCTGCCACGGTGAACCGGCGCATCCTGTTCGTCCAGGCTGTGCCGGCAGTCATTGGCCTGCTGATGATGTCACTGGCCTGAGCAGCGTCAACGGCATGGCGGCACAGTTCCTGTATTTCGCCTACGGCTCCAATTTGTTGTCGCAACGCCTGCGCGCGCGCACGCCGTCTGCGGTCGCGCTCGGATGCGCTGTGTTGCGCGGGCATGAGTTGCGCTGGCACATGGCCTCGCGTGACGGATCTGGCAAATGCGATGTTGTTTCCGGTCCTGGCACAGGCCAAACGGTGCATGGCGTGGTGTACCGCATCGCGAGCGACGAGAAGAAGGCACTGGATACGGCGGAATCGCTGGGAGTCGGCTATCGCCAGCAGATCGTGGAGGTGGAATTGGGCGCCGAAACCGCGCATGCCTTGGTCTATCAGGCGCTGCGGGTCGATGCCAGCATATTGCCCTATGACTGGTACAAGACGCTGGTCGTTAGTGGTGCGCTCGAACATGGATTGCCGGCGCTTTATCGGCAGCAACTGAAGGCGGCGCCATGCAAGCCCGATCCGGACGCGGAGCGATCAATGCGGCACTACGACTTGGCTCTGCGAAGCCCTTGACGCATGTTGCAAGTCAAGCCTTGTCCACTACCCCCCGACGCCTTGCTGCGCATCTGTAAGCAGCAAGGCGCCTATGTCGATTGCTTTGCGGTCGATATCGCCATGGCGGTGTCACAGGTCCAGTTTGTCGAGGCCTTCTACACCTCGGCGGTGTTCCGCGTCGAGCGCTGGATCTTGCGTTGGGCCCTGTCCCGGCCGTCGACCGATCTGCAGGCACGGCAACTGGCCGAGGCGTCGATCGATGCCTTTGCCGCCTGGACCGTGCAGCCGCGCAGTGCCGACCAACTGCTGCTTGCTGACATTGCCGGCAGCACCCGATCCTGGTTGATGGTCGAACCCGGCCGCAGCGGCGCGGAAGGCGCTACGCGCTTGTACTTCGGTTCTGCCGTGATGCCCAAGTCGGGTTCCAGCGCCGCACGCCCCGAGATGGCATTCCTGTTTCGTGCGCTACTGGGGTTTCATAAACTCTATTCGCGTGTCTTGCTTGGTGCGGCGCGGTCGCGATTGATGCGAGGGCGCGCATGATGGCCGGCACCGCAACCGTGTGCGCAGGTTCGGCAAGTTGCATTTGCCGCGGCGCCAGCCAGGGGGCGTCGACTGCCCGCGCCAGGTGTTGTTGCAGTTGCCTTGCCGATTGATCATTCATTTCCAGGAGATTTCCCATGGGTGTTGAACCACTTCCACTGTCCAACGATCTGATTCGGATCCTGTCCGGCGTGACGACCGCGACATTGACCACCGTGTTGCTCAAGAAGGGTCTGCGCAATGTCTGGATACGCGGCGCCAGGCCGCTCAAGCCCGGCTTGCCGCGCCTGGTCGGTCGCGCCTTCACGCTGCGCTTCGTGCCGGCCCGCGAAGACCTGGCGACACCCGCGTCCTGGGGTGCGCCGATCTCGACCCGTGCCGCGATCGAGGCCATGCCCGATGGCGCCATTGCCGTCGTCGATGCGATGGGCGTGCAGGACGCGGGCATCTTTGGCGACATCCTGTGCGCGCGCATGCACAAGCGCGGCGTGGCCGCCCTGATCACCGATGGCGTGATCCGCGACATCGACGGCGTACTGGCAACCGGCCTGCCAGTCTGGTGCCAGGGCACGGCCGCGCCGGCATCGGTCGCGGGGCTGACCTTCGTCGCCTGGCAGGAGCCTGTGGCTTGCGGCGGCGTAGCGGTGTTCCCGAATGATGTGATCGTGGTCGACGCCGACGGCGCAGTGCTGATTCCCCAAGCCATGGTGGACGATGTGCTGGCGGCGGCGGTCGAGCAGGAGTTGCTGGAGGGCTGGATCATGACCCAGGTGCTGGCCGGCGTGCCCTTGCCCGGCTTGTACCCTCCCAATGACGAAAACAAGGCACGCTTCGCGGCGTGGGCGCGCAATGGGGCATAAGCGGGCGCGTGATGGCTTGTCAGCGCGACGATTTCTGCGGGTCGCGCTGTCACTGGACCACAGGCGCTGACCAATTCGTTACGCTTATTGCACCGGTGAGCGCGCTCTGGGGCACTTGTGTGCCTACCATCGTTTTTTTTGAAGGAAGAACCAATGGCATTGCAACCCCCATTTTTCGGCAAACGTGATCCGGACCCCGTAGCGGCGCGACGCCCTAGTTCCCTGGCCCAACCCGGTTCCGTTGGTGTGCAGCCGGCTTCGGCGCCCTTGGCGCCCCATTCCCCGCCTGCAGATGCCGTTGCACCAACGGCCCCGGCACCAGCGCCACATGGCGGCAGCAGGTTGACAGTAGGGCCCAACATCAAGCTCAAAGGGGTTGAGATCACCGACTGCGATACCCTGTTTGTCGAAGGCACGGTGGAAGCGACGATGGATTCGCGCTTGATGCAGATTGCCGAATGTGGCGCGTTCAAGGGATCCGCCAGCGTCGATATTGCCGAGATCCACGGTCGATTCGATGGCGACCTGACAGTACGTGACAAGCTGATGATTTATGCCACTGGCAAGATTACCGGCAAGATCCGCTACGGTAAATTGGTGATTGAAGAGGGCGGTCAGCTCTCGGGCGAGGTCGTGTTCGGCACAGCCGACGCGGCCAAGCCGGCAATGCGCGAACGGGCCGGCCTGCAGGCTGCCTGATTCCGCGTCACATCTGATCGCGCACCGAAAGGTCGCGCGTTCAGGCGCTACCATCCGGCAATCGAATTGAACCATTGCCAGGGGGTGGAGCATGCGCAAGCCGACGCGCCGACGGATATTGACTGGCGTTGCGGCCGCAGCGCTTGCCGTTGGCGCCGGTACGTACTGGGTTGCGCGGCCGAAGCCGGCACCGATCGGCTTTGATGTCACGCCGGATCAGCTGGCCGCAGCCCGCGCTTTGCTGGCACGCCATCCATCTTTTGATGCCCATGCCCATCCGGGCCGAAGCTTTGTTGACGGGGCCCGGAACCTGTCCGGGCTGGTATGGCTGTATGCCAAGCTGGGTAGTTTCGAAGAGTCCACGATTGCCGACATGCGTGCAGGCGGCCTGACTGCAGCAGCATTCGCCGCGGTTTCCGATTTCCAGGCCCTGGGCCTGCAGGGCGAGGGCCTGGCCGCGGTGCGTGCCTTCGAGCCAGGCGAGGCCTGGGCCAGCTATCAGCGCCAGATCGCCCGCATGCAGACGCTGGTGCAGCGTGGCCTCGTCGCAGCCGTGCACCAGCCGGCGGATGTTGCCGCGGCCAAGTCAACTGGCAAGGTGGGCGCGATGTGGACGGTCGAGGGCGGCGACTTTCTGGAAGGGCGCGCCGAACGCGTTGCCCAGGCCCATGCCGATGGCGTGCGATCGATCACGCTGCTGCACTACCGAAACAATGAACTGGGCGACATCATCACCGGTACACCGACGCACAAGCGCCTGACCGATGCGGGTGTTGCCGTGGTGCGCGCGATGAATGCAGTGGGCATGCTGATCGACGTGGCACATGCGTCCGAGGCAACCGCGTTGGGTGCGATCGAGGCGTCATCGAAACCGGTCATCGCCTCGCATGTGCATGTGCACGGCAAGACCAGCCATCCGCGCTTCATTTCGACCGACCTGGCGCGGGCCGTGGTGGCCAGGGGCGGTGGCGTGGTGGCCAGGGGCGGTGGCGTGGTGGGCGCCTGGCCGGCCGGCATCGGCATCAGCGATATGCGCGGATTTGTCGACCGCGCGCTTGAGCTGGTGGAGATTGCCGGCATCGACCATGTCTGCCTGGGCACCGACATGGACGCCAATTACAAGCCGGTGTTCGACACCTATGCCAATCTGCCGTACTTCGTTGCCGGCTTGACGCAACGCGGGCTGGCCGAGGCCGAAGTGGCCAAGTTGATCGGTGGCAATTACATGCGCTTGCTGGCGACTGTTCAGTCTGTGTAGGCCGCGTCAGGACCTTCCCTGATCGATCAGTCCTGTCGCGAAAATCTTTGCTCCAGATACACCAGCAGCGTGCGTATCGTCTGCGCTTCGCCACCCACCGGCCGACCGGCGCGCGCGCTGTCGTTCCATGCAAACAGATCGATATGCAGCCAGTCCTGCTGCGGCGCAACGAAATGCTCCAGGAACAGCGCCGCATTGATGGCGCCGGCCATGGCATTGCGGCCGGTGTTGACGATGTCGCCCACCGCGCTTTCAATGCCGCTGCGGTAGGGCGTCCACAGGGGCATATGCCACAGCGGGTCTTCGAGTTGCAGGCCCAGGTCGACCAGTTGCCGCGCTGCCGCGATCTGGCGGCAGAACAGGGCCGGCAATTGCGGGCCCAGGGCAACCCGCGCCGCGCCAGTGAGCGTGGCCAGGTCGATGATGAGATCGGGCTTTGACTCGGCGGCATAGGCCAGCGCGTCACACAGGATGACCCGGCCTTCGGCGTCGGTGTTGCCGATTTCGATCTGCAAGCCGCTGCGGGTGCGGATCACGTCGCCGGGTCGGTAGGCATCGCCGGAGATTGCGTTCTCGACCGCCGGAATCAGCAGTTGCAGGCGCACCGGCAACTTGAGCTCCATCACCAGGCCCGCCAGCGCCAGCGCGTTGGCAGCGCCGCCCATGTCCTTCTTCATCAATCGCATGCCTTCTGCGCCCTTGATGTCCAGGCCGCCGCTGTCAAAGCACACGCCCTTGCCGACGATGGACAAACGCGGATGCTTTGGTTTGCCCCAGTTGAGTTCGATCAGGCGCGGCGCCCGGCTGCTGGCGCGCCCGACCGCATGGATGGCAGGGAAGTTTTGTTTCAGCAAATCCGCGCCCTGTATCTGCGTGAATTTTGCGCCATGGCGCTTGGCCAGGCCTTGCGCCGCCTTGGCCAGCTCCGAGGGGCCCATGTCCTGCGCCGGCGTGTTGACCAGATCGCGTACCAGCGTGATGGCATTTGCCTGCGCCAAAGCGCGCTGGACGTCTGCGCCATCTGGCAGCACCAGCTGTGCTGGTTCGCGCTTGCGCGGCTTGTAGCGATCAAAACTGTAGCCACCCAGTGTCCAAGCCAGTGCCGCGAGTTCCACCGGCAGCGCCAGCGCGTCGTCGGCGAGGCGGTATTGGCCTTCGGGCAGGGCCAGGGGCAATGCGGCCAATGCGAACGGATCCAGCGCATGGGTGACGCCGGCGAACACCTGCTGCAAGCTGCCGTCAGGCGCGGGCAGCAGCGCATGGCTGTCGGCAGCGCCATCGAAGCCAAGGGTCTGGAGCCAGGCCGCGGTGACCGGGGGCAGCGTTGGCGCCAGCGCCTGGTAGCTGGCCCGGTCAAGCACTGTGATCGGTATGGCATTGCCGGCGGCGCGTTTCTTGAGTTGAACAGTCATGGGGAGATGGTCCCGGAGGTATGTTGAT
This sequence comes from Burkholderiaceae bacterium, assembly GCA_037968655.1. Classification (GTDB taxonomy): domain Bacteria; phylum Pseudomonadota; class Gammaproteobacteria; order Burkholderiales; family Burkholderiaceae_C; genus CAISIP01. Next base: position 43,116 of record JBBKVW010000290.1, read on the forward strand.
CTGTGCGCATCGTGGTAGCGCAGCGGCTGCAGTAATCGATGGCCGTCACGGGCATTCGAGCGGCACCTGCCATTGTGCGACAGACGCACCAGAGCATTGCAGCCGCCCAGGCCCGTGGCGGACCTATTGCCAGTTGGCCGGGCTGCTGCCCAGCGCCACGGCTGGCGAGTCCCACTGCATCGGCATGCCGTCGATGCGCAAAGGCCATTGCACACGGCGTGCGGGTCCCCAGGGCGTGGATTCGGACTCGGTCGACCAGTCGGCGGATGATTCCGTCCGCAGCGGCTGCGCGACCTGGTGCGTAGTTGTTCCACCTGCCATCAGCAGCGCGCCGGTACGCGCCAGCGACGCGCGCACGATGCTGCCCTGGCCGTCGGCGGCACGCCGCTGCAGCGCGCGCAGCGCAGCGCAGGCCATCAGGTAGCCGGTGGCATGGTCGAGCGCCTGCACCGGCAATGGAATCGGCTTGTCGGCACCGGCGCTGCGCTGGCCCTGCTCGGCAATGCCCATGCTCATCTGCACGATGCTGTCGAAGCCACGCCGGGTGCGCCAGGGCCCGGTGAATCCGTAGGCGTCGAGCGAGACATCGATCAAACCGGGTCGCAGCTGCTGGCGCCGCGCGCTGCCCAAACCCAGTGATTCCAGTGCGTCGCTGCGATAGCCGTGCACCAGTATGTCGGCGCCTTGCAGCAGGACGTCCCACTGGCTGCGATCGCCCGTCTGGCGCAAGTCCAGCCGCGCGCAGCGTTTGCCGAGCGTGACCTCGGGTTCCAGCACGGGTTCGTCCCAACCGATCGGATCGATGCGCAGCACCTGTGCGCCCAGGCAGGCCAGCAGCCGGGTTGCGACCGGTCCAGCCAGCACACGGGTCATGTCCAGCACCCGGATGCCGGCGAGCGGGCGCTGCCGGTCGAAGTTCCAGTCAGCCCGCGCGGCGCGCGTACCGGCTTGCCAGTGCAGCAGCGGCTCGGCCAGCACGGCCTGTCCCTGCGGATGTTGCTGCCATTGCTGCCAGCTCTGCATCGCGCCGGCGCAACCGCCGGCGGCAACGACGGCAGATTCCAGTTCGGCGCAATCGCATTGCGCAACTGCTTGCGTGACTGCAGCGCGATTCGGCGCGACTTGCAATACCTTCAGCGCCGCTGCCCGATGGTGCGGCGCATTGGTGTGCAGTCGAATCCAGCCATCGCGGGCCCGATAGTCGCCGGCCACTGCGTCCCAGATGGGTGGCAGCTTCCAGCCCTGCGGGCGGACCGACAGGCCGAACCAGAACGATGCCAAGCGGCGGTCGACCTCGACCATGCGATGGCCCTGCGCAGTGGCGCCAAGGGTCTGGGCCAGCGTTGCTGCCGCTAGTCCGGCCGCAGCGATGGACGCAGCGGCGAAGTCACTGACGGCAAATACCGAGGGCAGATCGCCGGAGCCTGTCAATTGCACCTGCTCCAGCGCCCTGTCGTCGCCGCCAGCGGCGCTCCAGAACGACTGCAGGAACAGGCGCTGGGGGGCCGGATTGGCGGGCGCGGCGGGCATGCTTACATCATCGCGCAAACGCTGACATTGCGTTGTGTGGGGCGGTCCCGCGTCAGCGCTGAGGCATGTCCTTGTGCGAGTACCCCAGGCTTACCAACGCCTCAGGCGGTATCTCCGGCATGCTGGCGTTCCAGGCTTCCCAGTCGGCGCGCATGGCGGCCAGCCGGGCCGGCTCGCGTTTGGCCTTGTTGGCGCGTTCACGCGCGTCGGCCGCAACGTTGAACAGGTAGTCGATGCCGTCGACGCGCAGGTACTTCCAGTTGCCGTCGCGCAGCGCGCGCTGTTCGCGATGCTTCATGCGCCAATGCATCGGACGGCGAAAGCTGTGGGAGGGGTCGCGCAGCACCGGCGCCAGCGATACGCCGTCCAGCAGATAGTCCGGGTGTGGCGGGGCGCCGGCCAGCTCGAGCATCGTGGCCGACCAGTCCATCGTCAGGCAATGCTGCGCGCTCACGCCGCCGGGCGCGATGCCGGCCGGCCAATGCGCGATCCAGGGCACGCGGATGCCGCCCTCTGTCAGGTCCATCTTGCCGCCGACCAGGGGCCAGTTGTCGGAGAAGCGCTCGCCGCCGTTGTCGCTGGTAAAGACGATCAAGGTGTTGTCCAGCAGACCATGTCGGCGCAGCGCCGCGACGATCTGGCCGATGCCTTCGTCCATGTGGTGGATCATGCGCTGGTAGGTGGCGACGTTGCCGCCGTCCAGGTGGAACAGGCTCTCGCTGATCGGTGTGGGCGTGTCGACATCGTCGCGGGTTTCCCAGGGCCAGTGGGGCGCGGTGTGGTGCAGGCTGAGAAAGAACGGCTTTTCTTCCTTGGCGCCCTGGGCCGATCGGTCGATGAAGTCAATCGCGCGCTGCGTCAGCAGATCGGTCAGATAGCCGGGTTCCGGGTGGTCCTGCTCGTCCACAAACAGGTCGTGGCCACCGGAGGAGTTGCAATGGGTGAAATAGTCGACGCCGCCTGCCATGGGCCCAAAGAACGCGTCGTAGCCCGAGCGCAGCGGACCGAAATGCGGCAGAAACCCCAGATGCCATTTGCCCACCAACGCGGTGCGATAGCCCCGGGCCTTGAGAAGCGACGGCAGTGTCGGATGCGCTGGCGGCAGGCCCAGCGTCGTGCTGCCCCTGGTGCTGCTGCTGATCGGTTCTTCGGCTGCGCCGCGCAGGCGGTATTGGTAGCGCGCCGTCATCAGCGCGAAGCGGGTTGGCGAGCAGACCGGTGAGTTGGCATAGCCTTCTGTGAAGAGCATGCCGGCGGCGGCCAGCTTGTCGAGTTCCGGCGACACCGCACCGAACGGCGCTGCGCGACCACCGTAGCAACCCAGGTCGGCGTAACCCAGGTCGTCGGCGACGATGAAGATGATGTTGGGGCGCTTGTCAGTACTTTTCATGGCTCAATCCACCTTGATGCCTTTGGCCTCGATGGCGTCGGCCGAACCGCCGGGCGGAAAGCCGACCAGGATCTTGAGCGGGGGTTTGGTCTGGGCCTGTAAGCCGGGCGCCAGCATACAGCCGGCAATGAGCAAGGCCACGGGTGCAAGGGATCGAACTCGGGTGAACATCTTTGTCTCCTGTAGGCCCGCATCGCGGGGCTTGCCGCAACTGTAGGGCGCAAGCTGATAATTGTTCAAATCAATCGTTGTGCGTGTTTACTCTGATGACCGAGCAGACTTCAATCCCGATGCCACGCCTGATTGCCTCCCGGTCCGTCGACGATCTGCTGCTGCAGCGCATCAGCCGTCTGCTGGCGACGGCCGGCGGGATGGTGACACGCCTGTGCGAGGGCCGCTTTGGCATCACCCGGCGCGAATGGCGTGTGCTGGCGGTACTGGTGAAGGAGCAGGGCATATTGCCCTCGCAACTGGCCGAGCGCATGCAGTTGGACCGGGCACGTACCTCGCGGGCAATCACGTCGCTGGTTGGCAAGCATCTCGTGGCACGCGAGCCAAAACCCGGGAACCGGCGTGAGGTGATCTTGACCGTGACCGGCAAGGGGCAGCTGCTTTTCGACACGATGGTGCCGCTGGCAGTGGACATCAACCGGCGCCTGATCGCCGCGCTGGCGCCACAGGACGCGCAACGGCTCGACTCCTCATTGGACCTGTTGCAGGCCTGTGCCGACACTCTGGTGGCGCAAGCAGATCTTCCGAAGGCGGATCGACGCCGGCGTGCGCTCGCGGCGCGTGCCTGACGGCGGGTTTGCTGGCGCGTCGGCGTGGGCCCTGATTGCAGTGACGCCGAAACCTGCGCCGATGCACTGACACCTGCTGCCTATGTGACGCGCCGGCGGTGTTTGCGTATGCCGCGCGGCAACACGAAATGGTCGGGCGGCTGGTGCACCATGATGGCGGATGCTGCAGCGGCATGCACTTTGCTGGCCATTGGCATGTGGACGCCGGCGGCCACCGCACGATTGACTACCGGTTTGCCGCATTAATTCGTGAAGGAGTCTCGCTGCGCCGCAGGGAGAACGCCGGGCACCGATTCCGACGGCCGGCACAAGCCGGCAAGTCGAGAATTAATCGTCGCGATCGAGATTCCTGCGATTCGCGCAATTTACTCCCGCGCCGATCTCGCTCTGGAACTGCTCGTAGATCGCGTGTTTGGCATCCACGCGCATGAAGGTGGGATTCTTGTTGCCACGCAGCTGGCTAAAGCTGATCGGCTTGACTTTGCGCAAGTCCTTTGCCTTGGTTTCGCCGGTTGCTAAGCCGATGGTGCCCAGCAAGGCCGGCGAAGCCGCGGCACCGGTGGCGGCCAGTTCCCCGATGATGATCTCGATCTTGCCATCCTGATGGATCGCGACCTGCAGGGTGTTGGGCGCCGTCGTGCCAATGGCCGGTACGTTCCAATAGGTAACGATGACGCGCTGCTTGCTTGCATCAAAATATCCGAACACGCCTCGATCGGTCGCGCTGAAGGCCCCGCTGCTGAGGTTCTTCATCAGCGCAGCGATCGTGAGGCGATTGCCCAGCAGCAACTGGCCGCGCGAGTACCAGGCCGAGCCGTTGTTGTCGATGCCTCCGATAGCTGACGCGGTGCGCGATGTGATCGCGCCATCCTCGTTGACGATCAAGGTGCTGATCCGCTCGGCAATGCCGGGAACCCAGAAGGAAAAGCCGGGATAGCTCAGGTATACGCTGGCATCGCCGCCCGCACGCAATTTGGTCGGTCCCTTGTCATACAGGGGCTGGCCCGCCTGCAAGCTGACCATGTAGCCGTAGTTGCCCTGGGGAACAAAACTGATCTTGTCGCCCGGCAACAGATCGATCGGACGGTCCTTTTCCGCCAGGCAGCTTTCGCTGACGTCGACCAGCGGATTCCTTGCGCGATTGGATGTCGAGTCCGCCAGGTATTTGTCGTAGCGTGCGTCGTCCTTGAGCGTCCGGTTGAAGAACGACACCGCATACCAGTTCGTCAGGCGGGTTATCTCGTCCAGCGACACTTCCGGTTTAAGCGGCATCAGTGGCAGCAACTCGTTCTTGACAGCAACAATGTCCGTCGGTCCGAAGAACACAGATTGCAGCTGCGCGTCGCTGATGCCGTCGAATGCCGAAGCGTTGCAGTAATCGTAGATGCCCGACTGGCGCGAGCCGGTGTAGGTGAAATAGAACGTCGAGTCGAAGATGAAATTGGCGATGTCGGAACGGGCAAACGCCCCGGGATTGCCGAACACCTGGGCATTGATGCCCGGCACGATGGTGACCATCGAATTGTGGAAGTCCTGGCACCAGCTTGATTGGTAACCCGCCGTGTGGTGTGCGATGCCGGCGATGTCGGCCAGGTACTTTTTCGGGCTGCCGGTAAACAGGTTGAAGTTGTTGTACGCGATTCCGGTGTCGTTGCCCAGGAACAGCAATGGCACCTTGGCGTTGGCGTAGTCAGCGGGCTGCATCTGCAGACCGTAGTTGGAGCCGCCACTCATCAAGGCGGCCTTGACCCGGCTGTCAGCCGGCAATCCGGCCGAGCCGATTCCGGCGACCGTCGCCAGACTGGTCATGCCGCCAAGCGAATAGCCGAGTACGCCGATCGCGTCAGCGTCGATACGCTGCGCAAACGGCTGGCCGGTCTGGCTATCCAATGCACCCTGCAGAATCGCGCTTATGACGAATCGCACGTCCTTGGAGCGGCTCGCGATGTTGCTGCCCAGGATCGGGTTGGGGCCTATCGCCACCGCAGGCAGATACGATTTGAAGAAACTGGCCTGGTAGTACGCGTCGCTGTTGCCGGTGTGTTCGATCGACGCGACGACATAGCCGTGGCTGGCCAGCGTTTCCAGGGTATCGGGCATGTTCTTGGCCGATGCCACCAGATTGCCGTGCGAGGCGATCAACAACGGGAACGATGCAATGGCCAGCGGCGCCTTCTCGGCGACGGGGTTGTACGAGCGGGCACCCAAGGCCGTCAACGGCGGCAGGTCAGGCAGGCCCGGGTTCACGCTGTTGCCCGGATTCTGGTTGTACAGCGGATTGTTCCAGGTGTAGCGAATATGGTCGTTGGTCTTGACGCTGGTCGGGTACCAGATATCCAGGTACAGCGGACGGCCGGTCGGCGCGCTCGGCGCGGAACCGTCGAGGTTGCGTGCCGGGTCGGTCAGTATGACGGTGGTGTGACCGATGCCAAAGCGACCGACCGTCTCTGGCGCATAGAACCCCTCGTCCTTGTACTTATCTTTGGCCAAAGCGGCGCCCGAAATACCTAGCAAGGCGCCGACCAGCAGGGCCCTCGTGACCGACGACCGGAAGTTGAAGCCTTGTCTCTTGGTTTGCATGGTTCTTCCGTTGGAGTGGATGTCGCGACGCGGCGATTGATCTGCACGCAGTTGGGCGCTTGTCATTTGCCGGGTCAGCGTCGCTGATGCAGGGGCCGCGAGTTCATGGTATTCGTTTGTGCAGCGCGTGACAATACGGCATTCGAGCATGCGGCATTTGCGCAGCGCCGCGTGTGAATCCGGCTCCAGCCGCAAGTCGCGCGATTACGCGCGCTGCGCCAGCAACAGCGCCGCCGTACGCATGCCGGCGATGGTCAGCAGCAGCGATCCAAACAGGTGCAGCGCCGCCGTGCCAAAGGCCAGCAGGTAGCGCTGCTGCCCGAGCATGCCCACGACCTCGGCTGAAAAACTGGAGAAAGTCGTCAATGCACCCAGAAACCCGGTCACCAGCGCCAGTCGCCACACCGGGTCGAGCTGGGGCAAGGCCTGGAACACGGCAATGGCAAGGCCGACCAGATAACCTCCGATCAGGTTGGCGGCCAGCGTGCCCCAGGGAATCAGTGCGCCAGGGCTGAGCCAAAGGCCCAGGCCCCAGCGCAGCAGGGCCCCGAGGCTGGCGCCGACACAAATCGCGATGACGGACAGCATCGGCCGATGATGGCTATTGGCCCATCTGCTGCGGCAGCCAGGACACGATGCCTGGGAAGATGTAGATCAGCGCCACCGCCACGCACATCAAGAGGAACATCGGCAACGTGACCTTGGCGATCCAGGGCAGCTCCTTGCCCGTCATGCCCTGCAGCACGAACAGGTTGAACCCGACCGGCGGCGTGATCTGTGCCATTTCGACCACCAGCACGACGAAGATGCCGAACCAGATCGGGTCGATGCCGGCGGCGTTGACGGTGGGCATCAGCACGCCCATCGTCAGCACCACCATCGAGATGCCGTCCAGGAAGCAGCCCAGCAGGATGAAGAACAGCGCCAGCGCGAAGATCAGTTCGGCTTTGGACAGTCCCAGCGAGCCGATCCATTCGGCCAGGTGGCGCGGCAGGCCGACATAGCCCATGGCCAGGGTCAGGAAGGATGCGCCGGCCAGGATCAGCGCGATCATGCAGTACAGGCGGGTAGCGCCCATCAACGAATCGCGAAAGCTGGCCCAGCTCAGCGAACCCTGAACGGCGGAGATTACCAAGGCGCCGACGACGCCGACCGACGCCGCTTCCGTGGCGGTGGCGATGCCGGCGTAGATCGACCCCAGCACCGACAGGATCAACAGCACCACCGGAATCAGGCTGCGCGAGGCGGCGAACTTTTCACGCAGGGTGTAGCTCCGGTCCGCGGCCGGCACCTGGTGCGGATGGCGCAGCGCCCAGAACATGATGTAGCCCGAGAACAGCGCCGCCAGCAGCATGCCGGGAATAACGCCTGCAATGAAGAGCTTGGAAATGGACACTTCGGCCGCAACGCCGTAGACGATCATGATGATCGACGGTGGAATCAGCAGGCCCAGCGTGGCCGAGCCGGACAGGGTGCCGATCACCATGTGCTCCGGATAGCCACGCCGACCGAGTTCTGGCAGGGTCATCTTGCCGATGGTGGCGCAGGTGGCGGCGCTGGAGCCGGACACCGCGGCGAAGATGGTGCAGCCGATCACATTGGTGTGCAGCAGGCGGCCCGGCAGGGCCTGCACCCAGGGCGACAGCCCTGAGAACATGTCGGCACTGAGTCGGGTTCGAAACAGGATTTCGCCCATCCACACAAACAAGGGCAGTGCAGTCAAAGTCCAACTCGACGAGGAGCCCCAGACCGTGACGGCCATCGCATCGCCAGCCGGCCGACTGGAAAACAGCGTCACGGCCAGCCAGGCCACACCGGTCAACGTGAGACCGACCCAGACGCCGCTGCCCAGGATCAGCAGCAGGGCGACCAGCAGCGTTGCGGTGATGGCGAAATCATTCATGGCAAGAGGTCGCCGTCATTCGTTATGCCTGGCTTCGGACGCACCGGCCGCGGCACGCCGGCCCCTTGCCTCCAGCACCAGTTCGTCGACAAAGGCGATGGCCAGCACGACAGTGCCCAGCGCCATGGCGATCTGTGGCATCCACAGCGGAGTGGCATCGCTGGCGGTGGAGATGTCGTTGAATACATGCGACTGCCAGGCCAGCTTGCAGCTGTAGAAGGCAAACATGCAGGCGACCATGCTGGCAAATGCCAGTGCCCATAGTTCCATGGCGCGCTTCCAGCGCCCCGACAGGGCACCAATCACCAGCGTGACCCGGATATGGTCGCCGTGCTTGAGCGTATGCGCCAGCGCCAGGAAGCCGCTGGCGGCCATCAGGTAGCCGGCGTAGGCGTCGGTGCCGGGAACATGAAAATTGAACTGTCGTCCGAGGATGGACAGCAGCACCATGACCAGCACACCGATCAGAAAAAGCGCCGCCAGGGCGGCGGCGCTGTTGTAGATGACATCCAGCAGTTTGCGCATCAGTCAAGCCGGTGGTGCTGCCTGCCGAGCGCGGGCGCGTTCACAACAGCGGCCGTGTGGCAAAGATCGATCAGTGCGTGTTGGAAGCTCAGGGCTTCTTGAATGCGTCGACCAGCGCCTTGCCTTCGTCGCCCGCCTTGGCCAGCCACTCGGCCAGCATGGTGTCGCCAACCTTTTTCAGGTCGGCTTTCAATGCCGCGGACGGGGGCAGGATCTGCATGCCGCCGGCCTTGAGCCTTTCCAGCGAATCGGTGTTGGTTTTCTTGCTGGCAGCCCAGCCACGCACCTCGGCATCGGCGGCGGCCTTGAGCACGACGTCCTGCGTAGCCTTGTCGAGCGCGTCGAATGCCTTCTTGTTGACGATCAGCGCGTCTTTGGGCAGCCAGGCCTGGGTGTCGTACCAGTATTTGACATGTTCGTACAGTTTGGTATCGGCGCCGGTCGAGCCCGAACTCATCATGCTTTCGGCAACTCCTGTGGCAAAAGCCTGGCTCACTTCGGCAGCCTGCACCGTCACTGGCTGCGCGCCTACCAGTTCTGCGATGCGCGCCGTGGCCGGGCTATACGCGCGCCATTTGATGCCCTTGAGATCGGCCGCCGAGTTGAGCGGCTTCTTGCTGTAGATGCCTTGCGGTGGCCATGGCACCGAGTACAGCAGCATCATGCCCTCGGATGCGAGCTTCTTTTCGAGCAGCGGCTTTTGCGCCTTGTAGAGCTTCATCGCTTCGTCGTAGCTGTCGGCCAAAAATGGCAAGCCGTCGGCGGCATAGATTGACCATTCGTTGGCAAAATTGGCCAGCAAAATCTCACCGGCCTGCGCCTGACCGCCTTGCACTGCACGCTTGATTTCTGGCGCCTTGAACAATGACGCGCCGGCATGCACCGTGATCTTGAGTTTTCCACCCGAGGCCTTGTCGACGTCGTTGGCAAATTCGGTCAAAGTGACCGAGTGAAAGTTGGTGGCCGGGTAGGCGGCAGGCAGGTCCCATTTGGTTTGTGCCTGTACGAGGCTGGCGGCGCAAAATGCGCCGGCCAGCAGGGCGAGTTTCAGCTTCATGAACGCTCCATGTGGTCAGGTGGTTGATCGGTGTGGATAGGATAGACGTAAATCCCGTTGGAGAGTCCCCGAGATTACCCCGAGCCCGAGCGGCCAGTTTCATTGCCCATGCCGTCATATGAATCTGCGCTTTGCCATAGCCTTCGCAATGAGTGCCTGGCGCCACGGCACACTACCGATATAGAACCTTCGACATCGCAACACGAGAAATTGATCCATGCACGATACGACAACCGTCCTTGACTCAAAGCGCTGGCAGTTCTGGATCGACCGCGGCGGCACGTTCACCGATGTCGTGGGCCGCAAGCCCGATGGCAGTCTGGTCACGCACAAGCTGTTGTCGGAAAATCCCGAGCAGTACAAGGACGCGGCGGTTGCCGGCATTCGCCACCTGCTGGGCCTGCGGCCCGACGAGGCGGTCACGCCTGATCGCGTCGAATGCGTCAAGATGGGAACGACGGTCGCGACCAATGCCCTGCTCGAGCGCAAGGGCGAGCCGACCTTGCTGGTAACGACGCGGGGATTTCGCGATGCCTTGCGCATTGCCTACCAAAACCGGCCACGTCTGTTCGACCGACAGATCGTGTTGCCGGAACTGCTGTACCAGGCCGTCGTCGAAGCAGACGAACGAGTTTCTGCCCATGGTGAATTGGTCCGGCCGCTCGATGAAGCCGCATTGCGGCTTGCCCTGCAGGCGCAGTTCGCTCTGGGCTTGCGCACGGTGGCCATCGTGTTCATGCACGGATACCGGTACACGGAACACGAACTGGCTGCCAAGGCCATGGCGCGCGCGATCGGGTTCACCCAGATCAGCACATCGCATGAAACCAGCCCGATGATGAAGTTCGTCAGCCGGGGTGATACCACCGTGGTCGATGCCTATCTGTCGCCGATCCTGGCGCGCTATGTAGACCGGGTTGCGCAGGAGATGCCCGGTGTGCGCCTGTTCTTCATGCAGTCCTCTGGCGGCCTGACCGACGCCCACGCATTTCAGGGCAAGGACGCGATCCTCAGCGGGCCGGCCGGCGGCATCGTCGGCATGGCACGCACGGCAGCGCTTGGCGGCCACAAGAAGGTGATCGGTTTTGATATGGGCGGAACGTCCACCGATGTGTCGCACTATGCCGGCGAGTTCGAGCGCGAGTTCGAAACCCAGGTGGCCGGCGTGCGCATGCGCGCGCCGATGATGAGCATCCATACGGTGGCTGCCGGCGGCGGTTCGATCCTGGCATTTGATGGTGCGCGCTTTCGCGTCGGGCCCGACAGCGCCGGCGCCAATCCGGGACCGGCCAGTTACCGTCGCGGCGGCCCGCTGGCCGTTACCGACGCCAACCTGATGCTGGGCAAGATCCAGCCGCGCTATTTCCCCAAGGTGTTCGGCCCCAGGGCAAACGAGGCGCTGAGCCTGGAGGTCGTGCAGAGCCAGTTCGAGGAAATGGCCGGGCGCACCGGGCTTGGCGCCGAGGCGAGCGCGGAGGGGTTTGTCAACATCGCTGTGCAGCAGATGGCCAACGCGATCAAGAAAATCTCTGTGGCGCGGGGCTATGACGTGACGCGCTACACACTGCAGTGCTTCGGCGGCGCCGGCGGCCAGCATGCCTGTCTGGTGGCCGATGCGCTGGGTATGACACAGGTGTTCGTGCATCCGCTGGCCGGGGTGCTCAGTGCCTATGGCATGGGCCTGGCGGACCAGAACGTGATTCGCGAGCAGGCCGTCGAGTGCAAGCTGGATGCACAGTCCTTGCCGCAGATCCTGTCGACGCTGGACCGATTGGCCGGTGACGCCGAGTCGGAGCTGCAGCGCCAGCAGGTCAGCCAGGGTTCTGTCTTGACAGCGCGCCGGGTTCATGTGCGCTATGAAGGCAGCGACGCCGCGCTCGTGATTGCATGTCCTGCGCGCGGCTCGATGGACGACGGCGCATTGGTCGCCCAGCTCGCGGCAGGCTTCGAGACGGCCTATCGGCAGCGCTTCGCATTCCTGATGCAAGGCAAGGGCATGGTCGTCGAGGCCGTGTCGGTGGAGGCGGTGATCCCCGGCGACGCGCCGGCTGAGCCGCGCCACACCATGCATGCGCCGCGCGAGTTGCCGCGTCGCGAGACGGTGCGCATGTATTCGAGCGGGCAGTGGCACGATGCTGCGCTGGTGGTGCGCGAAGACCTGCGCAGCGGCGATGTGATCGCCGGGCCGGCGATCATCGCCGAGGCCAATGCAACCACCGTGGTCGAGCCGGGTTGGCAGGCGCAGTTGACCGAACTGGACCATCTGGTGCTCGATCGCGTCACGCCGCGCACCTCGGTCTTTGCGGCCGGCACGACGGTCGACCCGGTGCTGCTGGAGGTGTTCAACAACCTGTTCATGAACATTGCCGAGCAGATGGGCTTGCAGCTGCAAAACACGGCTTATTCGGTCAACATCAAGGAGCGGCTGGATTTCAGCTGCGCCTTGTTCAATGCCGCGGGCGACCTGATCGCCAACGCGCCGCATATGCCGGTGCATCTGGGCTCGATGGGCGAGAGCATCAAGACGGTGATCCGCGAGAACGCCACCACCATGGCCGATGGCGACGTATTCGTGCTCAACGACCCCTACCATGGCGGCACCCACCTGCCCGACATCACGGTGATTACGCCGGTGTATCTGGACGGCGCGGCGACCTTCTATGTCGGCTCGCGCGGCCACCATGCCGATGTTGGCGGTACCTCGCCCGGATCGATGCCGCCGTTCTCGACCCGGATTGAAGAGGAGGGCGTGCAGATCAACAACGTCAAGCTGGTCGATCGTGGCGTTCTGCGCGAAGTCGAGATGATTGCGCTATTGCAAAGCGGTGCCTACCCCTCGCGCAATCCGCAACAGAACATGGCCGATCTGAAGGCGCAGATTGCGGCCAACGAGAAAGGCCAGCAGGAACTGCGCAAGATGGTCGAGCAGTTCGGCCTGGATGTAGTGCAGGCCTATATGGTCCATGTGCAGGACAACGCCGAGGAATCGGTGCGCCGTGTCATCACCCGGCTCAAGGACGGCAGCTTTACCCTGCCACTGGACAACGGTGCCCGGATCCAGGTGGCGATACGAGTGGACGCTGTCAATCGCAGCGCGGTGGTCGACTTCAGCGGAACCTCGGCCCAGCAGACCAATAATTTCAACGCGCCTACTGCGGTTTGCATGGCTGCTGTCCTGTATGTGTTTCGCACCCTGGTGGATGACGACATCCCGCTCAATGCCGGTTGCCTCAAGCCTCTGCAGGTGATCATTCCAGACGGATCGATGCTCAATCCCCATCCGCCAGCTTCGGTCGTTGCCGGCAATGTCGAGACCTCGACGTGTGTGACCAACGCGCTATATGGCGCGCTCGGCGTGCTGGCTGCCAGCCAGTGCACGATGAACAACTTCACCTTCGGCAATGGGCGCCACCAGTACTACGAAACAATCTCCGGCGGATCGCCAGCAGGTGGCCGATTCGACGCCGACGGAAAACTGCTGGACGGGTTCAACGGAACCAGCGTGGTGCAAACCCATATGACCAATTCGCGTCTGACCGACCCCGAAGTGCTCGAGTTCCGTTTTCCGGTGCGCCTGGAAAGTTATGAGATCCGTCACGGCTCGGGTGGCGCCGGGCGCTGGCATGGGGGCGACGGTGGTGTGCGGCGCATCCGCTTCCTGGAAGCCATGACGGCCAGCATCCTGTCCAACGCGCGCAAGGTGGCGCCGTTTGGTGCGGCGGGCGGGAAACCGGGGGCGGTCGGTATCAACCGGGTAGTCCGGGTCGACGGGTCGATCGAGCAACTGGAGCATATCGGCCAGGCCGAAATGGCGCCGGGCGACATCTTCGAAATCCATACGCCGGGCGGCGGCGGATTTGGCGCGCCCCATTGACGAATGCGCGTCGCCAAGGCCAGAATGAGAACCAGAAAGGGCAAGATGCATGGAACCCGACATGCTGGAACACTACCGCTGGATGGCGCGCTACAACGCATGGTTCAACGGCCAGCTGTTCGCCGCAGCGGACCGGCTTGAAGACTCCGATCGCAAGCGCGATCGTGGCGCGTTCTTCGGCTCCATCCATCGCACGCTCAATCATCTGATCGTCGCCGACCAGATCTGGCTCAAGCGGCTGCGTCAGTGCGGCCTGGACAATGGTTTTGATGCGTCGACTCTGACAAGTGCGGTGCTGGACCTGGCCGACGGGCATGGGCTGGACCAGGTGGTGTTTGACAACTGGGCCGATCTGCGTGCCAAACGCTTGCAACTGGACGACGCGATTTCTCAGTGGCTGGCCGAGATGCCACAGGGCTTTCCCGGCTACCCCATGCGCTACAGCAATACCAAGGGTGTGCTGCGCGAGCATCCGGCCTGGCAGGCCTTGTCGCACTTTTTCAACCATCAGACGCATCACCGGGGCCAGGTGACTACGCTGATGATGCAGGCGGGCGTCGATGTCGGCGTGACCGATCTGATGGCCCTGGTCGGGCCGTCCAACCCGGCTTGAGTAGCCGGCAAGGTATTGAAACTCTGTTTGAACGCAGCTGATGCGAGTCTGACAGGAAAATTTCACCCGACAAACCCTGTCGCCATCCCGGCCGGGGTTATTTTTTGGCGCTCGTGGTGGCAGGCTTCGCGTCCATCTGTGTCGCGCCGATCTTGTATGTGGCGCCGCCAACTGTCAGCCCTTCGGCCGAGTACTTGGCTGCGTTGCTCGGACCGACGCCCTTGATGCGGGCGATGAGGTCGGTCCAGTCCTTGAAATTGCCTTTCTTGCGTTCGTCCAGGATGCGAGAGGACATGGCAGGGCCGATGCCCTTGATGCCGTCGAGTTCGGCGGCGCCGGCCTGGTTCACGTCGACGGCGGCGAAACTCGCCGAAGCCGACAGCAGGGCGATGATGGTCAGGATGTGCTTGAACATGGTGATTCCTTTGGCATGACAGAGGGATGAATGCGTGGCTGCACCGATCATCGATGGCCACGACTGAACGATAGGTTCACCGGACCCGATTGCGGCGATGCGCCATCCGCCAAAGGAATGAGAAAGCCCGATGCAAGGCCCGGGACCAAACGCCGCGGGCGCTCGCCATCCCGCGCAAGGAGCAGGGCGGCGATGGGGCAGGGCTTGCCAGTGCCTGCGCCTGTCAGCGTTCGACCGTGCGCTTGTAGGTTTCTGGTCGCCGGTCACGGTAGAACTGCCAGGCGTTGCGCACCTCGCGCAGCACCTCCATGTCCAGGTCGCGAATCACCAGTTCGCTCTGGTCGGTGCTGGCGACGGCACCGACATAGTTTCCACGTGGATCGACAAAATAGCTCGAGCCGTAAAAGGTTACAGCCTTGTCGCCAAATTCAGCGCTTTCGTTCCCGATGCGATTGTTGGCTGCGATGAAGTACTGGTTGGCCGCGGCCGCGGCGGGCTGTTCCAACTCCCACAGTCGGTTGGACAGACCTGGTTTGGTAGCCGAGGGATTGAACACGACGGTGGCGCCGGCCAGACCGAGTTCACGCCAGCCTTCCGGGAAGTGCCGGTCATAACAGATGTAGACGCCGATCCGGCCCACCGCGGTATCGAACACGGGGTAGCCCAGCGTGCCCGGACGGAAGTAGAACTTCTCCCAGAACTGCGGCAGGTTGGGAATATGGTGCTTGCGGTACTTGCCCAGTAATTTGCCGTCGGCGTCGATCACGGCGGCGGTGTTGTAGTACAGGCCGGGCATCTCCTCTTCGTAGATCGGCAGCACGATCACCAGATTCAAGTCGGCCGCAAGTTTCTGAAACCGTTCCACCGTCGGGCCGGGGATCGATTCGGCGTAAGCGTAGTACTTGGCGTCTTCGATGATCCCGAAGTACGGTCCGTAGAAAAGCTCCTGGAAGCAGATGATGCCCGCGCCCTGGGCCGCCGCGTCGCGCGCGAACTTCTCATGCTTGGCGATCATCGACTCCTTGTCGCCGGTCCAGTCGGTTTGGGTGATGGCTGCTCGTATCGTATTCATGGCGTGTTCCGTTCGCGACTTCGACAGGATTGATGCGGGGCAGGTGGTTCGCCCGGCAGGCTCCAGTATGCAGCCATGCCGGCGACTGTCAAATTGCGCAGTGCAAGGAGTTGGAACGACGGCGTCAGGGCATGCACTGCCCTGAATTGCGTTGCGGGATCGGAGGTCCGGGGCCTAGAATTTGCTGGCCGGCATTTGCTGGCGTCAATACTGGATTCAACATGTCAAAGAAACTGCTATTGCTGCCCTTGCTATTCATGTCCGCTGCCGCCTTTGCGCATGGCTGTCCCAACGAGATGAAGGCGATAGACGCCAAGCTGGCCACCAGTCCCATGCTGGCTGAGGCCGACATGAGCAAGGTCAAGACCTTGCGTGCCGACGGCGAGAAGATGCACAAGGAAGGCAAGCACGCCGAATCGATGAAGGCACTGGGCGACGCGAAGAAGCTGTTGGGGCTCTGACGCCAGCGTCAGGCCGCATTGCCGTTTGGGTGTCATTTGCGGCCGCGTCCTGGCTTGCGTCCAGCCATTGGAATCGCGTCTGTGCTTGCGTCAGTAGAGCCGAAAAATCACAATTCTTCGACCCTGCGCGCGGGATAGCTGTCCCATGCCTGGCAACCTGGGCACTGCCAGAAGTGTTGCTTGGCCTCGAAGCCGCAGGCGGCGCAACGGTAGCGTGTCAGCGGCTTGGTTGCATGTTCAAGGGCTCGGCGCACCAGCGGCTGAGCGCTGTCGTGATCGGCCGGCTGGCCGGCATACCAGCGCGCTGCAGCCACCAACGAGGGCTCTTTTTCGAGATGGCGCAAATACCACTGTCGCGATTGCGCGGGCGCAGCTCCCAGATGCGCCTCAAGCGTGACGATCGCCTCCATGCAGTCAATGCAGGGTGATTCTGCGTAGTAGGATTGCATGCGCGCCAGAACCTGGTGCGCCTGGTTGTTGGCGATACCCAATTGGGCCATTTGCCCGGCTATCAAGGGCACTGCGGCCGGCGCGCTTTCGTAGATGGCCTCAAGGGTGCGCAGCGCCTGTGCCGCATCGCCACGTTGGGCAAGTAGCTTGGCCAGTTCCATGCGCGGTCGCGCAGCATTGGGCGCATTGCTGATCGCCTGCTCCAGCAGTTTTTGCGCGGCCTCCGTTTCATGCGCTGCCAGGTGCGCAGCGCTTTGTTCGCACAGGTAGTGCGCCAGCCGGGCGGTGAAGCTGCCATGCTCGGCATCTTCCAGGCGCTGCGCCACATCGGCTGCATGAACCCAGTCGCGCGAGCGTTCGTAGTTGGCCAGCAGTGCCAGGCGAGCCTCCGACTCGAAGGGCGTGCCCTCGAGTTTGAGCAGGGCCTCCTCGGCGCGGTCGAGCAGGCCGGCGCGCAGGTAGTCCAGGGCCAGCGCATGCTGGGCCCGATGCCTGTCCTTGCTTGTCAGGTCCCCACGCGACAGCAGATGCTGGTGCACGCGCACTGCGCGCTCATACTCGCCGCGCCGGCGAAACAGGTTTCCCAGCGCGAAATGCAGTTCTGACGTGTCAGGGTCGTTCTGGACGGCCTCGATGAAGGCATCAATGGCCTGGTCCTGTTGTTCGTTGAGCAGGAAATTGAGGCCGCGAAAATAGGCCTTGGGTGCGCGGCGGTTTTCCATGCGCAGCTGGCGCAAGTCAAAGCGCGACGCTGCCCAACCAAGAATGAATGCGACCGGCAGGCTCAGCAGCAGCCAGCTGATGTCAAAGTCCATGCGGCGCTACGGGCGGTGTTGCCGACTCAGCTGTGGGAGCGAGCTTTGCGCTTAGCCGTTCGCGTTGGGCCGGTTCAGTGCGTTTCCAGCGCCACGGCGCCATGCCCAAGACGCCGACAATCAATCCGATGGCGAACGCCGCCAGAACGATGAGCACCATCGGGCTGCGCCACTGGTGGCCAAAAAACAGATGCAGACTGGCATCGTGCTGGTTGTTCAAGGCAAACGCAAACAGCGTGAAAAAGACGAATGCCTTGAGTATCCATTTGAGCAGCCGGACTGTGTTCTTCATGCGTTTGGATTCTAAGGGGCCGCTTCGAAAACGGATACCCGTGGGATGCGCGGATGCCTTTTGGCAAGGCCGCAGGCAAGGCCAAGAAGTGCGCCTAGGCGCGACGCTTGTCGACGCGACCGGGTGCCAGGTTATCTGCCGAGCGGCGATCAACCGATTCACGCAATGCTTTTCCCGGTTTGAAGTGGGGAACCCGCTTCTCGGGTATTGCGACGCTTTCGCCACTGCGCGGATTGCGCCCCATGCGCGGGGGGCGGCGATTGATTGAAAAACTGCCAAAACCTCTGATTTCAATGCGATGACCCGCCACCAGCGCGTCGTTCATCGCGTCAAGGATGGCCTTTACCGCAAACTCGGCGTCGCGGTGGGTAAGCTGGCTGAAACGACCAGCCAACTGTTCAACGAGGTCTGATCGGGTCATGGTTTGGAATCTGGCTGCCGGACTACCGGCGCGCAACCCACAGTCGCGCGCCGGCAGTCATGCGACACAACAGGATCAGTTGTTGTCCAGTTTGGCGCGCAACAAGGCACCCAGGCTCGTCGTGCCTGCGTTCTCGCGTTGCGAGCCCTGGCTCAGATTGGCCATGGCTTCATGCTGATCCACTGCATCCTTGGCTTTGATCGACAATTGGATGTTGCGGGTCTTGCGATCCACGTTGACCACCACAGCGGTGACTTCGTCACCTTCCTTGAGCACGTTGCGCGCGTCTTCCACACGATCGCGGCTGATCTCGGAAGCCCGCAGATAGGCAATGATGTCGTTGCCCAGGTCGATCTCTGCGCCTTTGGGGTCGACAGTCTTGACTTTTCCGGTGACGATCTGGCCCTTGTCGTTGACCGACACGAAGGTGGTGAACGGATCCGAATCAAGTTGCTTGATACCCAGCGAGATGCGCTCGCGGTCCACATCCACTGCCAGCACCAGAGCTTCAACTTCCTGGCCCTTCTTGTAGTTGCGCACGGCGGCTTCGCCCGGCTCGTTCCAGCTCAGGTCGGACAGATGTACCAGGCCGTCGATGCCGGCAGCCAGGCCCACGAACACGCCAAAGTCGGTGATCGACTTGATCGGGCCCTTGACGCGGTCGCCGCGCTTGGTGTTTTGCGCGAATTCCTGCCACGGATTGGCCTTGCACTGCTTCATGCCCAGGCTGATGCGGCGCTTGTCTTCGTCGATCTCCAGCACCATGACCTCGACCTCGTCACCCAGCGTGACGATCTTGCTTGGCGCGACGTTCTTGTTGGTCCAGTCCATTTCGGATACGTGCACCAGGCCTTCGATGCCGGGCTCGAGTTCGACGAATGCGCCGTAGTCGGCGATGTTGGTGATCTTGCCGAACATGCGCGTGCCCTGCGGATAGCGGCGGTTCACGCCCATCCATGGATCGTCGCCCAACTGCTTGAGGCCCAGCGAGACACGGTTCTTTTCGGTGTCGAACTTCAGGATCTTTGCCATCAACTCCTGGCCAGCGGTCACCACTTCGCTCGGGTGACGCACACGGCGCCAGGCCATGTCGGTGATGTGCAAAAGGCCGTCGATGCCGCCCAGGTCGACAAAGGCGCCGTATTCGGTGATGTTCTTGACAACGCCGCTGACGATGGCGCCTTCTTTCAGGGTGGCCATCAACTTGGCGCGCTCTTCGCCCATGCTGGCTTCGACCACGGCACGGCGCGACAACACGACGTTGTTGCGCTTGCGGTCGAGCTTGATGACCTTGAATTCCAGGGTCTTATTTTCGTACGGCGTCAGGTCCTTGGTCGGACGTGTGTCGACCAGGGAACCTGGCAGGAATGCGCGAATGCCATTGACCAGCACAGTAAGGCCGCCCTTGACTTTGCCGCTGGTCGTGCCGGTGACGAACTCGCCGGACTCAAGTGATTTCTCGAGCGACATCCAGGACGCCAGGCGTTTGGCAGTGTCGCGGCTGACGATGGTGTCGCCATATCCGTTTTCCATCGCAACAATGGCTACTGATACGAACTCGCCAACTTGCACTTCTAATTCGCCCTTGTCGCTCTTGAACTCGGTCAGGGGCACATAGGCTTCGGATTTGAGGCCGGCGTTGACGACCACGAAATTGTGTTCGATACGCACCACTTCAGCGGTGACAACCTCGCCAATGCGGGTTTCGGAGCGCTTCAGCGATTCTTCAAATAAGTCGGCAAATGATTCAGACATGGTGTTTGCGGATGAACCGCGGGTTAAGTTTTTCCACCACACAACCAGTGCGCCATTGAGGCGCGAGGGGAGTCATGTGGACCACCGCAACAGCCGGGGCTGCTGCGTTTTTGTTCGCGCTGCCTAGGCGTCGCGAAACGGCTGCTTGCCTTGCCACCAATTCAAAACCTGGTTGACCGACTCTTGGACGGTCAACTCGGAGTTGTCCAGCAGTTTGGCATCTTGCGCGGGCTTCAAGGGCGCGGTGCTGCGATTGGAATCGCGCGCATCACGCGCCTCAAGGTCTGCGCGAAGAGCGGAAAGTGTAGCTGAAAATCCCTTTGAAATCAATTGTTTATGCCGCCTTTCCGCGCGTCGGGTGGCGTTGGCGGTCAAAAACACCTTGAGCTGCGCGCCAGGAAAAATGACCGTGCCCATGTCGCGCCCATCGGCTACCAGTCCGGGCAGGCGCTGCGCGCAATGCTGCAATGCAATCAAGGCGTCGCGCACCTGGGGCAGGACGGACACCCGGGATGCCTGCATGCCCATGTCTTCGGTGCGCACCAGGTCGCTGACGTTCTCCTCGCCCAGCAGGATGCGTCCTGCGTCAAAGCGGATCTTCAAGGTCGCCACCAGGGACGCAATTGCGGATGCTCCCGTTGAGTCAAGCGACAGTCCGGCGCGGGTCGCGGCCAGCGCGGTAATGCGGTACAACGCGCCGGAGTCCAGAAACTGGTAGCCCAGCGCTTTCGCCAATTCGGCGGCCAGAGTGCCCTTGCCCGAGGCCGTCGGTCCGTCGATGCAAATTACCGGAATCCTGTTCAAGGGTGTCTGCACGACAGAGAACAGGGTCTCGAAATAATCCGGGTAGGTCTTGGCGACACATTGCGGATCGCGGATTCGCACCGGCAGGCGTGCCGGATTGAAGGCTGCCAACGACAGGCACATCGCCATGCGGTGATCGTCATAGGTGTCGACACTGGCTGCGCGCCAATCCGAAGCATGCGCTGGCGGTGTGATCCGGATGAAGTCTTCTCCCTCGTCGATCACGGCGCCAAACTTGCGCAGTTCGGTCGTCATGGCGGCGATCCGATCGGTTTCCTTGACCCGCCAACTGGCGATGTTGCGCAATGTGCTGGTGCCATTGGCATACAGCGCCATCACGGCCAGGGTCATCGCGGCGTCGGGAATATGGTTGCAATCCAGATCAATTGCCTGCAATTGCTGATTGGTTCCGGCTGATGGTCCGGATACTTCGAGCCAGTTCGCGCCACTGCTTACCTGCGCTCCCATGGCGCGCGCAGCATCGACAAATCGGATGTCTCCCTGGATCGACGTTGCCCCTACACCATCGATGCGCAACGGGCTGCTTCCGGCGCGCGCGATCGCCCCCAGCGCGATGAAATAGCTGGCCGAAGAGGCATCTGCCTCGACATGGAGATCGCCCGGCGAACGCAAGCGGCTTCCTGCGAGTATGGTGAATTGGCTCCATTCGTCCCTTTGTACCGTGACACCATAGCGATCCAGCAGGTTCAACGTAATGGCGATATACGGTTTGGATATCAGTTCGCCCTGCACCGCAATCACAATGTCATGGTGCGCCACCAAGGGCAGGGCCATCAAAAGGGCGGTCAGGAACTGGCTCGATACGTCGCCACGCACAACGATTGGCTGATCCAGCGCCAGCTTCGGTGCGCCTATGCGCAATGGCGGATAGCCTGGCTTGTCCAGGTAGTCGATCTGGCAGCCAAGTTGACGCAATGCATCGATCAGATCGCCAATCGGGCGTTCATGCATGCGCGCAACGCCACGCAAATTGAACTCGCCACCGAGTAAGGAAAGTGCCGCGGTCAAGGGCCGCATTGCGGTGCCGGCATTGCCCAGGAAAAGATCGGCCTTCTTGACTGATAGTTGCCCACCCATGCCGCCAATGACGGTGCGCATGCCATCTTGCTTGACGCTGCATCCCAGAGTGCGTAACGCCTGCAACATCACCCGTGTGTCGTCGGAGTCGAGCAGGTCGTGCAGAACGGTTTGACCTTCGCACAAGGCAGACAGCAGCAGTACGCGATTGGAGATGCTCTTGGAGCCAGGCAGCGTCACCTGCCCACCAGCCGTCTCCAGTGCCGGCAGATCCAGAAATGCAGTGGAGAACATTATTTCTGCTGCTTGGCCATGCTCCAGTTGGCCCTGGCAGCGCTGGCATTCTCGATTTGCTCTAGCAGCGCATCCTCATTGCCATTGGAAATCATCAACTCCATTGCCTGCAGATTGCGCTGGAACGTCTTTGACTGCGCGAGCAATTCCTCGCGATTGGACATGATCACGTCGCGCCACATCGAAGGTTCGGACGCCGCGATACGACTGAAGTCGCGAAATCCCGGCCCGGCCAGCGAAAGAAAGTCCCGTCCCAGGGGTTGCCCGACGATGGAGTTCATCATCGCAAACGCGATCAAATGCGGCAGATGGCTGACTGCCGCGAAAGCGGCGTCATGGGCTTCGGGCGTCATCTTCACCACCTTGCAACCCAGCGCCGCCCAGACATCGACCGCTTTTTGCACATGCGCGGCACTGGTGCGCTCAATCGGCGTCAATATCACCTGGCGACCTGAGAAGAGGTCGGCGTCCGCGTTGTCCACGCCCGATAGTTCCTTGCCGGCAATCGGATGAGCGGGCACGAAACAGCTGATATGTTCGCGCAGGGATCGGCGCGCAGCGTCCACAACCTCCCGCTTGGTGGAGCCAACATCCATGACCAGCGTCTCCGCAGTGACCAGGTGTTTGATTGCCTTGAACGTCGTCTCAGTCGAGGCCACTGGCACGGCCAGCAACACGATATCGGCGCCCGAGACCGCGAGCAAGGCAGAGGGGGCCTCGACATCGATCACGCCAAGCTGCCGTGCGCGCTCGGTCGTCGATGGCGACTTGCTGTAGCCAACAACCCGCTTGACCAGGCCGGCGCGCTTGAGCGCCAATGCAAAAGATCCGCCCATTAGGCCGCAGCCGATCAATCCGAGTTGCTCAAACATGTGTTGGTCCCGGCCTTGCCGTCATTGATCCGCGGTCGGGTAAACCCCCAACACCTTGTAGAAAGCGCACAAAGGCTTGAGGTCTTGGAGTGCCGCCGCGATATTGTCCTGGGCCGGATGGCCTTGCAGATCGATATAAAAATAGTAGTCCCATTGTCCAGAGCGTGCCGGCCGCGATTCGAACCGCGTCATCGAGACGCCGTGGCGTTTCAGCGGAACCAGCAGGTCGTGCACGGCGCCTGGTTGATTGGGCACGGATACCACCAGGCTGACGCGGTCATTGCCGCTGGCGGGCGGTGCCGCCATCGTCTTGGGCTGGCAGACGACATTGAACCGGGTGCGGTTGTGTGCCTCGTCCTGAATCGCACTTGCCAGCGTGTGCAGGCCAAATTCGCTGGCCGCCCGTTCGCCGGCAATGCTGGCCCAACTGGCGTTGCCTGCCGCCAGACGGGCACCTTCCGCATTGCTGGCCGCAGCACGCCGCTCGGCCTTGGGAAGATGCGCGTCAAGCCATTGGTGACACTGTGCCAGCGCCTGTGGATGGGCCAGGACAACCTCGATGCCATCCATCGAGTCGTGCTGGCGCAAAAGATGGTGGCGCACCAGCAGGCTCACTTCGCCAACAATATGCAAGGGCGAATGCAGTAGCAGATCCAGCGACCGAGCCACAACGCCTTCAGTGTTGTTCTCAACCGGCACTACGCCGAAGTCGGCTCTTCCCGAGGTGGTTGCGTGAAATACCTCGTCGAAACTTGCGCAGGGCACATGGTCGATGCTGGCGCCGAAAAATTTCAGCGCAGCCTGCTCGCTGAATGTGCCAGTCGGGCCCAGGTAGGCCACACGCTGGCGCGCTTCCAGTGCGCGGCAGGCCGACATGATCTCGCGCCACACATGGTTGATTCCATCAGCCGTAAGTGGACCAGCGTTACCTTGTTGCAAGCTACGGATTACCTGGGCTTCGCGCTCGGGCCGAAACACCGCAGAGCCTTCCACGCGCTTGATGTCGCCCACTTCCAGCGCCAACGCTGCGCGCCGGTTGAGCAGTGCCAGCAGATCGATATCCACCGCATCGATCTCGGTCCGCAGTTGCTCAAGTGATCTGGTCATGCAATTGATTTTGGTTGTCTGTCGCGCGATCAGGCGCCGGATCGCTCAAATTCTCGCATGTACTCCACCAGCGCCTGCACACCGGCAAGAGGCATCGCGTTGTACATGCTGGCCCGCATCCCGCCGATGGATTTATGCCCTTTGAGGGACAAAAGCCCCCGCTCTTTCGCGCCCGACAGGAATGCGTCGTTGCGGGACGCGTCTTTCAAGAAGAATGGAACGTTCATGCGCGAGCGGCAGGCCGGGTCGACCCGGTTCTCATACAGTTGCGACCCGTCGATCGCACCATACAACAGTTTTGCCTTGGCAATATTGTGTCGTTCCAGTGCCTCGACTCCACCTTGTTTCTTGATCCATTGAAACACCAGGCCGGCCAGATAGATCGCGTAAGTCGGTGGTGTATTGAACATGGACTGGTTGTTGTTGACCAGCTTGTAGTCGAAAGCGCTAGGGCAAATCGGCATCGCGTGGCCAATCAGATCGTCCCGCACGATAACGACGGTCAAGCCTGCCGGGCCCAGATTCTTTTGCGCGCCTGCAAATGCCAGGCCGACGCGGGACCACTCGACTGGTCGAGACGCCACGTGGGAGGAAAAGTCGATCACCAGGGGAGCGTCGCATCCGAGCGCCGCCAAATCCGGCAGGCTCTGGAATTCGACACCGTCAATGGTCTCATTGCTGCACAGGTGTACGTAGGCGGCGCGGGTGTCGAGTTGCCAGTTGCGGGCATCCGGTATCGAGGTTTTCCCCTCAGATTGATTGCTGGCCGCAACCTTGGCGTCGCAATACTTGCCCGCTTCTTGGCAAGATTTCTTGCTCCACGCGCCCGTAATGACGAAGTTGGCTACGCCGCTTGCGCCGGCTCCACTGCCGCGCGCTGCCAGGTTCAGCGGAACGATGGCGTTTTCGGCCAGACCACCGCCTTGCATGAACAGAATGCGAAAGTGCGCGGGCACTGCCAGCAGTGCGCGCAGCGTAGCCTCAGCTGCCTCGTAGATGGAAATGAACTCCTTGCCGCGGTGGCTCATCTCCATCACGCTCATTCCCGAATGCCTTCCTGCGGCATCTGGCCAATCCAGCATTTCCCGGGCGGCACGTTCCAGTACTTCCTGAGGCATTGCGGCCGGGCCGGCCGAAAAGTTGTAGGGGCGCTGCATCAGGATTTGTTGGTCAGTCAGGCCGGGTCATTGATGTGCGGCGAGGCTGCTCGCAACCCGGCACGACGCATCAGGTCGCTTCGCCACTGCCTTCGGCATCAGTTGCATCGCCGTTGACGTCAATCTCGGCGTCCGCAGCATCATTTTCGACCAGGCGCTGCAAGCCGCTGAGTTGAGAGCCGTCGTCCAGTCCGATCAGCGTCACGCCCTGGGTGGCGCGTCCCATTTCACGAATCTCGCTCACGCGGGTGCGAACCAGCACGCCGGTGTCGGTGATCAGCATGATCTCGTCATCCGCGTGCACCAGCGTAGCTGCGACAACTCGGCCATTGCGCTCGCTTTGCTGGATGGCAATCATGCCTTTGGTCCCACGCCCGTGTCGGGTGTACTCGGTGATGCTGGTGCGTTTGCCATAACCGTTTTCAGTCGCGGTGAGCACGGATTGCTGCTCATCCTCGGCAACCAGCATGGCAATCACGCTTTGGCCGTCGTCCAGCGACATGCCGCGCACGCCACGGGCCGTGCGACCCATGGGGCGCACGTCGTTCTCGTCAAAGCGCACCGCCTTGCCACCGTCGGAGAACAGCATCACGTCGTGGGCGCCATCGGTCAGCGCAGCGCCAATCAGATAATCGCCTGCGTCCAGATCGACCGCGATGATCCCTGCCTTGCGTGGATTGCTGAATTCGTCCAATGCGGTCTTCTTGACTGTTCCCATACTGGTGGCCATGAATACGTACTGGTCAGAAGGAAAGCTGCGCTTGTCGCCGGTAAGCGGCAATACCACGGTAATCTTTTCGCCTTCTTGCAGCGGGAACATGTTGACTATTGGTCGGCCGCGCGATCCGCGCGATCCTTGTGGTACTTCCCAGACCTTGAGCCAGTACAGGCGACCGCGATTCGAAAAACACAGTATGTAGTCATGGGTGTTGGCGATGAACAGCTGGTCAACCCAGTCGTCTTGCTTGGTCGCGGTCGCCTGCTTGCCACGGCCGCCGCGCTTTTGCGCCCGATATTCAGACAGGGGTTGGCTCTTGACATAACCGCTATGGCTGAGGGTGACCACCATGTCGGTTGGGGTAATCAGGTCCTCGGTGTTGAGATCGTAAGAACTGTGTTCGATCTGGCTGCGTCGCGCGCCGGTCTTGCCTTGTCCAAACTCCTGCTTGATGTGGCCGAGTTCGTCGATGATGATGGTCGAGACACGTTCGGGCTTGGCCAGAATGTCGAGCAGGTCTTCAATTTCGGACATCACGTCCTTGTACTCGGAAACGATCTTGTCCTGCTCCAGTCCGGTCAGACGTTGCAGGCGCATCTGCAGGATTTCCTGGGCCTGCGTGTCGCTGAGGCGGTACAGGCCGTCGGCGCCCATGCCGTAGGACATATCGAGTCCATCCGGACGGTAGTCGTCCGCGTTGACGACACCGCCGTCCGCGCGGCTGCGGGTCAGCATTTCGCGCACCAGTTTGCTGTCCCATGGCTTGGCCATCAACTCGGCCTTGGCTACCGGCGGCGTCGGCGCATTGCGGATGATGGCGATGAAATCGTCGATGTTGGCCAGCGCAACGGCCAGACCTTCGAGCACATGCCCGCGTTCGCGTGCCTTGCGCAGCGTATATACAGTGCGACGGGTCACGACTTCGCGCCGGTGCTCCAGGAACACCTCGATCAGGTCCTTCAAATTGCACAGTTTGGGCTGGCCATTGATCAAGGCCACCATGTTGATGCCAAAGGTGTCCTGCAACTGGGTCTGCTTGTACAGGTTGTTCAGCACCACCTCAGGCACTTCGCCGCGCTTGAGTTCAATCACCAGTCGCATTCCGGATTTGTCGCTCTCGTCCTGGATATGGCTGATGCCTTCAATCTTCTTTTCGTGCACCAGGTCGGCCATGCGCTCTTGCAGCGTCTTCTTGTTGACCTGATAGGGCAACTCATCGACGATGATCGCTTGGCGCTGGCCTTTATCGATGTCTTCGAAATGGCATTTGGCGCGCATCACGACCCGACCGCGGCCAGTGCGGTAGCCGTCACGCACTCCGTTGATGCCGTAGATGATGCCGCCTGTCGGGAAATCAGGCGCCGGGATGATCTCCATCAGGTCGTCGACCGACGTGTCGGGGTGCCGCAGCATATGCAGGCATGCATCAACGACCTCGTTCAGATTGTGCGGCGGGATATTGGTGGCCATGCCAACTGCAATGCCGCCGGACCCGTTGACCAGCAAATTGGGCAATTTGCTTGGCAATACCAGAGGCTCTTTTTCCGAGCCATCGTAGTTGGGCCCGAAGTCGACGGTCTCCTTATCGATGTCAGCCAGCATTTCGTGCGTGATCTTGGCCAGCCGAATTTCGGTGTAGCGCATCGCAGCGGCGTTGTCGCCGTCGACCGAGCCAAAGTTGCCCTGACCGTCCACCAGCATGTGGCGCATGGAAAAATCCTGCGCCATCCGCACGATCGTGTCATAGACTGACTGGTCACCATGCGGGTGGTATTTGCCGATTACGTCGCCTACGATACGGGCAGATTTCTTGTAGGCGCGATTCCAGTCGTTGTTCAATTCGTGCATCGCGAACAGAACACGCCGGTGCACCGGTTTGAGTCCATCACGGGCGTCCGGCAGGGCACGACCGACAATCACGCTCATCGCGTAATCGAGGTAGCTGCGCCGCATTTCCTCTTCAAGACTGATGGGCAGGGTTTCTTTGGCGAACTGGGTCATGAACTGGCTTTGCGGCGGAAAGCGGGGATTTTAGGCCCTGGGCGGTGTCGCAAACTGGCAACAGATGCAGCATTTCGGGTCGATTTCCTACACACGAAGACCTGTTCTGGCGTGGTCTGGCCCATCCCGTATGGCACAATTGACCCATGCGTTCAGTGGCGGTCACCGAGCGCTCCCAATGTCTCGCAGCGCCGCTGCGGCTTATGTCTCGATAAGGAGAATCATGAAGAATCTTAATAAAGTGGCTATGTTGTTTGCTACCTTCGCACTAGCAACGGCCGCAAGCGCGCAGTCGGTTGACAACTGGCGCAATGGCTCCGGCGACCTGGTCTGGAAAAATGGCAGCAACGAACTGTGCTGGCGTAACAGCGCAT
Source organism: Burkholderiaceae bacterium (assembly GCA_037968655.1). Lineage (GTDB taxonomy): Bacteria > Pseudomonadota > Gammaproteobacteria > Burkholderiales > Burkholderiaceae_C > CAISIP01. Next base: position 71,434 of record JBBKVW010000290.1, read on the forward strand.
GGACTCCTGCAACGGCTGCTGTCGATTGCGATGGCGCCATTGTCGCTCCGAAGGCTGCTGCACCAGCGCCGGCACCAGTTGCTGCTGCTCCTGCACCAGCACCAGCACCAGCACCAGCACCAGCACCAGCACCAGCTGCGGCACCTGCTCCAGCACCGGCACCAGCACCTGCTGCTCCGCCACCGCCCGTCGCCACCAAAGTGACCTACGCTGCTGAC
>JBBKVW010000291.1:0-4443 GCA_037968655.1 Burkholderiaceae bacterium
ACTGTTCTTGAGCGAAAACGTCAAGTGGCATTGCGCCATTGCGGCGGCCAGCCACAACGAACTGCTGCGCGCCTTCATGATCGCGATGTCGAGCATGGTCTACAAGGCCACGGCGATCGAGAACTTTGCGTCCGACGACGTGCGCACCGTGGTCGTCGAGGCACACCGTCGCATCGTCGGTGCAATCATTGCCCAGGATGCCGAGGCAGCGCACCGCAGAATGGCACGCCATCTCTCTGCGGTTACCGCGGCAGTGCAGGCGCTGCCCAATGCACCCTTGGTGCTGGATTGACCATTCGCCGCACGACATGAGCCCGGCCGCCAAGCGCACAGCCCTGCCGACGACGCGGGCAACGACCACGACATCGACGCTGACTGGAACCCGTCGGGCAGCGGCATCGTGACTACCACGAACGTCCTCTACGAAGTGCGTGATGCCGTGGCCATCATCACGCTCGATCGACCGGAAAAAATGAACGCGTTGACGTTCGAGATGCGCGAGGCGCTCGGAACTGCATTCGAGAACGCCGGGCGCGACGCCGCCGTGCGCTCGGTGTTGCTGCAGGCAAGTGGCAAGGCCTTCTGCGCCAGCGGAGACGTCAGCAGGATGGGCAACTTCAACGCGACGACCGGGCGCGACCTGCTCAAGCTTGCACATCGCATGGTGCGCAACCTCGCCAACATCGAAAAACCTGTCGTTGCTGCGACACGCGGTGCGGTCGCCGGCATCGGGTGGAGCATGGCACTCGCCTGCGATGCGATCATCGCCTCCGAAACGGCACGCTTTACGCAGGTGTTTCGCCACGTCGGCCTGGTGCCCGACGGCGGCGCGATCTATTTCCTGACACAGCATCTGGGCTTGCTGCGTGCGAAGGAACTGGTCTATTCCGGTCGCCGCATCGACTCCCATGAGGCGTTGGCGCTCGGGCTTGTCAACCAGGTGGTCGCGGACGAGAAACTCGACACCATCGCGCTGGCACACGCGCAGGAATTGGCCCGCGGCCCCACGTTTGCTCTGGGGCTGGCAAAAAAGATGTTCAAGCTGATGTACCAGCCGGACCTCGAGTCCTTGCTGGACGCCGAAGCATGGGCACAAGGCCTCGCGCTCCTGACGGAAGATCATGCGGAAGGTGTGCAGGCATTCTTCGACAAGCGTACGCCGCGGTTCAACGGCAGGTAACCTGTCCATTGTTGTGACACCTGCAATGCACCGTCCAGGGGAAACAAGCGGGTCCGTTATCTGTTGCCCGGACCAGGGCAGCACAAGGCGAAGGCCGCTTTGGGGCCGGCCGCGGAGATCGCCGACGCACCTGTAGGTGCACGACGACCCGTCCCACCGACGGGCACGCAGGCCTCATGTTCGCTGCCGTGGTGCCGTCAAACGGTATAGGCCGTGCGGCAAGTCTTTCATCTGAGACACAAGTTCTCAGGCATAGCTGTAGAAGCCGTGTTTGCTCTTGCGCCCGAGTCGGCCGGCGTCGACCATTTCGCGTAACAGTGGCGCGGGCCGGTACTTCGGATCGTTGAATCCCTCGTACAGCACCTGCATCACCGCCAGCAAGGTATCCAGTCCGATCATGTCGGCCAGTGCCAGCGGGCCGATCGGGTGGTTGCAGCCCAATCGCATGCCCGCGTCGATATCCTCGGCCGCAGCCAGGCCCTCCTGCAACACGAAGATCGCCTCGTTGATCATCGGCACCAGAATGCGGTTGACCGCAAAGCCGGGGCTGTTGCGCACGGTGACGGCAGTCTTGCCGACATGTTTGGCAAATGCCAGCGCCCGCGCATGGGTCTGGTCCGAGGTCTGCAGGCCGCGGATCAGCTCGAGCAGCGCCATCAGCGGCACCGGGTTGAAGAAATGCATGCCGATAAAGCGCTGCGGGTTCTGTACCACCGCGGCGAGCTGGGTGATCGAGAACGACGAGGTATTCGTCGCAACGACAGTGTCTGGGCCGACCAGCGCATCGACCTGGCGCAGGATCCGCAATTTGAGTTCGATGTTCTCGGTAGCTGCCTCGATGACGATGTCAGCGTTCTCGAGCGCCGCATAGTCGGTCGCTCCCTTGATCCGGCCCAGCGCCGCGGCACTGTCGGCTTCGCTCAGCTTCTCCTTGGACACGAGCCGCGCCAGGCTGCCCGAGACTGTCTTGATGCCGCGCTGCACCGCCTCGTCCGAAATGTCGACCATGCTGACCTGCAGGCCGGCGACGGCGCAGATCTGTGCAATGCCGTTGCCCATGGTTCCGGCGCCAATGACGCCGACGTGTTGAATGTCCATGATTTTTTCCTTGCGTGTTTGTCCGTGCGCGCCGATCAGCTGCGCTCGAAGATGGCGGCAATTCCCTGCCCGCCACCGATGCACATGGTCACCAGGGCATAACGCCCCCCGATACGCTCCAGCTCGTACAGGGCCTTGGTCGTGATGATGGCACCAGTGGCGCCGACCGGGTGGCCCAGCGAAATGCCCGAGCCGTTCGGGTTGACCTTGGCCGGATCGAGGCCCAGGGCCCGGGTGACGGCGCATGCCTGGGCGGCAAAGGCTTCGTTCGACTCCACCACATCAAGGTCCTTGGCAGTCAGTCCGGCGCGCTCGCGCGCGCGCCGCGATGCCGGTACCGGGCCGAGCCCCATCAGTTTCGGATCCACCCCCGCGTGCGCGTACGTCACCAGACGCGCCAGCGGTTTCAGGCCCATCGACTTGACCGCGTCACCGGTGGCCAGCACCACTGCCGAAGCGGCGTCGTTCAGGCCAGACGCATTCCCCGCGGTCACCGTGCCATCGGCCTTGAAGCTCGGCTTCATCTTTGCCAGTTGCTCCATCGTCACATCGGCGCGCACATGCTCGTCGGTGTCGAACACGACGGTGCCCTTGCGCGACGCGATTTCAACCGCGACGATCTGCGACTGGAAGCGGCCTTCGGCAATCGCGCGGGCGGCGCGGCGCTGGCTCTCCAGGGCCAGCGCGTCCTGCATTTCGCGGCTTATTCCATCGCGCTGGGCGACGTTCTCGGCCGTGATGCCCATGTGAATCGCGTCAAACGGATCATGCAGGATGCCCAGCATATAGTCCGTCGCCTGCATGTCGCCCATGCGGGCGCCCCAGCGCGCGGCGGGCAGGATATACGGCCCGCGGCTCATCGACTCGGCACCGCCGCCGATCGCCACGTCGGCGTCGCCGTGGGTCAGCGTCTGGGCGGCGGAGATGATGGCCTGCAGGCCTGAACCGCACAGCCGGTTGACGTTGAAAGCCGGTGTTTCATGCGCCAGGCCCGCCTCGATCGCGGCAACCCGCGACAGGTAGGCGTCGCGCGGCTCGGTCGGGATCACGTTGCCCAGCACGACATGCCCGATGCGGGCCGGCTCGACGCCGCTGCGTGCCAGCGCCTCGCGCACCGCGAGGGTGGCCAGCTGCGACAGCGGTACGTCCTTGAGGCTTCCGCCAAAGGTCCCGATAGCGGTACGGGCGGCGGCAACTACGAATATTTCAGGATTGGACAATTTGGGCTTTCAAGTTGAATCTGGCGCAAGGCCGAACTGGCAATGGTTGACGACTGGCGCTTGCGTTGCGATACCGATCGGACAGCGCCCGCCGGCCTGGCCGACATGGACGCACGGACTGCGCGACGCGCACATGGTGCAACCTGCCTACATGCTGCGACGGTATTGCCCACCGACCTCGAACAAGGCATCGGTGATCTGGCCGAGTGAGCAGACGCGCACCGCCTGCATCAGCAGGTCGAACACATTGGCGTTCTCGATAACCGCCTGGCGCAGGCGCTCGAGCATGGCTGGCGCCTCGTCCGCGTGCGTGCTCTGGAACGCGGCCAGCCGCTGCAACTGGGATTGCTTTTCATCGTCGGTCGAACGCGCAAGCTCGATCTGGTCCGCAACGGCCTGGGTGTTCGGGTTGCGAAAGGTGTTGACGCCGATGATCGGATACTCGCCGGTGTGCTTGAGCATCTCGTAGTGCATGCTTTCTTCCTGGATCTTGCTGCGCTGGTATCCGGTTTCCATGGCACCGAGCACACCGCCCCGATCGGCGATCTTCTCGAACTCCAGCAGCACCGCCTCTTCCAGCAATTCGGTCAACTCGTCGATGATGAAGGCGCCCTGGTTCGGGTTCTCGTTCTTGGCCAGTCCCCACTCGCGATTGATGATCAGCTGGATGGCCATCGCGCGGCGCACGCTCTCGTTGGTCGGCGTCGTGATCGCCTCGTCATAGGCGTTGGTGTGCAGGGAGTTGCAGTTGTCGTAGATCGCGATCAGCGCCTGCAGCGAGGTCCGGATGTCGTTGAAATCGATTTCCTGCGCATGCAATGAGCGACCCGATGTCTGGACGTGGTACTTGAGCTTCTGGCTGCGCTCGTTGGCGCCGTATCGCTCCTTCATCGCCACTGCCCAGACGCGCCGCGCGACCCGGCCCAGAACCGTGTACTCCGGGTC
>JBBKVW010000292.1:0-14322 GCA_037968655.1 Burkholderiaceae bacterium
CGCCCAAACGCGAGGTCGCCTCACTGGCGGTGATCGGCGCCGGCACCATGGGCGGCGGCATCTCGATGAACTTTCTCAATGCCGGCATTCCGGTCAAGATGCTGGAGATGAAGCAGGAACCACTGGACCGCGGCATCGCGACCATTCGCAAGAACTACGAGTCGCAGGTCAAGCGCGGCAAGCTCAAGCAGGACAAATACGAGCAGCGCATGGCCTTGCTGTCAACCACGCTCGATTACGCCGACCTGAAGGACGCCGACATGGTGATCGAGGCGGTGTTCGAGGACATGGGCGTCAAGGAAACGGTGTTCAAGAAGCTCGACGAGGTGATGAAACCCGGCGCCATATTGGCCAGCAACACCTCGACGCTGGACATGAACAAGATCGCCAGCTTCACCCAGCGTCCCCAGGATGTCATCGGCACCCATTTCTTCAGCCCGGCCAACGTGATGCGCCTGCTCGAGGTGGTGCGCGGCGAAAAGACCGGCAAGGACGTGCTGGCCACAGTGATGTCCCTGGGCAAGAAAATCAAGAAGACCACCGTGGTATCGGGCGTCTGCGACGGCTTCATCGGCAACCGCATGATCGAGCAATACAGCCGCCAGGCCGGTTTCCTGCTGGATGAAGGCTGCACACCGGCCCAGGTCGACAAGGCGGCCGAGAAGTTCGGCTTTGCAATGGGGCCGTTTCGCATGGGCGACCTGGCCGGCAACGACATTGGCTGGGCGATCCGCAAGCGCCGCGCGACCGAGCGTGCCGACATGAAATACAGCCGCAGCGCCGACAAGCTGTGTGAGCTGGGCCGTTTCGGCCAGAAGACCGGCGCGGGCTGGTACGACTACCAGGCCGGCAAGCGCGACGCGATCCCGTCCGAGCTGGTGGTCAAGATGATCGAGGAGCATCGCAAGGAATTGGGCATCACGCCACGCAAGATCACCGATGACGAGATCGTGCAGCGCCTGGTGTTTGCCTTGGTCAACGAAGGCGCACATATCCTGGAAGACGGCATTGCGTCCAAGGCCAGCGACATCGACATGGTCTACGTCACTGGCTACGGCTTTCCGATCCACCGTGGTGGCCCGATGCACTATGCCGACCGCTTTGGCTTGTTCAACGTGGTGCAGGCAATGCAGCGCTTCGCGCGCAACCCGCTCGATGACGCCGAGTTCTGGACCCCGGCGCCCTTGATCGCGCGCCTGGTTGCTGCCGGAAAGACATTCAGCTAAGCCCGGTCGGCGCAGGCAAACTGGCAGGACTGACGCAATGATTCGACGCATAGGGTGGGGGCTGCTGGTCGCCGTTGTCCTGCTGTTGGCGGTGCTGCTCGTCAACACCTTGCGCAAGGGTTCGCGCCAGCTGGACGTGCCCCCGATTGCCGAACTGGCGGTGGACAAGGCGGGCGCCGCAGATCGACTGGGCGAGGCGGTGCGCCTGCGCACTATCACCTCGCGCACCGACGCCGCACTCAACGCCGACCAGTTCCTGCAACTGCATGCTATGTTGCAGTCGCGTTATCCCAAGGCGCATGCGCTGCTCAAGCGAGAGCTGGTAGGTGACCTCAGCCTGCTGTACAGCTGGCAGGGCAGCGAGGCCAGCCTGCCGCCGATCCTGCTGATGGCGCATCAGGACGTGGTGCCGGTATCGCCCGGCTCCGAATCGCAGTGGCAGGCGGATCCGTTTTCCGGTGTGCTCAAGGACGGCTTCGTCTGGGGCCGTGGTGCCTGGGACGACAAGGGCAATCTGATTGCCCAGATGGAAGCGATCGAGATGCTGGCCGCCACCGGTTTTCAACCGCGTCGCACCATCTATCTTGCCTTCGGCGCGGATGAAGAAGTGGGCGGCGCACGCGGCGCGGCGCGCATTGCCGCACTAATGAAGGAACGCGGCGTGCGCCTGGGCTTTGTCATCGATGAAGGCCTGCTGATCACTGAAGGCCTGATGCCGGGTCTGCGCAAGCCGGCAGCGCTGATCGGCATTGCCGAAAAGGGCTATCTGTCGGTGGTAGTGAAGGTGCCAGCGACGCCAGGTCATTCCTCGATGCCGCCCAAGCCCGGAACCGGCGCCATCGCCATGATGAGCGCAGCGCTTCAAACCGTCGACAACCAGCAGATGCCGGCCGGCATCCGCGGCATTGCCGCCGACATGCTGTCGACGGTGGCGCCCGAAATGAGCCTGCCGCTACGCGTGGCTATGTCCAACCTGTGGTTGCTGGGACCGATCGTGCAAAAACAGCTCGAAGCCGGTGCCAGCACCAACGCCTTGCTGCGCACGACGACGGCGCTGACTGTGATCCGCGCCGGCAATGCAGACAACGTGATGCCGGGCCAGGTCGAGGCGACGATCAACTACCGCATGCTGCCGGGCGATACAGCTGCGGGCATGATGGATCGGCTCAAGGGCCAGGTTTCCAAATCGCTTGGCCACGACAGGTTTGAACTCACGGCGCTGTCCGGTGGCTCCGAGCCGTCCAGGGTGTCGCCGGTCGATTCCCCCGCCTACCAGCTGATCAACCGCACCGTGCGCGAGGTTTTTCCCGGCACCATCGTGGCGCCAGGGCTGATGATTGGCGGCACCGATTCGCGCCATTTCGAGGGCGTCAGCGACCATATCTTCCGTTTTTCACCCGTGCGCGCCAAGCCAGAAGACCTGGCACGCTTTCATGGCAGCAATGAGCGCATCTCGCTCGACAACCTCGCCGAGCTGATCCGCTTTTACCATCGCCTTTTGACCGTGGGTGCCCAGGCATCCTGAGCACCATTCCAACCAGGAGTCCACCATGACCAATGCAGTTATTGTTTCCACCGCCCGCACACCGCTGGCCAAGAGCTGGAAAGGCTCCTTCAACATGACCCATGGCGCCACACTGGGCGGCCACGCGGTCGAGCATGCCATTGAGCGCGCCGGCATCGAGGCGGGTGAGGTGGAGGACGTCATCATGGGCTGTGCCAACCCCGAGGGCGCGACCGGTGCCAACATCGCGCGTCAGATCGCGCTGCGCGCCGGCTGCCCGATCACGGTGTCGGGCATGACCGTCAACCGCTTTTGTTCGTCCGGCCTGCAGACCATTGCGCTGGCAGCCCAGCGCGTGATAGCTGGCGAGGGTGACACCTATGTAGCCGGCGGCGTCGAGAGCATTTCCTGTGTGCAGCAAGAGATGAACAAGCACATGCTGGCCGACAGCTGGCTGGCCAAGAACAAGCCCGAAATTTACTGGAACATGCTGCAGACCGCCGAGCAGGTCGCCAAGCGCTATGGCATTGGCCGTGACGCGATGGACGAGTACGGTGCCACCAGCCAGCAAAGGGCGACTGCCGCCTCAGCCGCGGGCCTGTTCGACGCAGAGATCGCCCCGATTACCGTCACCGCTGGCGTTGCCGACAAGGTGATGGGCCTGATGAGCAAGCAGGTCACCGTCAGCAAGGACGAAGGCATTCGCGAGGGCACGACCAAGGAAGGCATCAGCGGCATCAAGCCGGCCATGCCGGGTGGCCTGATCTCGGCCGGCAATGCCAGCCAGTTCTCCGACGGCGCCGGTGCCTGTGTCGTGATGAACGAAACCCTGGCCGAGAAGAAAGGGCTCAAGCCGCTGGGCCGCTTCCTGGGCTTTGCCGTAGCTGGTTGCGAGCCCGACGAGATGGGCATCGGCCCGGTGTTTGCGGTGCCCAAGGTGCTCAAACGCCTGGGCCTGACCGTGGCGGACATCGACCTGTGGGAGCTCAATGAGGCGTTTGCGGTGCAGGTGCTGTATTGCCGCGACAAGCTGGGAATTCCGGCCGATCGGCTGAACGTCAACGGCGGCGCGATCGCGGTGGGCCATCCCTATGGCGTCAGCGGCCAGCGCCTGACCGGCCATGCCTTGATCGAGGGCAAGCGCCGTGGCGCCAAGCGCGTCGTCGTCACCATGTGCATCGGTGGCGGCATGGGAGCCGCTGGCGTGTTCGAGGTGCTCTGAGGCGCGCTCTACCCAATACGAGATGGACATGCAACTGCGCAAGACCCTGCAGTTCCTGCTCTACCAGTGGCTGGACATCGAGTCGCTGACCCGGCGCGAGCGGTTCGCCGACCATTCGCGCGAGACCTTCGATGCAGTGCTCGACACCTGCGAACGCATTGCGCGCGAGAAGTACGCGCCATTCAACCGCCTGGTCGACACCGAGGAGCCGCGCTTCGACGGTGAAAAGGTGATCCTGCCGCAGGCCACGCACGATGCCCACAAGGCCTATGTTGACTCGGGTATGCTCGGCGCCGCGCAGGACTACGACCTGGGCGGCATGCAGTTGCCCTATGTCGTCAACGCCAGCGCAAATGCTTTCTTTTCGCTGGCATCGGCCAGCATCGGCGCCAACCTGCTGACTGTGGCCAATGCCAACTTGCTGCTGGTGCATGGAACGGACATGCAGAAAAAAGTGTTCGCCGCCAATGAGATTGCCGGACGCTGGTCCGGCACCATGTGTCTGAGCGAGCCCCAGGCCGGCTCCAGCCTGTCGGACGTCGCGACCCGTGCCGAGCCCGACGGTTATGGCGCGCAGGAGGACCCGCTGGGTCCGCGCTATCGACTGCGTGGCAACAAGATGTGGATCTCGCTGGGCGAGCATGAGCTGACCGAGAACATCGTGCACCTGGTGCTGGCCAAGATCCCAGGGCCGGATGGCAAGCTGATTGCCGGCACACGCGGCATTTCGCTGTTCATCGTCCCCAAGAAACTGGTGGACACCAAAGGCCAGTTGACTGGCGTACGCAATGACATCGCTCTGGCCGGCCTGAACCACAAGCTGGGCTGGCGCGGCACCACCAATACCCTGCTCAATTTCGGTGAGGGCAAGTACCCGGTCGACGGCAAGAGCGGCGCGATCGGCTATCTGGTCGGCAAGCCGCATGAGGGCCTGCGCTGCATGTTCCACATGATGAACGAGGCGCGCATCGGTGTGGGTACCGGCGCTGTCATGCTGGGTCTGGCAGGCTATTACGCCTCGCTTGAATACGCCCGCAATCGCCCGCAAGGGCGGCCGGTTGGCGTCGGCGGCAAGGATGCGGAACAGGCCCCGGTGCGCATCATCGAGCACGCGGATGTCAAGCGCATGCTGCTGGCACAGAAATCCTATTGCGAGGGTGCGCTGGCGCTGCAACTGTATTGCGCCCGCCTGGTCGACGAATACCGAACCGGAGAGCCAGCGGCGGCCCAGGACGCGCAATTGCTGCTCGAGGTGCTGACGCCGATCGCCAAAAGCTGGCCCAGCGAATGGTGCCTGGAGGCCAATTCGCTGGCGATCCAGATCCATGGTGGCTATGGCTATACGCGTGACTTTCCGGTCGAGCAATACTGGCGCGACAACCGGCTCAATATGATCCACGAGGGCACGCACGGTATCCACGGCCTGGACCTGCTCGGGCGCAAGGTGCGCATGCAGGAGGGCCGGGCCATGGCCTTGCTGTCCGAGCGCATCGCCGACACGGTGAAACGGGCCAAGGAACAAGCAGATCTGGTGCCGCACGCGCGCGCGCTGGAGCTGGCCTGGAACAGCATCGAGGTGGCAACATCCGCTGCCTGGGCCACCGGCGAACCCACCACGGCGTTGGCCAATGCCGTGCCCTACATGCAGGCCTTCGGCCACGGCGTGCTGGCCTGGATCTGGCTGGACGTGGCCACGCTGGCGTTGACCCGTCCCTCGGCTGGTCACAGCGGGCCGGCACTGGCCGGTACGCTGGCGGCGATGCGCTATTTCTTTCATTACGAACTGGGTAAGATCGGCGCCTGGCTGGCACCGGTTCAAGGGCGCGACATGACCTGTGCCGATCTGCCCGAAGAGGCTTTCTGATGTCATTTTTCAAAAAATACAACGGCACCACCAATGCGCGGCTGGCGCGCATGGAGACCCTGATCTGGGTTCTTATTTACGGTGGACTGCTGGCGGTGCTGATCGGATGGTTCATGCTGCAAGGCGGCGACAACGGCGGCGACTGGCTGATGGCTGCCGGTGGCGCGGTGGCGGTTGCTGGCGTGATCTTGATCTTTATCCGTTCACGCCTGCATGAAGGCAACTGAGGCCTGGACGTGGCGCTTGTTCCAGCACTATTGAAACCGATCTGACAGGAGTCCCGAGCGTGGCACGCAGCATTTCGCAATTGTTCGACCTCAAGGGCAAGACGGCCCTGGTTACCGGTGGCTCCCGCGGACTGGGCTATCAGATGGCGCAGGCGCTGGGCGAGGCCGGCGCCCGCGTCATGATCAGCTCGCGCAAGGCCGACGATCTGGAGCAGGCCTGTGCCGACCTGCAGGCCGGGGGCATCGACGCGCGCTGGATCGCAGCCGACTGCGCCGACGAAGCCGACATCCGGCGCCTGGCCAACACAACACTCGAACGCATGGGCGCGGTCGACATCCTGGGCAACAACGCCGGCGCAGCCTGGGGCGCGCCGGCATAGGATCATCCGATTTCGGCCTGGGACAAGGTGATGAATCTCAACATCCGCGGCTATTTCGTGCTGTGTCAGACCATCGGCAAGCAATGCATGATCGAACGCAAGAGCGGACGCATCATCAACGTGGCGTCAATCACCGGACTGGGCGGGAATCCGCCGGAGATCCAGACCATCGCCTACAACACCTCCAAGGGTGCGGTCGTCAATTTCACGCGCGCGCTGGCCGCCGAATGGGGCCGCTACAACATCAACGTGAACGCCGTCTGCCCCGGTTTCTTCCCTAGCAAGATGACGGCCGGCACGCTGCGCGACATGGGCGAGGAAACGCTGGCCTCACATGCGCCTTTGCGTCGACTGGGCGATGATGAAGACCTCAAAGGTGCCACCGTGCTGTTCGCATCGGATGCAGGAAAGCACATCACCGGTCAATGCCTGGCGATCGACGGCGGTGTCTCCATCGTCACCGGTGGCTGATCCGGAATTTGCGATGCTGTTTGGCCCCAAGATTCCCTTTGTCGAATTGCTGGGTTTTGAACTGCTGCACTTTGACGGCGGCGAGTCGGAACTGGGCTTTGCCCCCAAGCCCGAGCATCTGAACTCGTTCGAGGTCGTGCATGGCGGTGCCATCCTGACCTTGATGGACGTGGCAATGGCGGTGGCCGCGCGCAGCGTGCAAAGAGACATGGGTGTGATCACGATCGAGCTCAAGACCAGTTTCATGCGCCCTGGAATTGGCCGCCTGATAGCCAAGGGTGAATTGCTGCACCGAACCCGGTCGATGGCCTTCACCCAGGCCAGCGTACACAATGCCGCGGGAGAACGGTGCGCGCATGGAACTGGCACTTTCAAGTACGCACCCAGGCGCACGGCTGCACCTGAGAACACCGATCCGGGAGCGGGTATCGCAACCGATTGAATCGCCGCCTGGCCAGGCCAGCTACCCTGGTTCGCCATTGCACCACGTCCACCACGCGCAATTGCAATCGCAAGGCTGCTTGCAACCGGACCATCGCCCGGTTCACAATTTATTTCAGGAGTCACCTATGCCCAGCAACCGCCAAGTTCATCTCGACAACCGACCCAGCGGGGAAGCCAGCGAAAGCAACTTCAAACTGACCAGCAGCGACACCCCTGCACTGGCCGACGGCCAGGTGCTGGTACGCCACCATTTTCTGAGCCTGGACCCGTACATGCGCGGGCGCATGAACGATGCCAAGAGTTATGCGCAACCGCAGGCGCTGGGCCAGGTCATGGGCGGCGGAACCGCCGGCGAGGTGGTCGAGTCGCGCTCGCCAAAATTTGCGGTAGGCGACAAGGTCGTCGGCATGGGCGGCTGGCAGGAGTATTCGGTGGTGCAGGCCGACCAGCCAGGCGCTCTGCGCAAGGTCGATACCAGCCGCGTGCCGCTCAGCCACTACCTGGGCGCGGTCGGCATGCCGGGCGTCACCGCCTGGTATGGCCTGACGCAGATCTGCGCGCCCAAGGTGGGCGAAACGGTGGTCTGCAGTGCCGCCACCGGGGCCGTCGGCAGCGCGTTCGCCGCGCTGGCAAAAGCACGCGGTTGCCGCACCGTGGGCATTGCCGGCGGCCCGGAAAAATGCCGCTATGCGACCGAAGAACTGGGCTACGACGCATGCGTCGATTACAAGGAGCATGCCGATGCGGCATCGCTGTCCAAGGCGATCAAGGCTGCGTGCCCGGATGGCATCGACGGCTATTTCGAGAATGTCGGCGGCATGGTGCTGAACGCCGTGCTGACGCGCATGAATGCCTTCGGTCGGGTTGCAGTCTGCGGCATGATCGCCGGTTATGACGGCGCGCCGGTGCCGCTGGTCTATCCCCAGCTGATCCTGAGCAATCGCCTCAAGGTGCAGGGCTTCATCGTCAGTGAACACATGGAATTCTGGCCAAAGGCCTTGCAGGAACTGGCCGAACTGGTCGGCAGCGGCAAGCTGCGTCCACGCGAGAGCATTGCCAAGGGCATCGAAGCTGCGCCACAGGCTTTTCTGGGACTGCTCAAGGGCCACAATTTCGGCAAGCAATTGGTCAGCCTGGTGTGAAAGGCTGATCTGCATCGCACAGGAGGCGGACCATGGCAACCCACAGCGTATTCAATCAGCCCGTGCCGCTAAGGGACTACAACCTGTTCGAGGGCAATCAGGCCATGCGCTCGGCGCTGGCGTTCAACGCGCCGGATCTGAATCAATCCGCGTTGGTCGAATTGGGGCAGCTGGCCGGTAGCGCCAAGATGCAGACCCATGCCCGGCTGGCCAACGTCCACCTGCCGCAGCTGCACAGCCATGACCGCAGCGGCCGGCGCGTTGATCAGGTCGAATTCCATCCCAGCTACCACCAGCTGATGGCGGCGGCCGCGGCTGCGGGGTTGCACGGAACTCCCTGGACGGCACCCGCCAACAGCCATGCACATCTGCTGCGGGCGGCCGGATTCATGCTGTTCACCGAGCTCGAAACATCGGTGCTGTGCCCGATTTCGATGACCTATGCCGTGATGCCGGCCTTGCGACGCAATGCGGCCCTGCATGCCGACTGGGCTCCCGGCCTGTCCGGCCATGCCTATGACCCGGCGCCCAAGCTCTGGAGCGACAAGGCCGGCCTGACGATGGGCATGGGCATGACGGAAAAGCAGGGCGGCTCGGACGTGCGGGCCAATACGACGGTGGCGCAGCCTTCGGGCGCCGACGCCTGGGGCGAACGATTCAGCGTCACCGGCCACACATGGTTCATGTCGGCGCCCATGTGCGATGCCTTCCTGATCCTGGCCCAGACGGCCAATGGCCTGTCATGCCTGTTCCTGCCGCGGGTGCTGCCCGACGGTTCGTCCAACGCGATCCAGATCATGCGGCTCAAGGACAAGCTGGGTAACAAGGGCAATGCCAGTTCCGAAGTCGAGTTCGCCCAGGCCAGTGCCTGGCTGGTCGGCGAAGAAGGGCGTGGCATTGCCCAGATCCTCGAGATGGGCAACATGACGCGTCTCGATTGCGCACTGGGCACCAGCGGTCTGATGCGCCAGGCACTGGCGATCGCGCTGCACCATTGCGGGCAGCGTGAAGCCTTCGGCAAGCGCCTGATCACGCAGCCGCTGATGCGCAATGTGCTGGCCGACCTGGCCCTGGAAAGCGAGGCCGCTTGCACGCTCGCACTGCGCCTGGCCCGTTCGTTCGATCGGCCCGACGACGCGCATGAGCGCACGATGGCGCGCCTGCTCACGCCGGTGGCCAAGTTCTGGATCTGCAAGCGCGGCAGCCTGTTTGCCCAGGAAGCCATGGAGTGCCTGGGGGGCAATGGCTATGTGGAGGAGGGCGGTGAAGGCGTGATGGCCCGCATCTATCGCGAGATGCCGCTCAATTCGATCTGGGAGGGGGCCGGCAACATCATGGCCATCGACCTGCTGCGTGCGTTGCGCAAATCCGATGTCGCCGCAGCGCTGGCGCTTGAATGCGCTCCGGCCCGCGGAGCCCATGGCGCGCTGGACCGCCTGCTGGCCGCCTTGCCGACGCGCATCGAGCGCATGGATACGGAGATCGAGGCCCGGCGCCTGGCCCAGGACATTGCCTTGGTGCTGCAGGCCAGCTTGCTGGTGCCAAGCGCGCCTGAGTTCGTGTCATCGGCGTTTTGCGAATCGCGCCTGGGTGGCAATTGGGGCCATGTATTCGGAACGCTCGGCGCTGGCACCGACATGGATGCCATCGTCGCGCGTGCGATGCCTGTCTGACGCGCAAACTCATAGACAACCTACAAGGCGAAAACACACATGTCCAACCTGATCCTGCACCACTACCCCTCATCGCCCTTCGCTGAAAAAATCAGGCTGGTGCTGGGCTACAAGAAGCTGGCCTGGCAGTCGGTACATATCCCGATGATCATGCCCAAGCCCGACGTGCAGGCACTGACCGGTGGCTACCGCAAGACGCCCGTGCTGCAGATTGGCGCCGACATCTATTGCGACACGGCACTGATCTGCGACGTGCTGGAGCATCTGCAACCCGAGCCGACCCTGTATCCGGCGCCCCACAAGGGCGTCGCGCGGGTGCTGGCGCAATGGGCCGACACCACCCTGTTCTGGGCCGCCATGGCTCACAACTTCGCACCCAGGGGCGCAGCACAGATGTTTGGCGCCGCCGGACCTGACGCAGCCAAGGCATTTGCGCAGGACCGATCCGCGATGCGCCAGGGCCTGCCCCGTGCGCGCCCTGAAGATGCCGTCGGCGCTTACAAGTCCTATCTGCGTCGCCTGGCCAACATGCTGGAAGAAAACGATTTCTTGCTCGGTGCCCAGCCCTGCGTGGCTGATTTCGCGGCCTGCCATCCACTGTGGTTCACCCGCACCCAGACCAGCGTGATGGCCGATGTGCTGGACGCGACGCCCGCCGTGCTGACCTGGCTGGACCGCATGGCCGCGATCGGACACGGCCAGTCCGCGCCGCTGGCCGCTGACGCCGCCATTGCCCTGGCTGCCAGTTCCACGCCACTGTCGTTGGGCGACGACACGCCGCTGCAAGACGACCACGGCATTGCCCTGGGCACGCTGGTAAGCATTGCCAGCGACAACTTCGGCACCGAGCCGACCGAGGGTGAACTCGTAGCGGCAACGCGCATGCATTACACGCTGCGGCGGGTCGATCCGCGCGCCGGCACGGTGCATGTGCATTTCCCGCGCATTGGTTACGTGATGCGGGCCGTGACGCACGCATGACAGCGCATGCCGAGCTGCAGTGGAAGCATGCGGCATTTGCTGATCTGCAATTGCACGAGCTGTACGCTGCATTGCAATTGCGAAGTGCGGTATTCGTGGTCGAGCAGAACTGCCTTTTTCAGGACCTGGACGGTGCCGATGGGCAGGCCATTCATCTTCTGGGCTCGCGCGATAGCGCGCTGCTCGCATATGCGCGCTGCTTTGCGCCCGGCATCAAGTTTGCCGAGGCCAGCATAGGCCGGATCGCAACCCGGATGGACGCACGGGGCACGGGCCTGGGTCATGTGCTGGTGCGCAAGGCGATGGAACTGGTCTGCCAGCGCTGGGGTGCCCAGCCGATACGTATCGGCGCGCAGGCCCGGCTTAAAAATTTCTACCTGCAGCACGGCTTTTCCGACACCGGCATAGCCTATCTCGAAGACGGCATTGACCACGTCGAGATGCTGTGCAAACCCTGATCAGCACTGGAGTGACACATGATCGATGATTTCAAGCGCAAGACCGCAGTACTGACCGGTGCCGGCTCCGGTTTTGGACTGGAGTGCGCGCGACTGGGCGCCAAATTGGGCATGCAACTGGTGCTGGCCGATGTGCAGCAGGACGCGCTGGACAAGGCTGAAGCCGAGCTGCGCGATGCGGGCGCCCAGGTGCTGGCGCTTCGTCTGGATGTTTCAAATGCGGACGAAGTCGAGGCGCTCGGGCGTGCCGTGGCCGAGCGCTTTGGCGCGCCGCATCTGGTATTTAACAATGCCGGCGTCGGCGCCGGCGGACTGATCTGGGAGACCAGCGTCAAGGACTGGGAGTGGGTGCTCGGCGTCAACGTCATGGGCGTGGCCCATGGCGTGCGCGTGTTCACGCCGATGATGCTGGAGGCGGCCAAGGCTGATCCGTCCTACCGCGGCCATATCGTCAACACCGCTAGCATGGCCGGCCTCTTGTCGCCGCCCAATATGGGCGTGTACAACGTCAGCAAACATGCAGTCGTCAGCTTGACCGAGACCCTGTATCAGGATCTGTCATTGGTGACCGAACAGATCAGCGCCAGCGTGTTGTGCCCGTTTTTCGTTCCGACCGGCATTCATCAGAGCCAGCGCAATCGACCCGCCGAGATGCGCGAGGAAGCCGCCAAGCCGACCCGCAGCCAGTTGATCGGGCAGGCGATGAGCGACAAGGCAGTGGGCTCGGGCAAGGTGTCCGCGGCAGATGTCGCGAAACTGGTGTTTGACGCGGTCCGTGCGAACCGGTTTTATATCTACAGCCATCCTAGATCAATCAAGTCGGTGCAGACTCGGCTCGAAGACATACTGCAGGCGCGCAATCCAACCGATCCATTTGTCGACAAACCGGAGCTCGGCGAAGAATTGCGCAAGGCCCTGCGCGGCTGAGAACGGCATGGCGCCACCGCAGGCGGGATACGGTTCCTGTCAATGCACCTGGCGTGTGCCCATCTGATCGAACAGGTCGACCTGGGCCCGGATGTCCTCGCTCTTGCCCAGGATACTGGTGAAGCGAAGCAACTGCTCGTCCTGAATGAAACTGGCCGACGACTCGGCCGTCAGAAGCGCTTCGGGCGTCTGGGGCCTGGCCACCACATACCCCTGCACATAGTTGACGCCGATCTCGCTCAGCGTCTGCACGGTTGCCGTGTCTTCGGCCCACTCGGCAATGGTCTGCATACCCAGGTTGCGTGCCAGGTTGACGATGGCCTCCACGATTGCCACGTTGGCGGGGTGGCGATTCATGTTGACGATGAAGCTGCCATCGATCTTGAGCAGATCAGCCGGCAGTTCCTTGAGGTAGGAGAACGAGGTGTATCCCGCGCCAAAGTCGTCCAGCGCCACCTTGGCGCCGTAGCTGCGCACCCGGTCAATGAAGTGGCGGGTGTTGTTCAGGTCGTGCAGGGCGACGCTTTCGGTGATTTCTATGCACAGGTGGCGTGCGATGTCGCCACTGTCGGCGAGCATGGTAAACACATCCTGCATGAACTTTTCGTCATTGAGCGAGGAGCCACTCAGGTTCATGCAGACAAAGCGTGTATTGCGCAGGTGGTGCTGATGCTCGCTGAGCCAGGCCAGGGTGGTGGACATCACCCAGCGGTCGATCATTCCCATGCGCCCGCTGTTTTCGGCAGCCGATATCAGGCGCTCGGTTGGCACCAGTTGCCCATCGCTGTCGCGCATGCGCAGCAGTACCTCGAAGTTCAGCGACTCGTTGGGTGCCTTCAAGGACATGATGGGCTGCATATGCAGAAACAAGCCGTCAGTGGCTGTGCTGCTGGAAAGAGTTTCGACCAGCCGCAGTTCCGCCTCATGCTGGCGAAACGCCTCTGCGTTGCGGTCATAAACCACCATCCCGTCGGTGTGTCCGCGTTTCGCGTCCCTGCAGGCGCGGTCGGCAGTGGACAAGGCATCTTTGATGCTTGTTCCCGGCAGGACTTCAATCAGGCCGATCGAACCGCGCACGGTAAACGCCTTGTCGCCAACCCGAAACGGATTGCTGCCGATACTGCGCACGATGCCCTGGCACACCAGCGCAGCCAGCGCCATTTTTGTGTCGGGCAGTACGATGACAAATTCGTCGCCACCCACGCGGCCGACCCGGATCGATCCGGACACCACATCGGTTACGCGTTTGCAAACCTGTTGCAGCACTTCGTCACCCGCGCTGTGACCAAACAGGTCGTTGATGAGCTTGAAGCGGTCCAGATCCAGATAGGCCAATGCAAAAGGACGGCCTTTGGGGGACACTGCGCTGGCTTCCAGAAACGCGTTTTCGACGCCGCGCCGATTGAGCACCTTGGTCAGCGGGTCGTTGTAGGCAAGGAAATTGAGGTGCTCCGTCGCGCGCGCCTTGTCCGTAACATCCTGCAGCGAGCCTTCGATGCGATTATTGGCTTGCGTGGCCTTGACCAGGTACTTGCGCTGCTCGGCCTCATCGAAACTGCGTTTGCCCGTTATTTCCAGTTCACCATCAACCCGGGCGTAGACGAAATGGTGCAGTTGCGTCCATGCGCCAGGTTCGAAATACTGCTGCCAGGTGTTGTGCCCGTCGGACAAGACCTGACTGCCGAGCATGGCCTGCAGCGCCGGGTTTGCACTAGTGAAATGGCCTTGCAGGTCCAGACTGAACAAGCCGATCGGCATGGCGCTGAAATTGTGCTCCAGTTCGGCCTGGGCCTTCAGGCGTTG
>JBBKVW010000293.1:0-3749 GCA_037968655.1 Burkholderiaceae bacterium
CCGCCGGGCTGAAGGCGGCAGCGCTCATCGGCCACAGCTTTGGCGCGCTGATTGCGCTGGAGACGGCAGCACGCGCGGCCGAGCGTGTGAGCCATCTGGTCCTGGTCGGCGTCGCGTCACCATTGAAGGTGTCGCCGGTGCTGCTGGAAGCCTCGCAGAACGACCCGGAAAAGGCCATCGCGATGGTCAACACCTTCTCGCACAGCACGCTGGCCCCGCCGCCATCGGGCCTAGGCCCCGGCACCTGGCTGTACGGCGGCGCGCGCGCGCTGATGCGCCGCGTGCTGGCCAGCAACACGCGCGTCAATGTGTTCCATGTCGGGTTTGTGGCCTGTGACAGCTACAGCGGCGGTGATGCTGCTATGGCGAAGGTGACTGCGCCGACGCTATTCATCCTGGGCCAACTCGACCAGATGGCGCCGCCCAAGGCCGCCCAGACACTGGTGCGGGCAGCGCGCCAGGGCACGGTGGTGACGGTCAAAGGCGGACACCAGATGATGCTGGAGGCACCCGACGCAGTGTTGGCTGCTATGCGCGACTTCCTGCGGCCATGAGCAAAGCGGTCGTTGCCACGCCCCTGTTGACCGAGGCGCGTGTGCGCCAGATCGCGGACTTCTTCGACCTGCGTTCGCTGCCTGCGGACTTCTACGCCAACCCGTATCCGGTCTACGACCTGCTGCGCAGCCAGCAGCCGGTGCGTGCCATGCCCGATGGCAGCTGGTTGCTGACCCGCCATGCCGATTTGACTACCGTTTACCGCGACGCGCAGACCTTCAGCTCGGACAAGAAGGTCGAGTTCGCGCCCAAATACCTGCACGCGCCCTGGCACGGCGGCGCGGACGCGGGCAGCATCGCGCCACTGTTCGCGCACCACACCAGCAGCCTGGTGTTCAACGACCCGCCGCTGCACACCCGGGTGCGCAAGCTGATCATGGGAGCGTTGACGCGCCGCGCAATCCGGGAAATGGAAGTGGGCCTGGTGGCGCTGGTCGACCGCCTGCTTGACGCCATTGCGGCCAAAGGCGGCGGCGACCTGATCGAGGATTTCGCCAGCGCGATTCCGATCGAGGTGATCGGCAATCTGCTGGGCGTACCCGCTCACGAGAGGGGCCCGCTGCGCGGCTGGTCGCTGGCGATCCTGGGCGCGCTCGAGCCGGCACTGACGCCCGAGCAGGAGGCGCTGGGCAACCGCAGCGTGGCCGAGTTCCTGGACTACCTGAAACTGCTGGTCGCAGAGCGTCGGCGCAACCCGGGTGACCCGCAGCACGATGTGCTGACGCGGCTGATCCAGGGAGAAGCCGACGACGCAGCTGAAGGCCACCTGTCCGAGGCCGAACTGCTGCACAACTGCATCTTCATCCTGAACGCCGGCCACGAGACCACCACCAACCTGATCGGCAACGCGCTGGTCGCATTGCAGGAATGGCCCGACGTAAAAGCCGACTTGCTGCTGCGACTGGCGCGTTATCGCGACGACCCGGACTCGCTGGAGGCTTACCTGGAAAGCGCGGTCGACGAATTCCTGCGCTTCGAGTCCTCGAACCAGTTGAGCAACCGCCGCGCCACGGTGGCCTGCACCGTGGGCGACGTCGACCTGCCCGCCGGAGCGCTGGTGACGCTGTGCATAGGCGCGGCCAACCGCGACCCTGCGCGGTTCGAGCGTCCCAACCAGATCGATCTGGGGCGCCGCGACAACCGGCACCTGGCGTTCGGCTTCGGCATCCATCAATGCGCCGGCATGAGCCTGGCACGGCTTGAGGGGCGTATTGCCATTGGGCGCTTTCTGGCGCGGTTTCCTGGCTATCGATTGACGGAAATGCCAGTGCGCGGTGGCAGAGCCCGATTCAGGGGGTTTCTGAAGGCACCGTTCAGCGCAAGCTGAGGACGGGTTTGCCGCTGCTGGCCGGCATCGCGCCGCCATTGCGGCGCATCGGTGGAGGGTCGAATCTCCATCGCCGCCTGATTCGACCGCCAGCCACCTCAGGCCCTGCGGTTCCCCTTTTTTTCCCTCGTGAAATGCGGTGCAATCGCCTGGTCGATCACTCTGCAACGGCGGTTGACGCGAGAGGTCAAACGGGCACCTTTCGTTGATGGCGGCGCTGCAAGCCCGAGCCCCTGCATCGCTATACTGACTTGCGGTTGGGCGCTGATTGACCTGCGCACAACGATGGAGTTAATGACTGCACCGACTGAGCGTTTCTGGGACGATCTATTGCTTTTCATCGAGGAGGGCAAGGTCGTCCCTGTGGTCGGGCCAGAGCTGGTCACGGTGCGCGACGGCGAGCACGACGTGCCGCTGTACCGCTGGATAGCACGGCGGCTTGCCGACGTGATCGATCTGCCTACCGCGGAACTGCCGGCCTCTTTCGACCTCAACGACGTGGTGTCGCTGCACCTGCGGCGCGGCGGTGAGCGTGAGGACCTGTATTCGCGCGTCCTGCGCATCCTGCGCGATGCCGATTTCGCGCCTTCTGCTGCGCTGCTGGCGCTGGCTGGCATTGCGCACCTGGACCTTTTTGTATCACTGTCTTTTGACCCATTGCTGGCCAAGGCGATCGCACAAGCACGACCGGGTGCCGAGCCGCTGCAGCTTGCATACCTGACCAAGGAGGTGAACGACATGCAGGCAGCGCCCACCGCGTTGCGGCCTCTGGTGTACCACCTGCTTGGGCGCGCGTCGTCGACGCCGGACTACGTGATCTGCGACGACGATCTGCTCGAATTCGTGCACGCACTGCAAGACAGGCAGCGCCAGCCGCTGAATCTTTTCGACGAACTGCGCGCCAAACACCTGCTGATCCTGGGTTCCGGCTTCAGTGACTGGATACTGCGCTTCTTCCTGCGCACCGCACGCGGCCTGGAACTATCGCAAAAGCGCAAACGCTGGGACGTGTTGACCGACACGCGCGCAACCGACGACCCGGCACTGGCCGTGTTTCTGGCCAGCTTCAGCACCGACACCAAGGTGCTGGACATGCCGGCTGCAGCGTTCGTGGACGAACTGGCGCGGCGCTGGCACCTGACCCACCCGCCTGCGCCAGCCGACGCGCCCACGGCCCCGGCAGCGCACAACATGACCGACGCGGGGCCACACGATGGAGCGGTCTTTGTCAGCTACGCGAGCGAGAACCGCGCCGCCGCCGAACGGCTGGCCGACGGCTTGCGCGCCGCCAGGCTCGACGTGTGGTTCGACAAGAACGAACTGCAGGTCGCCGACGACTGGGCCCAGAGCATTCAACGTGGCATCGACCGCTGCGCGCTTTTCCTGCCGGTGATCTCGCGCGAATCCCTCGGCGAGTCAAACCGCCGTCGCTACTTCTGGCGCGAGTGGAATGCCGCGCACGACCTGGCCAAGGGCATGGCACAGGATGAACCGTTCATTGTGCCGGTGCTGGTGGACGAGACGCGGCTGGACGGCGCCGGCGTGCCCGAAACCTTTCGCAGCAAGCAGGGAGTCACGCTGCCGGGCGGTGACATCACGCCCGAGTTGGCCGAGCGACTCACGGCGATCGTGAAAGATTTCCACCGCCGCCAGGTGGCTCGCTAACGTGAATCATTCCTCGAGCGCGATGCGCGCCGCATTCCCTGTGCGGGATTTCCGGTCGCTTCGGGCAGCGCGGTGAATCTGGCATGAGCGCAGCGCCGGGCCGCCCCCAAGCAAGCTCGCACCGCAGCCCGCAGGGCGAAGGTAGTCCAGTGCGCGGCGAAGCCGTCAGCAGCCGGGCGGGCGCAAGCGGAGTTCTCGCTAG
>JBBKVW010000294.1:0-4486 GCA_037968655.1 Burkholderiaceae bacterium
GCTGAACGAGCTCTGCCACATGGTGTTCAAGGACGCCGACACCAGCTGGCGACGCGCCCGCGGCGACATCGCCGCGCTGCTCAAGGCCGACCTGTTCCGTGAAGGCGTCGATGGCGAGGCGGTGCTGTGGGCCGCAAGCCGGCTGGGCGCGCGCAGCGAGACGCGCAAGCTGCTGGTCGTGGTGTCGGACGGCTCACCGATGGATACCGCAACCAACCTGGCCAACGACACGCATTACCTGGACCACCACCTGCGCGACGTGGTGCAACGCATCGAGACGATGGGCCAGATCGGCATCGCCGGGCTCGGCGTCGGGCTGGATTTGAGCCCCTACTACAGCCGCAGCCATGTGCTGGACCTGGGCGACGACAGCGCCAACCGGCTGCTGCGCGAGATTGCGGGATTGCTGACCGGGCACTCGCGGCGCTGAGGCGCTTGTGTACAGGGACCTACGGCAAGCAGTCTATGCGCACGGGACTATAGAAAGGTGCCTAAAGAAGGGAGTCCGCGCGCAGGGATCTACAGCAAGGCGCCCATGCGCAGGGCCGCCGCCTGCAGCGCCGGCAGCTGCGTCGTGATCTGATCGAGATCCATGCGCGCCGTCGGGCCGTGGATGGCCATGGCAGCGCGCAGCTGGCCGCTGGCGTCGCGCACCGGAACTGCCAACGCGATCAGGCCGGCGACGAACTCCTCGCGATCGAACGAATAGCCGCGCTCGGCGATCCGGGCGCATTCGGCCTGCAGCGCATCGGGGGTCACGATGGTGTGTTCGGTCATGCGCTCCAGCCGCAGCGTCGACAACAACGCCGCGCGGGGCTTGTCATCCATCAGCGCCAGGAACAGCTTGCCGCTGGCGGTGCAGTGCAGCGGCACATGGGCGCCGACATCGAGCGTCAATCGCCAGGGCCAGGGCGCTTCGACCCGGTCCAGGTAGAGCACTTCGGAGCCGTCCAGCGTGGTGAAGTTGCAGGTCTCACCGACTTGCGTGACCAGATCGTTCAAGACCGCGTGGCGCAACCCGCGCAGGCTGCCGTGGTTGAGCGTGTCCAGCGCCAGCTTGCGCAGCGCCGGACCGACCACGAACCTGTTCTCGTCGACATCCCGCGCGATGAATCCCGACTCCATCAACTGGCCGCACATCCGGTGCACTGTGCCCTTGGGCAGGCCCAGCTCATGCACCAGATCGGCCAGCGACGTCGGTTGGCCTTCATGCGCCAGCACGGCCAATAGCGCCAGGCTGCGCTCGGCCGACGAGCCGGAGGCGACGTCGGCCTTGGGAATGCGTGCAAGCACCATGGGAATCCTCGTTAGTGGAACGTGTCGTTCCGAAAATACCATCAATCTGGGTTCGCAGCCAGTCTTGGCGATGCGGAATCAGTTTGCCAGCCATATGCATTGGCGATTGCTGCGCCCAGCGCTGTAAAACCAAGGGTAATCACTGATAGTGGAACGAAACGTTCCACTAATAATAGAGTCAGAACCTTAATGGAACGATTCATTCCATTTCAGTCGGTCATTTGACTGGTTGCCGGTCGAAGGGCCATCCAAGGAGACTCCCGCAGTGAACACAGAAGAATTTGACTACATCGTGGTGGGCGCTGGCTCATCGGGTGCCGTCTTGGCCAGTCGGCTGAGCGAGGACCCGGCGGTGTCTGTGCTGCTGCTCGAAGCCGGCCCGCCCGATCGTTCGTTCTGGATTCACCTGCCCATCGGCTATGGCAAGACCATGTGGGACAAGACCTATAACTGGTGCTACTACACCGACCCCGACCCGAACATGAACGGGCGCAAGATCTACTGGCCGCGCGGCAAGACCCTGGGCGGATCGAGCTCGATCAATGGCCTGATCTACATCCGTGGCCAGCGCGAGGACTACGACCACTGGGCCGCCCAGGGCAATCCTGGCTGGGCCTATAAAGACGTTCTGCCGTATTTCGTCCAGTCCGAACGCAACCAGCGCGGTGCCAGCGCGTTTCACGGTGGCGGGGGCCCGCTGTCGGTGTCTGACATCGGCGACAAGAATCCGCTGATCGAGGCCTTCATCGGTGGCGCCGGCGAAATCGGCGTGCCACGCACGATCGACTTCAATGGCGCGCTGCAAGAAGGCGCCGGCTACTACCAGCTTACGACCTGGAAGGGTTGGCGCTGGAGCACGGCCAAGGGCTACCTGGCGCCGCATCGCGGCCGCCCCAATCTGCGCATCGCGACCAACGCCCAGGCGACACGCCTCGAAATGTCCGGCAAGCGTGCCAATGGCGTGCATTACCGCCAGGCCGGCAACGACAAACTGGCGCGCTGCCGCGGCGAGGTCATCTTGAGTGCGGGCGCCATCCAGTCGCCCCAGTTGCTGCAGTTGTCGGGCATCGGCCCGGCCAAGCTGCTGGGTGAGCGCGGCGTGCCGCTGGTGCACGATCTGCCGGGGGTGGGTGAAAACCTGCAGGACCATCTGCAGATCCGGCTGACCTTCGAGGCGACCTGCCGGACCACCAATGACGATCTCAACTCCCTCATCGGCCAGGCCAGGCTCGGCTTGCAGTGGCTGTTCAAACGCAGCGGGCCGTTGGCGGTGGGCATCAACCAGGGCGGCTGCTTCATGCGCGCCCTGCCCGATGAGGCCAAGACGCCGGACATCCAGTTTCACGTCGCCACACTGTCGGCCGACATGGCGGGTGGCAAGGTGCATCCTTTTTCCGGCCTGACGCTGTCGATCTGCCAGTTGCGGCCCGAATCACGTGGCCATGTGCGCATTCGTTCGACCGACCCGTTCGAGCCGCCCGAAATGCAGCCCAACTACCTGTCGACCGATCTGGACCGGCGCACCGCTGTGGCCGGAATGAAGGCGGCGCGAGCGATCGCCGCGTCCAAGGCCATGAGCCCCTTCATCAAGCGCGAAATCAAGCCCGGCCCTGATGCGGCCGACGACGCAGCCCTGCTCGAGTTTTGCCGCAACAACGGCGCCACCATCTTTCACCCCAGCGGAACCTGCGCCATGGGCCCGGACCCGGCCGCCGGTGCGGTGGTCGACGCGCGGCTGCGCGTGCACGGCATCGACGGCCTGCGCGTGGTCGACTGCTCGGTCATGCCGACCCTGGTTTCGGGCAATACCAACGCACCGGCCGTGATGATGGCTGAGAAAGCCGCCGTCATGGTGCGGGAGGACGCACGCAGCACATGACACCACACGCCGCGCCGGGGCCGAGGTCGGCCTGGTGCGTTGCGTGATCAGCAAATCCGACTTCGACCTGCCACAAGCAGACATTTCCAACCAACCCTTTTTTGCAACAGGAGACACACAATGGCACAGAAGACACCACTTGACCGCCGCGGCTTCATGAAGATCGCCGGCACCTACGGCCTGAGCTCGACCGCGTTTGCGGTGGCAGCCTACGTCGGCCCGCTGACGCTCGAAGGCGTCGGCAAGGCCGCCGCCCAGACCGCCGCAGCGCGCAGCGGCACGCCGCTGATGACGCTGAAGTTCGGCGCCGCCGGCTTCAACGAAGAAAACCTGAAGATCCAGGAGTCGGGCCAGCTGTGGTTTGCAAAGGAGCTCGAGAAGCGCACCGACGGCGCGCTCAAGATCGAGTTCATCGGCAACAACGCCATCTGCAACCAGGGCGACTGCGTCAAGAAAGCCCAGCAGGGCATCGTCGACCTGTTCACCGCCAGCACCCAGAACTCGGCCGGTTCGGCGCCCTACTACAACGTGCTCGACTTCGCCTACATGTTCCCGAGCCGCGCCTCGCAGCACCACTTCCTGTACAGCAAGAAGAGCGAAAAGCTGCTGCGCGAGCCAATGCGCCGCCTGCACAACATCGAGTTCCTGTACAGCCATTGCGAGCTGCGCGGCCTGATGCTGGGCAAGAAGTTCGACGGCAAGCCGCTGATCACGAGCATCGACCAGCTCGCAGGCACCAAAAACCGTGTCACGGGTACGCAGCTGGGCCGCATCGCGATGACGCTGATGAACCTGAACCCGGTGCCGATCGCCTGGGAAGAGACGCTGGACGGCCTCAAGCAGGGTCTGATCGACGGTGCCGAGACCTGGATGGGCGCGGCCGCCTACGCCAACATGTCGCCGGTGCTGTCGCAAGCGGTCGATCTGCGCTTCTTCTGCGGCACCGAGCACACGGCGATGAACCACGCCACGTTCAAGAAACTGCCGCCCAAGATGCAGGACATCGTGCTGGAGACCTCCTACGACGCGCAGCAGTACACGCAGAAAAACCAGGAGCGCGCGCTGGTCGAGATCGTCGGTGCAGTGCCCAACCCTGGTCCAAACACGGTATTCGGCAAGGCTGGCGTCAAAGTGGCCACGCTGTCGGACGCGGAGCTGAAGAAGGCCGAGAAAATGTGCTCGCCCGAGTTCCAGCCCAAGCCGTGGGAAGAGTGGCGCGAGCGTCTGAACAAGATGTCCGGCGGCCAGGATGTCTACAAGGAGATCTACGCCATCGCGCGCGAAATCCCGGCGACGACGGCGGCCGTTGAC
>JBBKVW010000295.1:0-4330 GCA_037968655.1 Burkholderiaceae bacterium
TGCTCTGGGTGTACTTTTCCGCCCAGATCCTGCTGGTGGGCGCCGAGTTCACCTGCGTCTATGCCAGAACCTTCGGATCTCGAAAAGCGCTCGACTGACGGTTATCACCGCGCGGCGTGTTGGTGCGTCCTGCTCGGTCAGATCAACAGCGCCGCAAGTGGCGGTGGCAGCATCAGGCTGCTCCTGATCCTCGGCATCACGCGTGATGAAAAGGACTGGAACCGCGTCGCAGCAACCAAGTTCACCAGGCGTCCACCCGGACCAGATTCAGTGCGCAAGGTGCGCCACCCAATAGGCGTCCACTTTCTGGCTCTCGGCGGCAAATTCGTCGTGCTGAAAATTCTCGTTTCCCTTGACCCGAGGCGCGCCATCCATGCCGGCCTTGGTGCTGGCCAGCACGAGCAGCTTATGGCCTGGCGCTGCCTTGAAGTCCTCCCACGGCACTGGGACGTATTTCTTGCCGAACCCGAATAAGCCGCCGCGCGCCACCACCAAATAGCTGATCCTGCCAGTCAAGCTCGCCTGCGCAACACAGTGGGTCACTCGACCGCGCTTGTCACTCACGTTCCGTTGGCCGAATGGCCAAAGCCGCCTTTTTCCAACAGTGTCCCAGGCGGCACAATCTCGACTTCAGAACAAGGAGTCAGAAGGGAATTCACATCGGTCCTTCTGTCGGCATCCAGGATGCTAATCACTTACAACAGTACGCAGATGACAATGGGCGTTTTGTCACGTTATCGTCCGGTAACGTGACAAAACACCTATTGCGAATGCGCGTGTATTCAGGTGGCCACGGCCAGCTAACGGCAATAGTGCATTATGGGGAGCCAACGCAACGGGTCGCTTTCGACCAGTTGCGACCATGCAACCTCCACAATGCGGATGACGGCTGTTGTTTAGGTTTGTTCGATACCTGTCCGCGCGGCACAAAGGTGCAACGCATGACACAGGTTTGAGGGCAGGTGTTGGACAATCCTAAACAATTCTTGACGGTGGAGGCAGTGCCGAAAAGCTTCCCAAGCCAATACCGGCTTCAGACTGCTATGGAGAGCTTTACATAGCAGTCTCTATGCTCAGGTCGAAACTATGCACAGTTGGTTGAGTTCGGATGCCTCCGTTCCCTCTGGCGGGCAGACTACGGGACCAGCGAAGTCTGCGCATAGTTATAGCGTCTGAAGGAATCGCAATAGAGAGTCGGGAGCTCTGTATCGGCTCATCTTGGTGTCGGGCGCCTGTAGCCTTGCGAGAGCCTTCTCTTTCATCGTGAGGTCGGCCTCGACGTAGCGGTGGGTTGTTGTCGTGCTTTCATGGCCAAGCCACAACGCGATCACGTTGAACGGCACGCCCGACTGCAGCAGGTGCATGGCGCTGGTATGTCTGATCGTGTGGGGTGAAACACGTTTCTTGAGTAGACCGGGTTGGGCTGCTGCTGCGCGGCTCACGGCCAGAGCCAGGCGCTGCGCGACATTGGACCTGGACATCGCCTGCCCGCTGCGGTTGGGTATCAAGGCGGCCTCACCGCGCAGCGAGGGATTGAGCCGAAGCCACGCACGCACCTCCAAGACGGTCGATTTCCACAGGGGTATTGATCGCAGCTTTCGACCCTTACCGCGCAGATGCACACACGCACCGCCGTCGAGGACGACGTCGACTACGCGCACACCGATGATCTCGGAGACGCGGGCGCCCGTGTTGTAGAGCATGGCCAGCAGCAGGTGATCTCGCTGCGCGGACCAGTTCTGCCCAGGTTGCCCGAGCACCTCCACCATCTCCGCTCGTGTCAGGAATCCCAGCATCGGCCGCTCAAACCGCTTCATCGGCACAGCCAACGCCTGCTCGACGTCATGCAGCGACGCCACATCGCGTCGAGCAGCGAATTTCAGGAATGCGCGCAGCGCGGTCAACCTCAGGTTGCGGCTTCGTACCGCGTTGTGTCGGTCATGCTCAAGGTGATCCAAGAAGGCAATGATCAGATCGGACTGGATGTCTGCGAGTCGCATCGCCGTGGGCACCTTGCCCAGCTTGCGGCTGACGAAGTCCAAGAACAGCATGAGCGCATCGCGGTAGCAGGCGACCGTGCGCGGACTGACCGCGCGTTGCGCGACCAGGTACTCGGTGAAGAACTGCTGGACCAACGCGGGGAATGACGGCGGCTTGGGGGCTGTGGTCTTACTCATCTTGCACCTGCGCCTTCGACGTGTACGTCTCGAAGCGACTCGCGGCCAGCGCCATGATCTGCGGTACCGCCGACAAGTACCAGTACGTATTGGTCACCTTTGCATGGCCGACGTAGGTGGACAACGACAACATGGCCTGATCGATATCCACGCCGTGGGCCTGCCATTGGACGATGCGTCGAACTACGAAGGTGTGCCTCAGGTCATGGATGCGGGCGGCATGATGGGTTCCACGGTTGTGCCAGTCCAGTTCTTTGCGCAGTTCGCCGAAGACGCGATGCACCTGGCGATCCCCCAGCGGCAGACCTCGACGTCGACCGCGTGTGCCGATGAAGAATGCGCCATCTGGTTCAGTCGGCTCACCGCACAGGTTGCGCATCCAGCGATACCGCCGCAGGGCGTCCAGGGCAGTGGGATGCATCGGTACTTGGCGCGACTTGCCGAACTTGGTTTGGTGGATGCGCAGCATCCCAGTCTTGAGATCGACATCTACGTTGCGCAGCGCCAGCGCCTCGCCGATGCGCAAGCCCGTTGAGGCGAGCAGGCCAAACAAGGTCTCGAAGACGATGCCGCGAAGTCCGGGGGCGGGACCCAGCCGTCGCGCGGCGGCCAGCAGATCAACGATCTCCTGCTCGCTATAGATGTGCGGTGTCTGACGCTCAGGTAGACATCCGAAGATTGCGTTGTCGGGCACCTCGGTGCTCGGCTCGAATTGCTGGAACCATCGCATGAACGAGCGCAACTTCTTGAGCCGCCGTGCCCAGGTGTGTGGGTCGCCACTTTGCCGACTGTCGCGTCGCGCCCACTCTGCCATGACCTCCCTCGTCAGAGGCCCACGATGACCGGCTGTCTGGACATGGCGGACAAAGCTACGCAGGGCACAAGCATCGTTGCGGGCGCAATATCCCAGGCGGGTGCGTTCAGCAAGATAGAGTTCGACGCGCGCTTGGAGGGAACTGCGCGCGCTCATGCTGCGCTCCCTGGCCACGGCAGCGCCACCGCGGCGAGATTGCGACTGTCCAGCTTGGCGTAAATCATCGTGGTGTCCAATGATCTGTGGCGCAGCACATCGGCCACCTCCTTAAGCGATGAGCCTCCAGCAAGCAACCGGTTGGCCATGGTGTGCCGCAGCAAATGCGCGCGGGTGTAGGGCAACCCCGCTCTGGCATAGGCCTGGCGGATGGTCTGGCGCACGACATCGGGGCCAACGGGTTCGTCGCGTGGCGCAATGTGGCGCACGAAGACGGCACGGTTGGTGGTTCGCGGGCGCTCGTGCTTGAGATACGCCGCGATAGCCTTCCCTGTGGTGGCAGGCAGCGGTAGAACATCTTCGCGGCTGCCCTTGGTATGGCGCAATGTCACGGTACCTGCGCGCCAGTCAATATCGTCCAGGCCGAGTCGGGCGACCTCGCCGCTGCGAAGACCCAGATCGAGTGCGCAGCGCACAATGGCATCGGCACGTCGCATTGAGCGACCGGGTTGGCCCAGAGCCCCGACCAGTTGCTCGACTTCTTCGCTCGTCAATGTCTTGGGAAGCGATGACAGTTGCCAGTTGGCCGGGTAGGCTATCGCGCCGATCAGACCACCGTGGACGCGGTCCCCAAGCGAGACGTGGTATCGAAAGTAGCCACGCAGTGCTGCCACGACCGAGGCAAGACTCGCCGGCTTGCTGTATCGGACAGCTTCTTTGGCAAAGAAGTGCCGGACCTGCTCGGGCTCGATCGCGGCGATGTCGATGGCGCTGCTGCCAAAGCGCTCGGTTAGCAGGCGTCCAATGATGCGCAGCGCCATGCTGCGGGTCTTTGGCACCAGGCCGCGGGCATGGTCCAGGTACTCGTCGTAACGGCGCAGTTCTTCATCGATCGCCGTCGCACCGATCGTCGCCGGTGGGATGGCCCCCAGAGACCGTAGCACCACAAGCAGGTGCCCAAGCGCCGCGCTGTGGTCCCCTCGGTCGTGGCGCACCGGTGCGGCGCATTGGCAGTTCGGCAAGTGATCGTCAAGAAATTCGGCGATGGATACCTCGTCGACCTTATGCAGGCGCAGCCGCATGGTACGTCCCCATCGCGCGAAGTGCCTGATGTCAGCGACGTAGCTGGCAAAGGTGTGAGCAGCATATCCGCGCTCGGTCAAATGCTGCTTGAACGCATCGA
>JBBKVW010000296.1:0-7899 GCA_037968655.1 Burkholderiaceae bacterium
GAACTCCAGGTCAGCTTTTCACGTTGCGTGCGCGCGTCGGTCACGTCCTCGAAGGTCCAGATCGTGCCCTTGGACCTGTCGCCGGGAACCACGGCACGCCCGCGCATGTAGGCCCAGAACAGGTCACCCGAACTGCGCATCAGTTCGACTTCACCGGCAAAGTGGCCGTGCTCCATGAACTGCGGCCGGGCACGCTCGGAAAGTGCGGCATAGGCCTCGTCCGACTGGTAGATCAAGCGGGTCGACTGGCCCTCGATGTCGCGCTTGGACCTGCCGAATGTCTCGCAGAAATGCCGGCTCACCAACTCGAACTTGCCATCGCGCGTTAGCGCAATGCCGATGTCGGCATGGTTGAGCACCGCCTCGATCTGCACCAGCAGGGCATCCGTCTCGCCCTGGCGTTGGGCGCGCTCGTCCTCCACATGCTGGAACACCCGCGCCAGTTCGCCCAGTTCGCCCGACCAGACCGGCCAGGGCGCCAGCGTCGCGCGCGCGTCGGTCAAGGAGGACATGGCCCGGTCGCGCAGGCGGGTGATCGGACGCGTCATGCGCAGCGCCAGGAAACCGGCGATTACCGCCGCAGCCAAACCGACGCCGACGGCGGCCAGCCAGGCGGCGCGTTGCGCCGCACGCAGTGGTTCCAGCGCAAGTTTCTTGGGCGTCAGGCGCACAAGTACCCAATCCGAGACCGCAATGCCGGCCATCGAGATCAGGAAATCACCCGACAGGCTGGCCGAGCCGTCGGTGTCGATCGGACTGCCCGACGCCTGCCAGGCCTTGAACACCGGCGCCAGATCCGGGTCTTCCGATGCATGGCGCATCACATGGGCCGGCTCGGGATGCGCCAGAATGATGCCGGATCGGTTCATGACAATAGAGCGCGCGCCATCGCGCAGATCGCCCTGGCCAATGCCAAAAAACAGGCTGCTGGAGTCCAGCGACAGGGAGCCGGCAATCATGCCGGTGGGCTTGCCGTCGAGCGCGGGCGCAGCCATTGCCAGCACGATCTGCGGCACTTTGGTGACCCGTCCCACGACGGGATCCGAGATCACGATCTGGTCGCCCGCCATCGCCTTCTGAAAATAGGGTCGATCTGAAATATCAGGTCGATCGGGCGTGGCCTGACCCTTGTGCAGACGCACCTGCATCCTGCCCTGCGGATCGGCCGCAGTCACGGTGTCAAATAATGCGTTGGCGGCGGGTTTGTCCTGCAGATGGCGCGTCAATGCGGCCGTATCGCGCCATAGCTCGGGCTTGACCGAGCGCGCAACGGCCGTCAAGGTGACCGCCAGCAGGTCGAGCTTTTGCGACAGCATGGCAGCCGCGGTCTGGCGCGTGCTGGCGCCGTTGTCCAGCAGCAGGCGCTCGATGTCGTCACGCGTCGACCCCAGCACCGATTGGGCCGTGACGATGGCAGACAGAACGCCGGTGGCCACCGACAGCGCGACGATCTTGAACTTGATCGTCCCGGCCCAGGCCATCATGGCGCGCGCGCCCCGGTTCTGTCGATCAGCATGCGGTAATGTTCGGGGCGCCGGTGCAGCGCAAAGTTGAAGGTGGTGTTGCGGTAGGACTGGCCCAGGTCGAGGTCGCATCGGGCGACGATCACCTCGTCGTCGTTGCCGCTGCTGCGCGCGACGATCTCGCCGGTGGGCGCGATGATGCAGCTGCCGGCAATCATGTCCACGCCTTCCTCGAGCCCGGCCTTGGCAATGCCGATCACCCAGCAGCTGTTCTGGTAGGCGCCCGACTGCATGCACAGCTCGTTGTGGAACTGGCCCAGGCGGTCATGCTCGGGGGCTGCCGGGTGGTGCACCGGTGTGTTGTAGCCGCAAAAAATCATGTCGACCGCCTGCAGACCCAGCACCCGGTAGGCCTCGGGCCAGCGCCGGTCATTGCAGATCATCATGCCGGCCACGCCGCCGAAGGCCCGCCACGCACCAAAGCCCAGGTCTCCGACATCGAAATAGCGTTTTTCCAGGTTCTGGAACGGCGTGCCCGGCCGGTGCTCGGCATGGCCGGGCAGGTGGATCTTGCGGTATTTTCCGACGATCTCGCCGTGCGCATCGACCAGCACGGCGCTGTTGAACCGGCGCTTGCGCCTGGCGCTGGTATCGAGCTCGCAATAGCCCAGGTGAAAGCCGATGCCCAGCCGACGCGCCAGGTCGAACAGGGGCTGGGTCTCGGGGCTTGGCATGGATTTTTCATACCAGGCATCGAGCTCGGCTTCGTCCTCGATCCACCAGTGCGGGAAGAACGCCGTCAATGCGGCTTCCGGAAAGGCCACCACTTGCGCGCCCATGGCAGCAGCTTCGCGCATCATGGCAATCAAGCGGCGCACCACAGCCGGGCGCGATTCGCTACGCGCGATCGGGCCCATCTGGGCTGCGGCGATGGTGATGGTGCGGGTCATGGATAGCTGGATCGGAACCGGCCAAACGCGGGCTGGAAAAGTATGGGTGCTTGCCTCATCGATGTATATCGGCACATTCCCGTGTTACTTGCACTTTCTGGCATGAACGCGAACCATGCGTTCGCCCATTTGGCGGGCTTGGCTTTGCGCGCTCAAACAGGCGTTGCCAGATGCGCGACGCAATCGCCGCGCTCGACGCGGCCGAAATGGCGCTGGCAGACCACCATGCCGGCGCGTCGGAAATGGCAGGGAACCGGCTCGCGCGCCGGATTGTCGACAAAGTGGATCCGGCCGGCCAGGTCGCCACCGGCTATCTCCGCGCCCAGGTCGACCATGGGTTCGAGCAGGCCGGCTTCGGGCGCATAGACATAGTGCGCGCGGCTGGATATTTCCATCAGGCGCGTGCCGCGTGGCGCGTCGGCTTCGCCTTCCTGGTGCAGCACGCCGGTAAAGCGCAGAAACTTGCGCACGCTGTTTTCCAGCATGGCCAGGCTGGACCGGTTGACGTCGCCGCCGCCGCCAAACTCGCCACCGAGCGAGACCAGGCCACGGCGCCCGGCTGCCGCACCGGCCAGGCGGTTCTCCGGGTTGTAGGCCCAGACGATGCTCAATGGCGCGTCGAACGCGCGCAAGGCGGCTAGCGAACGTTCGTCCAGCGCCACATCGCCGCTGATGCGCATCGAGCAGAACGGCACGTACTTCAGTGACGAACCGCCCGAATGCAGGTCATGGTGGTAGTCGGCCATCGGGTAGAGCACGCTGTCGATGTAGTGCGCAATCGCGAATGTCGGCGTGCCATGCGGATCGCCGGGAAAGGCGCGATTCAGGTTGCCCTGGTCGATTGGCGAGACCCTGGCGCCGGCCATGGCGGCGGGAAGATTGGCTGCCGGCAGGATGATCAGGCGCCCGCGCACGTCCACCGCCTCGATCTCCCGGATCAGCTTGGCCAGCGTGATCTGGCCCTCGTATTCGTCGCCGTGGTTGCCCGACATCAGGAACACGGTCGGGCCCACGCCGTTGCGGATCACCGCGATCGGGATCGCGATTGCGCCATAGGCAGAGCGCGTGACCGAATGCGGCAGGTAGAGCCAGTCGACCTGCTTGCCGTGGGCGTCGTAGTCGATGTCGGTGAAGATCATGCTGGCCTGGCTCATGTTTCCTCCTGATTGGATTGTGTGATGTTGTCTGACTGCGCCTGACTCAGGGCGATGCTGAATTGGTTCCCGTGGACGCGCGGTGCCTGAAGTGGAGTGAGGCGCGCCGCGAGGGACTTGTCCGGCATTGCCTCAGGTCCACCAGCGCCCCTGCAGCACCAGTCCCCGGGCCTTGAATGCCGTGCTGCTGGTGATGACTTCGCCCAGCACGTCCTGGTACTGCGTTGGCGCATCCAGCACTTCGAAGATGCTGGCCTCGCCGGGCGATCCGGGCTTGAGCGTGCCCAGTTCGGGGCGGCGGATGGCGCGTGCCGCGTTGACGGTCGCGCTGGCCACCACCTGCGGGATGCTCATGCCCAGCACATGGAACTTGGCCAGCGTCTGCAGCAGGTCGAAGGCGGGGCCCTTGATCGACAGCACATGCACATCCGACGAGATCACGTCGGGCAGGAAACCGGCCGCCAGCATGGCCCGGCTGGTGCCAAAGCCGCAGGAGCCGCCGCCATGCCCGATGTCGAAGATGACGCCGCGTTCGCGTGCGGCCAGCACTTCGGGCCGCACGCCGCCGCCGGGCATGGACGGGGCGTTGGGAAAGGGGCGAAAGCAGTGGGTCAGTATGTCGCCCGGGCGCAGGCGCGACATCACATCGAGGCGCGACGGCGGCGGATGGTCCAGATGCGCCATCAGTGGCAGGCCGAGTTCCTGGGCCACTTCCAGCGCCATGTCCATTGGTGCAATGCCCGAGTTGCCGCTGGCGCCGCGCCCGACCCGCACCTTGACGCCGACGATCAGGTCCATATGCTCGCGCGCCACGCGCAGGCATTCGCGCATGTCCAGCAGGCGCAGGTCTTCGCATTCGCCCACCATGACGGTGTCGGAAAACGCAAAGATGCCGGCAAACGACAGGTTGATCAGCGGCAGGATCCGCACCGGCATCGCCGGTTCGATGATGTGCTTGCGAAAGCCCATGAAGTTGGCCGGCCCGGCGGTGCCGGCGTCGACGAAGGTGGCGGTGGCGCTGCTGCGTGCCAGCGCGACCGCATCGACGCCGATCGCGGTGCCGCCCCAGTAGACATGGGTGTGCAGGTCGATCAGGCCAGGGGTGACGATCATGCCCTTGAGATCGCGGACATCCGTATCGGCGTCGCCGGCCAGGCCGTCGCCTATTGCCGCCACCATGCCGTTGCGGAACTGCACGTCGGTGATGCGGTCGATGTTCTGCGAAGGATCGATGACGCGCGCGCCGCGCAGGATCAGGCTGTTGGCGGTCTGGTTCATGCTTTTAGCTTTTTCATGCCGGCGCATGCCGTCAGCAGGCAGCGCAGCAGCACTGCGTCGTTGTCTTCGCGCACGGTCAGCGGGTTGAGGATCAAGAGGCCCTCGTCGATTCGGCCCAGGCCCATATGCACCGGCGGGTCGCCCTGCAGCAAAGCCTGGCAGAACTTTTCGGCAAGGCCGCCCAGATGCAGTTCCAGCAGGGGAATCGATGTATCTGCATGCCCCGCATCGAGCCGGGTTTGCAGCACATCGCTGACGCCTGTGAGAGCCTCGGCCATGCCGTCGAGCCGCCGGCGCAACTTTGCCGCAAACGCCTTTTCATCGCGCTTGCTAAACAGGGCCAATGCTGTCAGCAGGCCGGCGATCTCTTCCTTGCCCACCTTGAAGCCGCGGCCGATGCCGTGGTGCGGAATGCCGCGCAGTGCCGTGCGGTCGATCAGCGGCGAAGCGGCCCAGGTCTGCGGATGCACGTCCATGTCCATCATTTGCACCAGGGCCGAGCCGATCAGCTCGCGCCGCCCGGCCAGAATGCCGCTGGCCTGCGGGCCACCGATGACCTTGCCGCCGCTGAACAACACCAGATCGGCGCCGGCGGCAACGAATCGGCGCAGGTTCTCGCGTGGCGGCAATTGCGCCGCAGCGTCGACGATCACCGGCAACTGGTGCGCATGCAGGGTCTCGATGACCATCGGCAGCAAAGGCAGGGTCTGCGCATTGGCAACGAAGACGAATGCCACTGTCTGCGCAGTGATGGCGGCCTCGATCTCCCAGGATTCGAGCGCGCGGATGCCGGCCCCGGTGCCGCGGTCGTTGTGCCCGATATCGACGATGCGCGCGCCGGCGATGCGCACCGCATGGTCATAGCTGTTGCGCTGGGTACGTGCCATCAGCACCTGGTTGGGCATGGCCGATGTGTCGGGCAAGGATGCCATACGTGCCACATCCCAGCGCGCCAGGCACGCCGCCGTAGCGAGGGTCAGGGCGGCCGACGCGCCCGAGCTGACGATGCCCGCCTGCGCGCCGGTGGCAGCTGCAATCTGCACGCTGGCCGCGGTCTGCATCTCGGCGATATCGACGCTGTAGCCAGCCGCCTCGCGCATTGCATCCTGCACTTCAGGCGCCATCAGGCTGCCGCCCAGGCGGGTCAGCGTGCCTGCCGCATTGATGCGGCGCGCGACGCCCAGGCGCTGGTGCAGGCCGGCCGGGGGCCCATATGCCGTGGCCTCCGGATTCACGCGTGGTACGAATTCGCTCATGCTGGAGCTCCTTGGGCAAGGGTTTGCGGTGTCCGCAAATGGCAGGCCACGACATGGCCTGGCGCGATTTCCTGCAGGGGCGGATCGTCGACCTTGCAGCGCGCAATCGCATAGGGGCAGCGGGTGTGGAAATGGCAACCCGGCGGAGGGTTCATCGGGCTGGGCACGTCGCCTTCGATGACCAGGCGCTCGCGCCGGGCCTTGGGGTCGGCGATTGGCGCGGCCGCCATCAGCGCGTCGGTATAGGGGTGCAGCGGCTGGCCGAAGATGCGGTCGCGGCTCGCCAGTTCGACGATGCGGCCCAGGTACATCACGGCAATGCGGTGGCCGATGTGCTCGACCACGGCCAGGTCGTGCGAGATGAACAGATAGGCCAGGCCGAACTCCTCCTGCAGGTCCATCATCAGGTTGAGCACCTGGGCCTGCACCGAGACATCGAGCGCCGAGACCGGTTCGTCGGCCACGATCAGGCGTGGGTTGAGCGCCAGCGCACGCGCGATGCCCAGGCGCTGGCGTTGCCCGCCCGAGAACTCGAAGGGATAGCGCGTCATCGCGTCGGCACGCAGGCCGACCTTCTCGAGCAGATCGGCGATCTGGCGCTCGCCCTTGGCGCCGGCCTCGGACAGGCCGTAGTTCTCCAGCGGCTCGGCAACGATCTGCCCGACCCGCATGCGCGGATTGAGCGAGGAGTACGGGTCCTGGAACACCATCTGGACCTGGCGCCGGTGCTCGCGCATGGCCTCCTCGCCGAGGTGGGTGACTTCGGTTTCGCCCAGCCAGATCCGCCCGGCGGTGGGTTCCTGCAGGCGCAATATCGTCTTGCCGACGGTGGATTTGCCGCAGCCCGACTCGCCGACCAGACACAGCGTTTCGCCGGCCTGAATCGAGAACGAAATTCCGTCCACCGCCTTGACCTGGCCGGCCACCCGTTGCAACACCCCCCGGTGCACCGGGAAGTGCTTTTTCAGGCCCTCGACGCGCAACACATCGGTCATGAGGCCAGCACCGCGTCAATCTCCCAGCAGGCTGCAAGATGCGCTCCCACCGGCGCAGGGCCGGTGAGCACCTGGGCGCGGGTTCCGGCGCCGTATTGCAGCAGCGGCGGTGCCTGTTCGCGGCAACGTTGCTGCGCAAAGCCGCAGCGCGGCGCAAACGCGCAACCCTGAAAGGCCGGGTGGCCCGGCACGCTTTCGCGCAGCGAGGGAACGATGCCGGGAATCTCGCTCAGGCGCCGGGTGCGGGTGCCCTGGCGTCCGCGCGGGATCGACGCCATGAGGCCACGGGTATAGGGGTGCACCGGCCGCTCGAACAGCGCCTCGACGGTGGCCTCTTCGACCTTGCGCCCGGCATACATGACAACCACCCGGTGCGCGGTCTCGGCGATCACGCCCAGATCGTGGGTGATCAGCATGATGGAGGCGCCGACCCGGCCATTGAGCTCGACCATCAGCTTCAGGATCTGGGCCTGGATCGTCACGTCCAGCGCGGTCGTTGGCTCGTCGGCGATCAGCAGCTTGGGGTTGCACGACAGCGCCATCGCGATCATGACGCGCTGGCGCATGCCGCCGGAGAACTGGTGCGGGTAGTCGTGCACCCGGCGCTCAGGGTCGGAAATGCGCACCAGGGCGAGCATTTCGACCGCACGCGCCAGCGCCGCGCTCTTGGACAGGCCCTGGTGGATGCGCACCGCCTCGGCGATCTGGGCACCGATGCTGTGCACCGGGTTGAGCGACGTCATTGGTTCCTGGAACACCATGGCAATCTGGTTGCCACGGATTGCGCGCATGTCTTTGTCGCT
>JBBKVW010000297.1:0-24168 GCA_037968655.1 Burkholderiaceae bacterium
CAGCGCCAGTTGCGACGCGCCCATCGTCGCGCTCACGGCCAGCGCCGCCGCGCCGCCGCCAAGGCCGGCGCCCACGCGCAGGTACTCCTGGTAGCGAAAATCGCGCCCGTAGCCCAGCAGTTCGGCGCTGCGCCGCACCACCCGGGTATTGATCGGCCCCATCATGAAGGGCCCCAGCCAGGCCTTGAAGTCACCGTCGAAATAGGGCAGCACCGGGTCGGCGTCGGCCTTGGACGGCTTCGTCCCAGGCCGCTGCGGATTGAGCAAAAATGGGTCGGCCATCTGCGCCTTCTTGCCGCTGCCCATGATGTTCAGGGCCGAGGCCAGCGTGCCGCCATTGACGCCGCCGCGCATCGAAAAGCCGGCCTTGACGTCGACGCAGGGCACGCCATGGCGCTGCTGCATGGCCTGCATCAGCATCCAGGCGCCCAGGTCGGAGGGCACTGAATCGAAGCCGCAAAACGGAATGATGCGCACGCCATCGGCGGCTGCCTGCGCGTGGTGGCGCTCGATCATCTCGCGCACCCAGGGCGTTTCGCCGGTGATGTCGACATAGTGCGTTCCATGCTGCACGCAGGCGGCCACCAGTTGGCTGCCATACAGGTCGAACGGGCCCGCAGTGCTCAGCACCACGCTGGTGCTGCGCGCCAGCTTCTCCAGCGCAACCGCATCGTCGGCAGCGGCGATCACGATGGGCGCATCGGCCGCTCCGCGGCCAGCGGCGCGACGCACCTGCTCGAGCTTGTCGGCATTGCGCCCGGCCAGCGCCCAGCGCAGGCCGTCAGCCTTGATGCGCGCATGGGTGGCCAGATAGGCGACCGTCTGCTGGCCGACGAAGCCGCTGGCGCCATACAGCACGATGTCGAACTTGCGTCGGCGCGCGGGACGGGGTTTTGCGCTGGCTGCGGTCATACGTTCTCACTGTGCGGGTTGATCTGCGTGCATTGCACCACAGCGCTCGGCCCGGCTCAGGGGCAGCTGGCCAGCGGCGCGCTGCTCCAGGGCCTGCGCTCGCCGTAGCTGTCGGTCAGGCTATCGAGGAAGGCCAGCAGATCGTCCTGCTGCGCGGCGCTCAGGCGTCCCTTGGCCGGACCATGCGCCAGCGTGTCCTGCAAGCGGTCAAAGCGGCCGTCGTGCATGTAGGGGCCGGTCACGCCGACGTTGCGCAGGCCGGGCGTGCGAAAGCGGTCGCGCAACTGGTCCGGCGCCAGCGCCCTGGCAACCTTGGCCGGACGGGCCAGCGCCGGCCCATCGTTGAATCTGCCCTGCAGGTTCATCGCCTCGCCGCTGAGCCGGCGCACGCCATCCAGGCGCCCACGGTCTGCTTGCGCCAACACGATGCGCGCCTTGCCCAGCACCGCATGAAAGCCGTCGTCCGAGAAATTGGGCCCGCTGTGGCAGCCGGCGCAGGCGCCAGCGCCAACAAAGACCTGCAGGCCGCGTTGCGCCGCCGGCGGATAAGCCGCCATAGCCTGCGCATCGCGACGCGCCAAAGCGTCACGAAAGTCATCGAAGCCGGTACGGCCTGTGACCAGGGTTTCCTGATAGGCCGCCAGCGCCTTACCGACATCGACGATGGTGCGCGGCGCATCGCGTACCGGCGCGGCGCCAAAGACCTGCTGGTAGCAGGCCGCCAGCTCCGGGTCGCGCTCGAAGATGCGGGTGATGCTGGTGGGTGTGCCGTCGAACTCGCGGTCATCGAGCATCGGCCGGATGCTGGCCAGCCACAGGCTGTCGCTGCTGCCATCCCAGCCAAACCACTTGCGCTGGCGCAGATTGGCCAGCGCTGGCGTATTGCGCGGCAGGTCGGCCAGGCCATGGGCCCGCGCGCGCTGGTCGGAAAAGGCCCGGTCGGGCACATGGCAGGTCACGCAGGCGATATAGCCGACCGGTGACATGCGCGGGTCGCGAAACAGGCGCCGGCCCAGCTCGATCGCCTGCAGCTGGCCCGACACCCGGTTGCTTGGGTCGGTCGTGGGTGCAGGTGGCCAGGGGCCGAGCGCGGCCACTGCACGCAGCTGCGCTGGCGTCCAGGCCGGCACGGCGCCAGGCGCTGACTGGGCGTTGGCCACGAAACACGCCA
This sequence comes from Burkholderiaceae bacterium, assembly GCA_037968655.1. Lineage (GTDB taxonomy): Bacteria > Pseudomonadota > Gammaproteobacteria > Burkholderiales > Burkholderiaceae_C > CAISIP01. The sequence continues at coordinate 2,084 of JBBKVW010000297.1, forward strand.
GGCCAAGGCACAACAGGATGCTGCGTAGTTGCATGGAAATTTTCCAGCACACAATAGGGCTCGGTTCGGGACTGACACCGCCACGATCCACCCGCTGGCGCCAGCTGCTGCGCTGACGCCGCTTCGTTTGACTCTACGCCCCGCAACCTGTCCTGTCCACCCAGGCCGGGCACCATAATTCGACAGGCCTTTCGCTGCACACGCCACCCATGATTCCACTCTCCGTACTCGACCTCTCCCCCATCACCGAGGGCAGTGACGCAGCCCAGTCGTTTCGCAATAGCCGCGATCTGGCCCAGCACGCCGAGCGCTGGGGCTACCGGCGCTACTGGCTGGCCGAGCACCACGGCATGCCCGGCATCGCCAGCGCCGCCACCGCGGTGCTGATCGCGCATGTGGCAGGCGGCACCAAGCACATACGCGTAGGCGCGGGCGGCATCATGCTGCCCAACCATTCACCGCTGGTGATCGCCGAGCAGTTCGGCACCCTCGAATCGCTGTTTCCCGGACGCATCGACCTGGGCCTGGGCCGCGCGCCGGGTTCGGACCAGCGCACCGCGCAGGCGCTACGGCGCAACCTGCAATCGAGCTCGGACGAGTTTCCGCAGGATGTGGTCGAACTGATGGACCTGATGTCGGATGCACCGCGCCAGACGATCCGCGCCGTGCCGGGCACCGGACTCAAGGTGCCGGTCTGGATCCTGGGCTCCAGCCTGTTCGGCGCCCAGCTGGCCGCGGCACTCGGCCTGCCCTACGCGTTTGCATCGCATTTCGCGCCCGCGCAGATGATGGACGCCATCAGCGTCTACCGCAGCAGTTTCCGGCCCTCGGCCCAATCCGCCAAGCCCTATGTGATGCTGGGCTACAACGTATTTGCAGCCGACAGTGACGACGAAGCGCAGTTGCGCGCCACGTCTATGCAGCAGGCCTTCGTCAACCTGCGCAGCGGCCGGCCGGCGCGCCTGCCGCCGCCGCGGGCCGGCTACTACGAACAAGTGGGCGCGCAGGAAAAGGCGCTGCTCGACGCCGTGCTGAGCTGTTCCGCGGTTGGCGCGCCGGCCACGGTACAGGCGCGCATGGCCGCATTCATCGAACGCACCGGTGCCGACGAACTGATGGTCACCTGCCAGATGTTCGACCACGCCCAGCGCCTGCAATCCTATGAAATCGCGGCGCAATGCGCGCAGGCGCTGGCACAGACGGGCAAGCCAGGCCCGCAATAGCGCAGCGCGCGCTTTGGAGCAGCCCATGCCCGATTCAGCCCCCACCGCGCAAGTCGACGCCCGGCCCTTGGCGACACCATCGCGGCCTGTCAAGGACCGCTCGCACCACGGTCTGCTGTGGATCTGCGCCGCATTCAGCGTGGTGATGGCACTGGCTGCTTCTACCTTGCTGTATTTCGAGCGCGAGCAGACGCTGGAAGAAGGCCAGCGCCTGACCCAGTCGATCGCCCGGGTGATCGAAGAGCAGACCTCGCGCACGATCCAGACTGTCGACCAGCGCCTGCAAATTGCGGCCACGGAACTGCAGACGATGCAGGCCGCTGGCGTCAACGACCAACAGTTGGTGCGTGCCTTCCTGGCCGATCAGATCAAGCACCTGCCCTTTGTGCGGGCGATGTGGACGCTGGACGCGCAAGGCCGCATCGCATTCGATTCGGACCAGGGCAATGTCGGCATCAGCCTGGCCGACCGCGACTATTTCCAGATTTACCAGAAGCAGCCACAGACTGGCTTTTACCTCGGAGATCCAGTGCGCAGCCGGTCGCTGGGCACCTGGCTGATCAGCGCCGCGCGGCCGCTGCGCGCGCGCAACGGCAGTTTCGCCGGCATTGTCGTGGTGGCAATCGAACCGCCCTATTTTGCCGCCTTGTGGAGCAGCGTGGCTACTGAGTCGGGCAGCGCGGTGTCGCTGCTGCGCCGCGACGGCACATTGCTGATGCGCAGCCCGCATGAGGATGCGGCAATGGGTCGCAGCCTGGCCAATGGCCCTCTGATCACCACCCACCTGCCACAGCGCGAAGTTGGCATTTTTCGCAACATCAGCCCGATCGATGGCACCGATCGCTATTTCGCCTATCGCGCCTTCAACGCGCAGCCGCGCCTGGTGCTGGTTGTCGGCCGAACTGTGGCCGCGGTACTGGCGCCCTGGAACAAGCTGGTCAAGTTGACCACCGCAGTGTGGATAGCGGCAACCATCGCCGCCGTGCTGCTGAGCCTGTACATCGCGGGAATGTCCCGGCAACGTCGCCGCGCCGAAGACCGGGACAGCCGATCAAGCGCCCTGCTGTTGCTGGCGTCCGAAGCCACCGGGCTAGTGGTCTGGAGTTGGGATTTGCGCCAGGACTTCTGGTTTGTTTCTCCGACTTTCTATACCACCCTGGGCTACCCGGTTGGCGATGGTCGCGTGACGCTCCAGCAATGGCACGACATGCAGCACCCGGACGACCGGGAACAGATGCGCAGCAGTGTTGCCCAGTTTCACGCCGGCGTGGACCAGCCCAACGAGTACGAAGTACGCATGCGCCATGCCGACGGCCACTATCGATGGGTCCAGGTGATAGCGCGCATCACGCAACGCGATGCGGCAGGAAAGCCGCTGGTGCTGCAGGGTGTGCGCATAGATGTGCATAGCCGCAAGGAGTCCGAACTCGCACTGTTGCGCGCCAAGCAATATGCCGAGGGCCTGATTGACGGCGCCAACGTCATGATCGTGGGGCTGGACGCCAACGGCGCAGTCAATCTGTTCAACCGCGAAGGGCAGGAGCTGACAGGCTACAGCATGGCTGAACTGCAGGGCCGCAACTGGTTCGAGGTGATGCTGCCCCACGAGCACTACCCACAGGTGCGGCAGGCGTTCAATCGGCTGGCATCGGGCGGATCGCCATCGGAGTTCGAGGACCCGATCCTGACCCGGTCGGGCGAGCAACGATTGATTGCCTGGCGCAACAACATCGTGCGTCAGGACGGTGTTTTCTGTGGCACTTTGTCGTTTGGCATCGACGTCACCGAACGGCGCCGTGGCGAGCATGCACTGGCGCAAAGCGAAAAGCGCCTGCGTGATCTGATCGACGGACTGTCATCGACTATTCATATCGCGCTGACGACGCCGGACGGCCGCCTGGTCGAGGTCAATCGCGCGATCCGCACAGCCACCGGACTGGACAACAGCGACCTGATCGGCTTCCAGATTGACGCGGTGCGCACCATCACCAACGATCCGGTCAGCCAGAAACAACTGCGCGCCGCAGTAAACAGCGCCGCTGCCGGCCAGGACACACGATTTGACATGCACACGCCCGTCAAGGGAGGCGGTCGAATTACGTTGGACGTGACGGCCAATGCGCTGCGCGACGACAAGGGCCAGATCGTCAATGTGGTGCTGGCCGGCATCGACATCAGCCACCGCAGGGCAGCCGAACAGGCGCTGCGCGAGAGCAACGAAAAGTTCCAGGCCCTGGTCAAGCACTCGATCCACGGCATCGTGCTGTTTCAGCATGAGCGCATTCAGTATGTCAACCCGGCCCAGGTTGCGATCACCGGCTACACACTGGAGGAAAGTGGGGCCATGACGCCGGCCGAACAGCTGGCCAAGGTGCATCCGGACGACCGCGCCGCGGTCATGGAACGCCGCAATCGCGCCATGGCAGGGGAACAGGTCGAAGGCCAGCCAGAAGTTCGGGCCATGCACAAGGACGGCAGCTACCGCTGGCTGCAGACGTCCACGAGAAACTTCACGCTGGGCGGCGAACCGGCCCGGCTGGCGATGCTCAATGACATCACTGAACGCAAGCTGGCGGAACTGGCACTGCAGGAAAGCGAAACAAAGTACCGGCTATTGGTCGAGCGCTCGCCCTACGCCATTGCCGTGCATCAGGACGGATTGCTGGTGATGGTCAACCCGGCCGCGGTGCAACTGGTTGGCGCGTCCGGGCCCGAGGACCTCATCGGACAGCCGATCGTCGAGCGACTGCACCTTGATACCCGTGCCGGGTCGATCGAGCGTATCGGTCGCATGCTGGCAGGCGAACAGGGCCTGTATCCGACGGAAGACCGCTATCTGAAATTGGACGGAACGGCGTTTGACGTTCAGGTCACCGCGGTGCCATTCACTTATCAAGGGCGATTCGCTGTGCAGGTGGTCGCGCTGGACATCAGCGACCGCAAACGCGCCGAAGAAGCGCTGCGCCAAAGCGAGGCACGCTTTCGCGGCGCCTTCGACTCCTCTGGCGTCGGCATGGGCATCAACGCCCTGGATGGGCGCTGGCTGCAGGTGAACCCGGCGCTGTGCGCGATTGTGGGCTATTCGGAGCAGGAGTTATTGCAGACCGACTTTCAGTCGATCACGCATCCGGACGACCTGGCCGACGACCTGGCCCGGCTCGAGACGGTCGTGCGCGGCGCTGCCGATCATTTCCAGATGCACAAGCGCTACCTGCACAAGGCGGGCCATGCCATCTGGGTCAACCTGACGGTGGCGATCGTGCGCGACACCAACGGCCAGCCCCTGCACACGATCGCGCAGGTGGAGGACATCAACCAGCGCATCGTGCTGGAGCAGGAGCTGCGGGGCAGCGAGGCCCGGCTCAAGGCCATGTTCGACGCCCTGCCCGATCTGCTGTTCGAGGTTGCACTGGACGGCACGATCCATGATTTCCACTCGCCGCACACCGACCTGCTGGTATACGAGCCCGCGCAGTTCATTGGCAAGCGCATCGACGAAACGCTGCCGCCGCAGGCGGCCGATATCGTGCTCGATGCATTGCGCGTGGCAGACCAGAACGGCAATTCCACCGGCGCGCAGTACGCCCTCGATCTGCCGGTAGGAACACGCTGGTTCGAGCTGTCGATTGCGCGCAAGGCCACGCCCGATGCACAAGACCGACGCTTCATTGCGCTGGCGCGCGACATCAGCGCGCGCATCGAGACTGAAGTGGCGCTGCGCAACAGCGAGGAGCGCTTTCGCGAGTTGGCCGAGAACGCCAGCGAAGCGTTCTGGCTGGGCGATCTTTCGCATGACGGCATGCTGTACGTCAGCCCGAACTACCATAGCGTGATGGGCCAGGACGTGGCGCTCATGCAAGCCAATGGAAGGGCCTGGCGCACGCTGCTGCATCCCGACGACAGGGCCAGGGTTGAATCGATCGTGGATGCATCGCGCGGCAAGGGTGAATACGACCTGGAGTACCGCATAGTCATGCCCGACGGTGGATTGCGCTGGATCCACGGTCGCGCCTTCCCGATTCATGATGCGAGCGGCTACTTCTACCGCATTGGCGGCATGGTCGAGGACGTCACGGCGCGCAAGATGCTGCAACTGAAGGACGAAGCAGAACGCAAGGTGCTCGAATTCCTGGCCAGCGACCGCCCGCTGCCCGATGTCCTGGCGCACTTCGTTACGGCCTATGAAGAACTGCTACCGGGTTCGCGCGGCTCGGTATTGCTGATGGACCCCGACGGCGTGCATATCCGCCATGGCGCCGCGCGGCGCCTGCCGCAGGCCTATTGCGAGGCCATCGACGGAAGCGCCATCGGTCCGAACACCGGTTCCTGCGGCAGCGCTGCCTTCACTGGCCAGACCGTCATGGTGGCCGACATCATGCAGGACCGGCTCTGGCAGGACTACCGCGAATTGGCCCATGCCCATGGCCTGCGCGCCTGCTGGTCGGCGCCGATCAAGAGCGTGCAGCACCAGGTGCTGGGCACCTTCGCGTTCTATTTCGACGCGCCGCGCACGGCCACGGCGGCCGAACTGGCGCTGATCGAACGCGGCGCGGCATTGGTCAGCCCGGCGATCGAGCGCCATCGCTCCAGCGACGCACTGCTGTTGAGCGAGGCACGCTACCGCGCGCTCGTCGAATGGTCGCCGCTGGGCATCGGCGTCACCAGGACGGCGTGCTGATCTACGTCAACCCGGCCTGCATCGAGATTTTCGGCGCGCAATCGGCCGACGAACTGCTGGGTCGGCGCATGCTGGACCTGATCGAGCCCCAGTCCCATGCCGACGTGCAAAGCCGCATCGCGCGCATCCTGGCCGGCGAGACCATGGGTGTGGTGTACCGCAATTACCTCAAGCTGGACGGCAGCGTGATGGAGATCGAAGGCAAGGCGGCGCCAATCATCATCAATGGCGCGCCGGCGGTGCAATTCAGCATGCGCGACGTGACCCGGGAGCGTGCAGCGCAGGACGCCTTGCTGGTCAATCGACAGCAATTACGCGTGCTCTCGAGCCGGGTACTGGCGGCCCAGGAAACCGAACGGCGACGCATTGCGCACGAATTGCACGACGAACTGGGCCAGGCCCTGACTGCGGTCAAGATCAACCTGCAGGCGCATCAGCGCTTCTCGGCCATACCCTCGGGCGAGCTCAACGCCGAGAACATCCGCATCGTCGAGTCAGCGTTGCAGCATGTGCGCGGCCTGGCGCTGGCGCTGCGGCCCTCGATGCTGGACGACCTGGGCCTGCTGCCGGCACTGCGCTGGCTCTGTCAACAGGCAGCAGGCCGTGGCGACATGGACATCACGGTGCGAGCCGCGCAGGATTTGCCGCGGCTCAATACGGACGTGGAGACCGCCTGCTTTCGCATCACGCAGGAGGCGCTGACCAATATTGCGCGCCATGCCCAGGCAAGCAATGTCGTGGTCGCGCTGCGGATCGATGACGATGCGCTGCTGACCACGATCACCGACAACGGCGTCGGCTTTGACGTCAGTGTGATGCAGGCGCGCGCCAGCCAGGGCAATAGCATCGGCGTTCTGGGCATGCGCGAGCGCGCCGAATTGCTCGGCGGCACGCTGCTGATTCGATCGCAGCCGGGGCAAGGCTGCGTGGTCGAGCTGCGCTGCCCAATCCGATTGCCGGCGATGCGCGATTGAGCATGGCCGACGCGCTTGCGAAGGTCGCGGACGGGCCATGGCGGTGCGAGCAGCAGCACAGTCCTGTGCACGGCGTGCGCTCAGGCACAATCGATCCGCGAATTGCCAAATGGCCCGACGAGACCAGATTCGTTCACACAGGAGAGGTACTTGAGGCACATCAAAGTGGTGTTGGCGGATGACCATGTGCTGGTGCGGGCCGGGCTGCGCAAGCTGCTGGAAAGCCTGCCCGGGGTCGAGGTCCTGGGCGAAGTCTCCGATGGCCTGGCGTTGATCGCCATGGTCGAGCGATTGAAGCCCGATCTGGTGCTGACCGACGTCGCCATGCCGGGGCTCAACGGCCTCGAAGCCACGGCGCGCCTGGCCAAGGCGCATCCGGGCCTGCGCGTCATCATGCTGTCGATGCACCAGAGCGAGGAGTATGTGCGCCAGTCGCTGCGCAATGGCGCCGCAGGCTACATGCTCAAGGACGCCGCGCCAGTCGAACTGGAACTGGCAATCGCCGCCGTGATGCGCGGCGAGACCTATCTGAGCCCGGCCGTGTCCAAGGGGCTGGTCAGCGACTACCTGCAGCGCCTGCGCAGCGACGAGGGGCCGTCCAATGCCCTGACGCCACGCCAGACCGAGGTGCTGCAGCTGATCGCCGAAGGCCACAGCAGCAAGGAGATCGCGCGCCGGCTGGACGTCTCGCTCAAGACCGTCGACACACACCGCAGCCAGTTGATGAAGCAGCTCGACATCCACGAGGTGGCCGGCCTGGTGCGCTATGCGATGCGGGTCGGGCTGATCGCGCCGGGTAGCTGATTCGCAGGTCGGGCCCGCCGCCGGCGCAGCGTCGGCCTGACCTACACCCTCGCGCCCTGGCGCTTGCACCAAGGCCGCTTTGGGCACAAGCTGGCCCCGCCTCAGGTGTTTTACCGGACCTGCCTCGGGCATCGACCCGATGGCGGCGCCAACCTGCACCGCCTACAGTTGTCTGCATGATGTACAACCCTGGCGCGCCCGAACTCCGGCAAACCCGACTGGTGCCGACATCGACCATCCTGAACAAGGACACCGTATGCCTTTGAAACTCCTGCTGGTCGATGACAACGCGACCTTTGTCGCGGCGGTGCGCCAGTTTCTGGACCTGCTGCCCGGCCTGGAAGTGGTGGGTCATGCCTACAACGGAAAGGAAGCCCTGGTGGTCACTGAGGCCAGCAAGCCCGATGTCGCGCTGCTGGACATCGGGATGCCGGGAATGAACGGCCTGGAGCTGGCGCGCGCCATGCAGTTGCGTGCCGATCCGCCGCGCATCGTGTTCCTGTCAATGCAGGATAACGACGCCTACCGCAGCGCAGCGCAGGACATCGGCGCGAGCTTCGTCGGCAAGGCCGACTTCGTGGCCGAACTGCTGCCCATGCTCGAGCTGATGGTCGTGGCACAGGATGCGAAACAGGCCAGGCGCGCCGGCTGACCGGCAACCGCCACCGTAACTGCACAGCATGAGCACCATCGCAGCAAGCCCTGACCGGAGCACCGACAACGTAGCGGCGATGCGCCGCGCGCGGCCGTATGCCGAAGTCGGGCAAGCCGGCGCCGCAACCGCCCGGCCGGTACGCGTGCTGCTGGCTGCGCACAATGACCGCGAGGCGGCGGCCATGCTCAAGGCCCTGCGCCAGGGCGACTTCGAGATACGCAGCCACCGGGTGCTGGATGGCGAACAATTGCTGGCGGCGCTGGCGCGCGATGAATGGGACCTGATCGTGGCCGAGTTTCAAACCCGGCACTGGAGCGGGCTCGAATTGCTGGCCATGGTCGATGCCCATGCGAGCGGCTTGCCCTGCATTTTGGTGTGTGGTGCCGTCGGCGAAGAAGCGGCGGTGGCCGCCATCCGGGCCGGCGCCAGCGATGTGGTCTCCAGTGGCAACCTGGACCGGCTGGCGCATTCGGTGGCTCAGACCGTGCAAACCCGTGCCGGGCGCGTCGCCGGGCAGTCGGCACTGCAGCCACCGGTCATCAGCGTCGATCCGATGCTGCAGTTGGCGCTCGATACACTGCCCGCAGCCATCTACATGTGCGACGTCCAGGGCCGCGTCACAATGTTCAACCGGGCGGCCGCGGCGCTCTGGGGCCGGGAGCCGGAACTGGGCGTCGACCTGTGGTGCGGCTCCTGGAAGATTTACCATCCCGACGGCCAGGCGATGCCGCTCGAACAATGTCCGATGGCCGTCACGCTGCGAAGCGGCCAGCCGGTGGTTGGCGCCGAGATCGTCGTGCAAAGGCCCGACGGCGAGCGGCGCCACGTATTGCCCCATCCGCAGCCTTTGTACGACGCCCGGATGCAGCTGATCGGCGGCGTCAACCTGCTGCTGGACGTGACCGGAAACAGGCAGGCGGCGGATCGCCTGCTGGAAAGCGAGCACACCGCCCGGCTGATGTTCGACCACAGCCCCGTCTCGCAATTGATGATCCTGCCCGGCAAGCATGTCACCAACGTCAACGACAAATTCATCGAGCTGAGCGGTTACACACGCGGCGAATTGGTCGGCCGCACCCTGGCCGATCTGGGACTGCTGGACGACAACGCGCAGAACAAGCGCGTAATTGCCGAAATCCAGCGCACCGGCGTCGCGGACAAACTGGAAATCCAGTTCCGCCGCAAGGACGGCGGTATTCGCTATTCGCTGATCTCGACCCAGTCGATCAACGTCAACGGTGTGTTGCACCGCCTGCACTCGTTTTTCGACGTCACTGAGCAGCGCCGTATGCTGGAGTCATCACGCCTGATCAACAAGGCGGTTGCGTCGATCTCCCAGGGCGTGCTGATCAGCGACCGCAATCGCATGACGGTGTCGGTGAACGATGCGTTCGAGACCATGACCGGCTATACCCAGGCCGAACTGGTCGGACTGCCTTGTTCCGTGTTGCAGGGGCCCGAATCCGATCCCTCCACGGTGCTGGCGATCCGCAGCGCGCTGAACGCCGGCCAGGCCTTCAGCGGCGAACTGCTGAACTACCGCAAGGACGGCAGCACGTTCTGGAACGCGCTGTCGATCAATCCGGTGCGCGACGAGCACGGCGAGCTGACCCATTTCGTCGGCATTCAGCGCAATGTCACCGAACGGCGTACGCAGGACAGCCAGATCAAGCTGGCAGCGCAGGTATTTGCCCAGTCCAGCGAGGGCGTCATCGTCACCAATGCCTGCAACGAGGTGGTGATGGTCAACCAGGCCTTCACGGCCATTACCGCATTCGATGCCGCCGACGTACTGGGCCGCAATCCGGCCGCGTTCACCCATGGGATGCGCGATGAAGAAGCCTATCGCGCCAAGTGGAAGTCCATCAACGAGACCGGGCGCTGGGAGGGCGAAACCATCGGGCGGCGCAAGGACGGCAGCACCTACCCGGAGTGGCTCACGGTCAGCGTGATGCGCGACGAGGCCGGCGAAGTCCGCAACTATGTGCGCACCTTCAGCGACTTGAGCCTGCAGCAAGCGGCCAGGGAGCAGATCAGCCGCCTGTCCCACTACGACCCGCTGACCGCGCTACCCAACCGCAGCCTGTTTGCCGAGCGCTGCCGCCATGACCTGAGCCTGGCCAGCCGCGAGCAGCGCCCGTTGGCCATGATGGTGCTGGGCATCGACAATTTCAAGAACGTCAACGAGACCCTGGGCAACGATGTCGGCGACAAGCTGCTGCGCAAGGTCGCGGCACGCCTGACGCGCGCCGTGCGCGACCAGGACACGGTGGCGCGGGTGGGTGGCGACGAATTTGCCATCGTGCTGCCCGGCGACACGCCCGAGGGCGCCAGCCAGTTGGCCGAACGCCTGCTGACCATCGTCGGGCGCAGCTATGAAGTCAACGACCACGAGCTGAACGTCAGCGCCTCCTTCGGCGTCGCGGTCTATCCCTCGGACGGGGGCGACTTCGACACTTTGTTCAAGAGCGCGCAGATTGCGATGCACCAGGTCAAGGACCAAGGACGCGCCAGCTACCGGTTTTTCAGCGCCGACATGGCGCGCAATACGGTCGAACATGCAGCCCTGATCAATGCGCTGCGCAATGCCATTCGACTCGACCAGCTGCAACTGCACTACCAGCCCTTCGTCGACCTGCAAAGCGGGCGCATTGGCGGCATGGAGGCACTGCTGCGCTGGACGCATCCGGAACGCGGCGCCATATCGCCGGCCCAGTTCATACCGATGGCCGAACGTTCGGGCCTGATCGTGGAGATCGGCTACTGGGTGCTGCGCCAGGCCTGCGTCGACCTGCGCAACTGGAAGCAGCAGGGCATCGAGGCGCCACAGGTGTCGGTCAACCTGTCGCCGGCACAGTTTCGCGACCCGGCCCTGATCAGCAAGATCCGTGCGACGCTGCAGGTCCACGACGTCGACCCTGCCAGCATCTGCCTGGAGCTGACCGAGGGCGCGGTGATGGACGACCTGGGCCACAGCGAAGAGGTCATGCGCTCACTCAAGGCATACGGGCTGACGCTGGCACTGGACGATTTCGGAACCGGCTACTCCTCGCTGAGCTACCTCAAGCGCTTTCCCTTCGACAAGGTCAAGATCGACCAGTCCTTCGTGCGCGACATCAACAACAACTCGCAGGACGCGGTGATCGCCAAGGTGGTGATCTCGATGGCCCATGGCCTGGGGCTGCGGGTGACGGCCGAGGGTGTCGAAACCGAGATGCAGTGCGACTTCCTGCGGCGCAATGTCTGCGACGAGATCCAGGGCTATTTCTTCTCGCGACCGGTGCCGGCACAGGCCATGGAAGTGCTGCTGCGCGAGGACCGGCGCCTGCCGGCCCACCTGCTGCGCCAGCAGGCCCGTACCCGCACCTTGCTGCTGGTGGACGACGAGCCCAATGTGGTGGCAGCGCTGCGCCGCCTGCTGCGAGCGGACGGCTACCGCATCCTGAGCGCCAACAGCGGGCCCGAAGGGCTGGAGTTGCTGGCCCACAATCCGGTCGACATCATCGTATCGGACCAGCGCATGCCGGGCATGACGGGCGTACAGTTCCTGCGCCAGGCCAAGGTGCTGCATCCGCACACCATTCGCATCGTGCTGTCGGGCCACACCGAGCTGCAGTCGGTGACCGACGCCATCAACGAGGGGGCGGTCTATCGCTTCCTGACCAAGCCCTGGAACGATGTCCAGCTGCGCGATTTCATCGAGCAGGCCTTTGAGCAAAAGGAACTGGCCGACGAGAACGCGCAGCTCAATTTGCAGGTGCAGACCGCCAACCAGGAACTGGCTGCCAGCAACCGCCAGCTACAGGAGGTGTTGGGCGAGAAGCAGCGTGCACTGGTGCGCGGCGAGCACAGCCTGGACGTGCTGCGCGAAGCCTTGCAGAACGTGCCGTTGCCGGTGCTGGCGCTGGACGATGAAGGCATGGTGGCTTTTGCCAACACCCAAGCCGTCCTGGTGCTGGGCTCCAAAATGCCGCTGATCGGCAATGAGATCAGCGACACGCTGCCCGAACTGCACCGCCTGGTCGACACATGCAACGAAGGCCGGGGCGACTACGTCGACGCAGACGGGCAGCAATTTGAAGTGCATTGGCGTGCCATGGGTGTGAGCTCGCGCTCGCGCGGCAAGCTGCTGACGCTCAAGCCGACGCTGTCGCTGCTGGTGGGCAAATGATGGCGCAAGACCCGAAATCCGCCGGTACACTGCCACGCACGGGGGAGACGCCGCCCGGCACCAGTGCAGTCGGCGCCGGGCACGCCAGCCCCGGCCGGCTGGATCAGCTGTTTCGCAAGTACGGCGACGCGCCGCAGGACGACCTGCTGCGCCAGGTGCTGACCGACTACCGCAAGGACCATCCGGCATGAACCGCCTCGCGCTCGACCAGGTGCTGGCCGCCGTCAGCTCGATTCCCTCCTTGCCGGCCGTGGTGATGGACCTGCTGGCCAGCCTGGAAAACGACGACGACATCGATATCGGCAAGATCCAGCGCCAGATCGCGCTGGACCAGGCCCTGTCGGCCCGCACGCTGCGCCTGGCCAATTCGTCCTTCTACGGCATGCGCAGCCAGGTGCGTTCGATTGCCGACGCGGTGAGCATCCTGGGCTTTCGCAACATACGCAACATTGCCACCACGGCGGCGCTGATGGAGCGTTTGAACGGCGATGGCACCGCTGCATTCGGCATGCAGGCGTTCTGGCGCCATGCGATGGGCACAGCACTGTGCGCGCGCGCCCTGGCCCGGCACGCTGGCCTGCACCAGGACTACGGCTACACCACCGGGCTGCTGCATGACATCGGGCGCCTGGTGCTGGCAACGCGCTTTGCCGGCCCCTACCAGGCTGCTATGGCGCACCGCCAGACGCAGGACTGTCTGGTGATCGAGGCCGAGCAGGCAGTGCTCGGCCTGGACCACGCCTTGGTCGGCTCGGCGCTGGCCCGGCACTGGAACTTCCCCGAGTCCATGGTGCTGGCAGTGCAGTACCACCATCAGCCGCTGGACCCGCAGGCCGAGCCCATGGCGGCCCTGATCCAGGGTGCCGACGCCATTGCACACGCGCTCGATTTCGATGGCGACCCGAACAACCTGGTGCCTCTGGTGCCGGCCCGGACCTGGCAGCAACTGCGCATGGACGCCGGCAATCTGCGCGAAGTGGTCGAGGAAGTCGACCAGCGCTTCGAAGCCGCAGCCCAGATGCTGAGCTGACGCACGATGCGAAACAGGCCATGAACACGTCCTCGCACCACGCCCCGAGCGCACGCCAAACCGCGCTGCCTTTTGGCACCAGCATGGCATTGTCCGGTTCAGCCGACCTGTTCGATGCCAGCCCGATACCAAGCTTTGCCATCGATGCCGGCCACAAGCTGACGCACATGAACCGCGCCTGCGAAGCCATGCTGGGAGTCGAGGCGAAGCCACTGGTTGGGGCGACGTCGCTGGGCCGTCAGCTGTATGGCCAGGATCGGCCGCTGCTGGCTGACCTGGTGGTCGATGGCTGCCTTGCCGAACGCTTCGAGGCGCTGTACGGCGATCGCTACCGGCGCAGCGGCGGACTCGGTGGCGCTTGCGAGGCACAGGATTTTTTCCCCGCCATGGGCCAGGCCGGCCGCTGGCTGCTGATGACTGCGCAGCCGCTGCGCGACCCGGCCGGAAAAATAGTCGGAGCGATCCAGACGCTGACCGACATCAGCGACAGCAAACAGACCGAAGCCAAACTGCTGGCGGCACAACAGGCGCTCAACGCGCAGTTGTCGCTGGCCCACGACCAGCTGGTGCAGTCCGAGAAGCTGGCCTCGATCGGCCAGTTGGCGGCCGGCGTGGCGCATGAGATCAACAATCCGATCGGTTACATTTTTTCCAATTTCGGCACCCTGGAAAAATACATGGATCGCCTGTTCGAGATGCTGAGCGCCTACCGCGATGCAGAGCCAAGCCATGGCGAGGCCGCCACCAGGCAGCGGCTCGGCGCGCTGCGCGAACGCATCGAACTGGACTATCTGGTCGAGGACATACCGGCGCTGATGCGCGAGTCGCGCGAAGGCATCGAACGGGTGCGCAAGATCGTGCAGGATCTGAAGGATTTTTCGCATGTGGACGCCACACGCCAATGGCAGTTTGCCAATCTGGGCCAATGCATCGAGTCGACGCTCAACGTGGTCAACAACGAGATCAAGTACAAGGCCGAGATAGTGCGCGAGATGATCGATGTGCCCGAAGTCGAATGCCATGCATCGGAGATCAACCAGGTGATCATGAACCTGCTGGTCAACGCGGCGCAGGCGATCGGGCCGGAACGCGGCACCATCACGGTGCGCAATGGCTGCGACGGCAACATGGTGTGGTTCGAGGTCCAGGACAACGGATGCGGCATTGCCAAAGAACACCTGGCGCGCGTGTTTGACCCCTTCTACACGACCAAGCCGGTTGGCAAGGGAACCGGCCTGGGGCTGTCGATCTCCTACGGCATCGTGCAAAAGCACAACGGGCAGATCACGGTGCGCACCGAACCCGGCCGCGGCACGACATTTCGGGTCCAGCTGCCAATCGAGCAGCCTCGGCAGCAGGCAGCAGACGCCGACGGCGCCATTGATGGTGCGCGTTCGGGCAGCAGCAAGGTCAGCAGCAGGTCCGCGCCATGATGCAGGCTGACGAGTACATCCCTGACGGCGCGACACCATCGGCCGGCAGCGTGCTGTGCGTGGACGATGAACCCAATATCCTGGCCTCGTTGCGCCGCCTGTTGCGCGGCGCCGGCTTTACGGTGCATACCGCGGACAGCGCGCAGGCGGCACTGGACTTGCTGCAGACCGAAGCGGTCGATGTGGTGGTGTCGGACATGCGTATGCCCGACATGAACGGCGCGCAGTTTCTGGAGCAGGTGCGCACGCGCTGGCCACAGACCATGCGCGTGTTGCTGACCGGCCAGGCCGATGTGGCCAGCATCATGGACGCCATCAACAGCGGCCAGATATTTCGCTACATCACCAAGCCCTGGAACGACGATGACATCGTGGCCCAGCTGCATCTGGCAATTGCACAGCGCAAGCAGGAATATGAACGGATCACCAAGGCCGAGCTGGTAGCGATTCGCGGCGAAGAGCTCAAGGCGCTCAATGTCACCCTGCAGGAGAACGTCCATGCGAGCCGGGAGGGGCTGGCGCTGGCCAATGACCGCCTGAAGAACAACTTCGTCGTATCGCTCAAGGTGTTCGCGACGCTGATCGAGACGCGCCGGGCCCGCCTGGCCGGGCATTCCAGGCGCGTGGCCGACCTTGCGCGCAGACTGGCGACCCGCCTCGGACTGGAGCCGGCTCTGGTGCAGGAAGTGTTCGTCGCAGGGCTGTTGCACGATGTCGGCCGGCTGGCGTTTTCAGACGAGTTGCTCGACACCCCGGTCGCCAACATGAATCCGCGCCAGTTGGCCCAATACCGCGAGCACCCGATGCGCGGCGAGCGACTGCTGATGCCTCTGCAGGACCTGCGAGGTGCGGCGGCCAGCGTCGGCGCGCAGCTCGAGCTGTTCGACGGCACCGGGTTTCCGAACAAGCTGGCGGGTCGTGCCATTTTGGTGGGCGCGCGCATTTTGTCGATTGCAAGCGACTATGACAACCTGCAGATCGGCGTGCTGGCCACGCGCAAGCTGACCTCCCCGGAAGCACTGGCCCTGATCGAGCGCCTGGCCGGCAAGCGCTACGACCCCTGGGTGGTTGCGGCTTTTGGCGCCTTGCTGCGCGGTGAAGCCGAATCCACGGCCAGGGTGGCCGATCCAGGTGCTTCCGCGATTGCGGTGCTGACCGGCAGTGCCAGCCCGCCCGACGACATAAAGGTCAGTTCCGGCGCGCTGGTGGACGGCATGGTGCTGTCGCGCGACCTGATCTCACCGGCCGGCCTGATGATGCTGCCGGCGGCCCACGTCATCGACGACCGCCTGATTCGCAAGATGCTCGATTTCGAGAAATCGGATGGCAGCGCACTGACCATCCATGTGATCAAACCAGGCGAGCCCGAGGCGGACGCCGCCATTGCGGGCTAGGCGCTGATCACGCCACGCAGGCCGCTGCGTGCGGGACCCAGGGCAATGCTGAAAAAGCCCGTCGTGGCGGCGGACTGATGCAGCAGCGCCTTAGCGCAGGTTGCCGGTATGCCCGAGTGAATAGCGGCCCGGCTGCGGCCACACCGTCAGCCCGTGCGGCTCGCGCCCGACCTTGACGGTATCGACCGCACCGCTGCGGGTATCGATGCGATAGACCACGTGGTCATAGCGCCCGGACAGCCACAGGTAGTTGCCATCGGCGCTGACGTTGCCCATGTCGGGGCTGCCACCACCGGGGATCGGCCAGGTGGTCGTGACCTTGCGGGTGGCGAAGTCGATCACCGACACGCTGCCCTTGCCCAGCGGCTTGCCGCGGATCTGGTTGCCACCGCGGTTGGCCACATACAGGCGCTTGCCGTCGCGGCTGGGGTCCAGGCCGTGCGCACCAACACCGGTGGGTAGGAAGCCGTTCTGTTTGAAGCTGGCGCCGTCGACCACGTGCACGCCGTCGGCCATCATGTCGGCGACATAAAAAATCTTGCCGTCGGGTGAGGCGCGCACATCCTGCGGCATGCCCGGCGTGGTGCAGATTTCGTTGCCGGGCTGCCCCGGGTCGGGAATCTTGCGCGGCTTCTTGCCCGGCTGCGCGATCAGCGCCAGCGCGTCGGGACGGTCGAAATACTGGCTCAGCTTGATGGTGGCCAGCACCTTGCGGTTGACCAGGTCGATCTTGGTGATCGAGCCATTGAACTCGCAGGTGAACAGCGCAAACTTGCCGTCGATGGAAAAGTCGGCATGGTTGATGCCGGCGCACTGCGGCGTGGCGATGGTGTATTTCATCTCCATCGTCTTCACATCGCGAAAGTCGAGCCGCTTGTAGGCCTCGGCCACGACGATGGCGTGGCGCCCGTCGGGCGACCAGTACATGTTGTAGGGGTCGTCCACCGGTATCGATGGGCCTGGCTTGCCGGTCAGCGGATCAACCGGGGTCAGGCTGCCGTCGGTGCGCCCTTCGGCGTTATTGGCCACCCACAGCGTGCGCAGGTCCCAGGACGGCACCACATGCTGCGGATGGATGCCGACCTTGAAGGTGTCGACCACCTTGAGCGTTGCCGGATCGATCACCGACACCGTGTTGGCCGAGCGATTCGGTACATAGACCCGCTCCAGCGCGCCAGCCACGGCCGGGCTGAAACGATTGGCGCCGGTTTCACGGTACAGGTTGGACGCGTCGGCCACCGGCGGCATGCCGGGCACCACGTCCACGATTGCAGCGGGCGCAGATGCGGGCGTGGCGATCGGGGGCGTTTGCGCCAGGGCCAGCCATGCGGCGGTCAGTCCACCAATAAAGAGTAGCCCCGAGGCGCCCAGCGCCAGCGATTTCGTGTGCATGAATGTCAATGTCGATTGGTTAAAGTAATGTGGATCGCCCTAGCCTAACGCATCACCCTAGCGCGCCGCTGACAGGGCCGCGCGAATGGCTGCCAATGTGCGCTGGACCGTCAAATCAACGCCCAACTGACCGAGCGCCGCGCTGGCTGGCCGAGGGTCTCCGCTGCTGCCGCCCGTTCGGCCCTCGCGCGCGGCACGCTCGAACTGATCCGGCCGCACCGACTCCGGTGCCAGCGCCATCTGCAATGCGGTGTCGGCCGCGCCGGCGTGGGTGCCGATCTGGGCCTCGCTCAGGCCCTTGGCCTTCAGCGCCCCGACATAGGGAGCCTGGGCCGCCTGGTAGTAGGCATCAATGAACAACAGGCGATTGCCGCCCTTGCCGGCGCCCGTCGCCATCCGCGCGGCCAACGCCTTGAGCGCGCCCTGGTAGCCGCCATGGTCGCCAATCAGCAGCACATCGCGAAACCCGTGCTGCCACAGGCTGCGGGTGGCGGCCTCCAGCACGGCCTGGAACACCGGTTCGGGAATCGAGATGGTGCCGGCAAAGCGCATATGCTCGGTCGGCGGATCGATCCGGCCTTCGGGCACGTATGCCACGACCGGCGCAACCAGGGTATTGCCGAGTTGTTCGGCGATGCGGCCCGCCAGCACCCGCACGCGCAGGTTGTGCTTGCCCAGCGTCAGGTGCGGACCGCTTTGCTCGGTGCCGCCGACCGGAATGATGATGGTGCGGTATCCGCCACTGGTGGCCGCCGTTACTTCCGACGTCGTCAGCTCTTCCAGAAAGACGCTCGGTGGTGGTGCCCCCCAGGCCGAGCCGGCCAGCAACAATGCCAGCAGGCCGGAGAAGCAGCGCAATCGTGTCATGGCTGCGAAGTGTAGTCACTTCGCGTGTCAGGTCCGGGCTTTCGCCGCGCAGCCCAGCTGCCCGCCCAATCCGGGCTGCGGCTCGCGTTCAGAGCGGGCGAACCAGGTCCGGCTTGCGCCAGTTTGCAGCTGCGGCCCGACGCCAGGCCTGGCCTCAGGACTTGTTGTAGCTTTGAAATACCTCGGTCTGCCCGCCACGCTGGACCAGCAACACGTCAAATGGGTCCTTGCGACCCCCATAAGCCGGTCCGTCCATGCCCGGCGAGCCGATCGGCATGCCGGGCACTGACAGGCCAATGGCCGTCGGCCGCTCCTTGAGCAGGCGCTGAATGTCGCCAGCCGGCACATGCCCCTCAACCGCGTAGCCGCCGACCTGCGCGGTATGGCAGCCACCGAGCTGCTCGGGAATGCCGAGCCGGGCCCGCGCGGCGCTGTTGCCCTCGTCGTGCACCTTGACGACAAAGCCATTGGCCTGCAGGTGTTTGACCCATTCCTTGCAGCAACCGCAGCTCGCGTCCTTCCAGACCTCGACGCTGGGCTTGACGCGCTGGGCCATCAGCGCACCGGGCAATGCGGCGACAGCCAATGCCGCAGTGATCGAATGGACAAATTTTCTTCTTGGCAACATGGTGTGCTGATGAGTAGGTGGACGCAGTTCGCGCGATGGTAGCGTTGCGCGCTGGCTCAGGTGGTCGGATAACCGGCTTCTTCCAGGGCAGCGGCCAGCGTGGCGCGCTCCTGGTTCGTCTCGATGCTGACCTTCTTGTGGTCCAGATCGATCGCGACCTGGGCCTGGGCATCGAGCGACTGCACCGTCTTGGTGATGACGCTGGCGCAGTGGCCACAGCTCATGTCGGCAACGGTAAATTCAATCATGGCCTTCTCCTGGGGTTTTGGACAGCCCTGACTTTAGAGCTTGCCACAATGGCAAGGTCAAGCTTTGCAGTTCCATGCCCGCGCTTGCTGCATGGGATTTTCGGGCCCGGACTTGACCTTACCATGATGGCAGGGTTGACACTGCCATCCTGTTCAACCGGCACACGCTGCCCAGGCGAGAGACATCATGAACGCGCACACCGCCATCCTGGCCGGGCAAACCGGCACCATCGACTGGACCTTGCCGATCGACGGCATGACCTGCGCGTCCTGCGTGGCGCGGGTCGAAAAGGCGCTCAAGAAGGTGCCGGGGGTGCTGGTGGCCGAAGTCAACCTGGCGACTGAAAAGGCGCAAGTCACCGTACAAGGCGCAGATACCGCCGTTGAAACCCTGATCGCGGCGATCCAGAAGGCGGGCTATGGCGCCCATGCCGAGATGCCGGGCGACGATGGCGCCGCTGCAGTGCAAGCGCCCGCCCCCAATACCTGGTGGCCGGTCGCGCTGGCCGCGCTGCTGTCCGCGCCGCTGGCGCTGCCGATGTTCGGCATGCTGTTTGGCGCCAACTGGATGTTGCCCGGCTGGATGCAACTGGCACTGGCCACACCGGTGCAGTTCTGGCTCGGCGCGCGCTTTTACCGCGCCGGCTGGGCCGCGCTACGTGCCGGCAGCGGCAACATGGACCTGCTGGTCGCGTTGGGCACCTCGGCCGGCTATGGCCTGAGCCTGTATCTGTTGCTGGTGCACAGCCAGCACGGCGAACCGCATCTGTATTTCGAGGCCTCGGCGGTCGTGATCACGCTGGTGCTGCTCGGCAAATGGCTCGAGCAACGCGCCAAGCACCAGACCACGGCCGCCATTCGCGCGCTCAACGCACTGCGCCCCGAGACCGCGCGGGTCGTGCGCGATGGCCGCGAACAGGAACTGCCGATCGCGCGCGTGCGCGTCGGCGATTTGGTCGTGGTGCGCCCGGGCGAGCGCATTGCGGTCGACGGCCAGGTCAGCGCGGGCGCCAGCCAGGTCGATGAATCGCTGGTCACCGGCGAAAGCCTGCCAGTGGCCAAGCATGTCGGCGACCGCGTGACCGGCGGATCAGTCAATGCCGAGGGTCTGCTCACGATCCAGACAACAGCCATCGGCGCCGAATCGACGCTGGCGCGCATCGTGCGTATGGTCGAGTCGGCGCAGGCGCACAAGGCGCCGATACAGCGTCTGGTGGACCAGGTCAGTGCGGTCTTCGTACCGGTGGTCATCGGCATTGCGTTGGTCACGCTGCTGGCCTGGGGTTTGACGACGGGAAACTGGGAGGGCGCGATTCTCAATGCCGTGGCGGTGCTGGTGATTGCCTGCCCCTGCGCGCTGGGCCTGGCCACACCTACCGCCATCATGGCCGGCACCGGGGTGGCGGCGCGCCACGGCATCCTGATCAAGGACGCGCAGGCGCTGGAGATTGCGCACAAGCTGAGCGTGGTCGGCTTCGACAAGACCGGCACGCTGACGCAGGGCAAGCCGCAACTGGTCGCCGCCCAGGCGACCGATGGCGACCGCATGGCCCTGCTGGCGGCCAGTGCGTCGATACAGGCTGGCAGCGAGCATCCGCTGGCACGTGCGGTGCTAGACGCTGCCAAAGCCGAGGGCGCTGTGCCGCTGGCAGCCACCGAGGTGCGGGCCCTGGCCGGGCGCGGCATGGCGGCGCGGGTAAATGGGCGCGACCTGCGCCTGGGCAGCACCCGATTGATGGACGAACTCGGCGTTGCACGCGATGCGCTGGCAGGCCAGGCCGACGCACTGCAGGCCCAGGGCCGCACCGTGTCCTGGCTGGCCGATGTGAGCGAGGCACCCCGGCTGATCGGCCTGCTGGCCTTTGGTGACACCATCAAGGACAGCGCCCGGCGCGCGGTCGATCAACTCAGGGCGCAGGGCATTCGCAGCGTACTGGTCACCGGCGACAACCGCGGCAGCGCCGAGCTGGTCGGGCGCGAACTGGGTCTGGACGCGATCCACTACGACGTGCTGCCGCAGGACAAGGCGCGCATCGTTGGCGAACTCAAGGCCGACGGGGCGATGGTGGCCATGGTCGGCGACGGCATCAACGATGCGCCCGCGCTGGCCGCCGCCGATGTCGGCATTGCCATGTCCACCGGCACCGACGTGGCCATGCATGCGGCCGGCATCACACTGATGCGCGGCGACCCGGCCCTGGTGGCCGATGCGATCGACATCTCGCGCCGTACCTATGCCAAGATCCGCCAGAACCTGTTCTGGGCATTCGTCTACAACGCGGTCGGCATTCCGCTGGCCGCATTCGGCCTGCTCAACCCGGTGATTGCGGGCGCGGCGATGGCCTTGAGCAGCGTCAGCGTGGTGGGCAATGCGCTGCTGCTGCGCAACTGGAAGGGGAATGCACGATGAACCAGAGCGCTGTTGCTGGCAACTTCAACATCGGCCAGGCCGCGCAGCGTGCCAATGTCTCGGCCAAGATGGTGCGCCACTATGAATCGCTCGGCCTGCTGCCCGCGATCAGTCGCAGCGAATCGGGCTATCGCCTGTACAGCGACAAGGAGGTGCACACGCTGCGCTTCATCAAGCG
>JBBKVW010000298.1:0-5228 GCA_037968655.1 Burkholderiaceae bacterium
CAGAAACCGGTTGCCGTTCATCGCGTATGCAAACTCACCTGTCGCCATGATCCAACTCTCCCATGTGAGCGCCGACCTTACCGCAGTTCGTCGCCGACAATAGGAGCCAATCGGGCACCAACCCGGCGCACCACTGGACCCGCCGTAACTGCGCGGTGCCGCAGCTGATTGCGCGTGCACCCCCATCGCCATGTCCGCCACCCCAAACCGCCAGCTCGCCTATGCGTGCCTGAGCCTGAGCATGCTGCTGACCGGCAGCTATGTTGCGCTGTCCAAGCCCCTGGTGGCGGCGCTGCCGGTGTTCCTGCTGGCCTGGATGCGCTTTGGCATCGCCGCGGTCGCGATGATCCCGTGGTTGCGCAAACCGGCAGATGAGCCGCCGCTGACAGCACAGTCGCGCCGGCTGCTGTTTCTGGAATCGTTCTTCGGCAACTTTCTTTTCTCGATCTGCATGCTGTATGGCGTCAGCATGACCAGCGCGGTATCGGCCGGCGTCATCCTGGCCGGCATTCCCGCTGTCATCGCGGTGATGAGTTGGCTGTTCCTGGGCGAGCGCATCAGCCGGCGCATGATGGCGGCGGCCGCCTGCGCGGTGCTGGGCCTGATGGTGCTGGCGTTGGCCCGCCCGGATGGCCCGGGCCACGCGAGCGCGCCAGGCGGATCGATCGCAAGGCAGGCCTGGCTGGGCAATCTGCTGGTCTTTGGCGCCGTGCTCTGCGAAGGCTGCTATGCGGTGATCGGCAAGAAGCTGACCGGCACGCTGGGCCCCAAACGCATCTCATCGCTGATCAACCTATGGGGTTTCGCGCTGATGACGCCCTTCGGCCTGACGCTTGCGCTGGACTACAACTTCGGCGCGGTCGGCTCAAGCACCTGGCTGCTGCTGGTGTTTTACGCGCTGGCAGCCAGCGTCGGCACGGTCTGGCTGTGGATGACCGGCGCGCGCCATCTGCCGGCTGCGCAGGGCGGCATCTTCACCGTGATGCTGCCAATCTCGGCCGCTCTGGTCGGCGTGTTGGCGCTCGGCGAGACCATGACTGGTTTGCAGCTGCTGGCGTTTGCGATTGCCCTGTTTGGCGTGTTCCTGACCTGGAACCACCGCTGATTCGAACGACAAACCAGGCCCGCAGGCCGGCGCTATCAGAAGCGATCGACCCGATACGGGGCCATATCGATGCTTGCGCCGCGGCCATGCATCAGGTCGGTCATCAGGCGGGCCGTAACACCGCTCAGTGTCAGGCCCAGATGCTGATGGCCAAATGCAAAAAACACACCCTGATGCCGCGGTGCCGCGCCCAGCACCGGAAGATGGTCCGGCAAGGATGGCCGAAAGCCCATCCAGGTGCTGGCACTTGCCGTATCGACACCCGGAAGCAGGTCCTGCATGTGGCGGCGCAACTGCGCGTAGCGGCTCTGGTCTGGCGGCAGATGCAGGCCGCCAAACTCCACCGTTCCGGTCATGCGCAGGCCAACCGACATCGGTGTCACGATCACGCTGCGCTCGGTCGAGGCGATTGGGCGGCGCAAACGCAAACCGGACGCAGCACGTTCGCCTGCCGCGGGCCAGGGCACAGTGATGTGGTACCCGCGCTCGGTATCCAGCGGCACCCGATAGCCAAGGCTCGACAGCAAAGGCCGCGACCAGGTGCCGGCGCACACCAACACCTGGCGGCAGTGCAGGGCCGGTCCGTGCTCCTGGGTCAATCGGACCGGCCCTGTCCCTTGCTGGAAGATGTCGACAACCCGCGTTCGCTGGACCCGCCCGGACATGCCCGACAGTGCCGCCACCAGGCCGCTACACACGGCATACGGGTCGCTGACGTGCCCGGTGTCGGGGTAACACAGTGCGCCCGCCACTTCGGTGCAAAGCCCTGGCGCTTCGCCGCGCACTGCCTGCGCGGTAAGCACATCGGACCGAATGCCATAAGCGGCCAGTTGCGCGGCTTCACGCCTGGCAGCCCGGGCGCCTGAAGGCGTTTCCCAGACCCTTAGGTAGCCATCGAGCGCCAGCAGATGGCCCAGGCCGCACGACTGCAGCAGATCGCGCAGGTCGTCGCGCGAAGTCTGCTGCAGGGCCATCAGCGCTGCCACGCCCCGCGCCAGTGCTGCGGGCCGCGCCGCCATGACAAAGCGCGCCAGCCAGGGCAGGATAGGCATCAGATAAGCCATGCGCAGCCGCAGCGGGCTGTCGGCCTTGAGCAGATAGCGCCAGCTGTCGCGTATCACCTGCGGGTTGGCCAGCGGGATCAACTGCTCGGTCGCGATATGGCCGGCGTTGCCGAAACTGGCACCCAGGCCAGGCGCCTGCCGATCCAGCAATAGCACCTCACGGCCTGCCTGCGCCAGACGCACTGCACAGGCGGCGCCGACCACGCCGGCGCCAATCACGATGGTGTCGCTGTCCAGCCGAGCACGCATGGCCGGCTCAGGCAATGCCCCAGCAATACGGGTCGGCCGGGTCAAGCAACAGGGTGGTCTCGGCAGACACATGGGCCTGGCCGACGATGGTGGGCAGCAGGCTGTCGCCCTCCATCCGGTAGCGCGCCTGGAACACGCTGCCCAGCACGCTTTCCTGGCGCCAGGGCGCACCAGGCGCCAGTTTGCCATCGGCAGCCAGGCAGGCCAGCTTGGCACTGGTGCCGGTGCCACAGGGTGAGCGGTCATAGGCCCGTCCCGGGCACAGTACGAAGTTGCGCCCCTGGTTGGCAGTGTCCTGCGCCGGTGCCATCAATTCGATATGGTCGATCGGCGCACCGTCACGACCTGTCACACCAGCTGATTCCAGCGCCTGGCGGATCGCCCATGCATGTGCGGTCAAGCGTTCGACATTGGCCATGCAGATATCGATGCCACCCGCATCGCAGAGAAAAAACCAGTTGCCGCCCCAGGCCACATCACCTCGCACCGTGCCGATACCTGGCACCTGCACGGCGACGCCGGCGCCATGCCGCAAGGCCGGCACGTTGTCGATCTCGACCACGCCCTCGCCAAGCAGGCGCACCTGCACCGTGCCCACCGGGGTATCCAGCGCATAGCTGCCAGGCTTGATCCGCCCCAGATATTCCAGCGTGGCCACCAGGCCGATGCTGCCGTGGCCGCACATGCCCAGGTAGCCCACGTTGTTGAAGAAAATAACCGAGGCCAGCGCACCAGGCGAGCGCGGCGCAAGCAGCAACGCACCCACCATCACGTCGCTGCCGCGCGGCTCACACACGGTCGCGCTGCGGTAGCGATCATGTTCGCTCTGCAATAGCCGCACCACCTGTGGCAGTGGCAAATCGCCGAAATCGGGAAATCCCGACAGCACCAGTCGCGTTGGTTCACCGCCGGTATGGGAATCCACGCAGAGTATTTTTGCCATGCGCCGATTGTCCGGTTGCGGGCTTGGCGATGCTAGAGCCAAGTCGCCGCGACCGATGCAGATTTGGGCACAATCAGCCAATGGACTTGAACGCCGTCTGTCTTGCCCTGTTCGACCAGCTGCCCGATGTGGTGTTCTTTTGCAAGGACATCAATGGTCGCTACACCCATGGCAACCGAACCCTGCTCGAACGCCTGGGCCTGTCGGATCTGCAGCAGTTGCTCGGCAAGACGACCAATCAGGTGTTTCCGGCGCAACTGGGCGACAGCTACTGGCAGCAGGACCTGCGGGTAATACGCACCGGGCGCAGCGTGGTCGACGAACTCGAGCGCCACCTGTTTCCGAACCACCGTGCCGGCTGGTGCCTCACGGTCAAGCACGCGCTGACCGAGGCCGGCTGTGTCACCGGCATTGCCGGCATCTCACGCGACCTGAAAAATCCCTCTTCCCATGCGCCGATATACCAGCGCCTGGCAAGCAGCCTTGGCTATGCCCGCGCGCATTGCACCGACCCGCTGACAGTGCAGGCGCTGGCACGCCATGCCGGTCTTTCGGTGGCGCAACTCGAGCGCCATGTGGCGGCGCTGATGCAACTCACGCCCAGCCGCTGGCTGTTGTCGCTGCGGCTGGAGGTGGCAATCCGACTTCTGGAAGGCGACTTGTCGATCGCCCAGGTCGCCGCTGAATCCGGCTTCACCGACCATAGCGCTTTCACCCGCGCCTTCCGGCGCCATGTGGGTCTGGCCCCGAGGGCCTATCGCGAACTACGCCAGCGGACCTGAATGGACAACGACGCCGTCCTCGTCGGCATAGAGCCAGTCGCCCGGCCGTACCCAGACGCCCTGCACCAGCACCGGCACATCGCGCTGGCCTTCGTTGCGCTTGAGCGGCGGCATCGGCATGGGGGCCAGGGCCAGTATGCCGATCGGCAGCACCAGCAATTCAGCCACGTCACGTACGCAGC
This sequence comes from Burkholderiaceae bacterium, assembly GCA_037968655.1. GTDB lineage: Bacteria > Pseudomonadota > Gammaproteobacteria > Burkholderiales > Burkholderiaceae_C > CAISIP01. The sequence continues at coordinate 4,326 of JBBKVW010000298.1, forward strand.
CGTTGACGAGGACACCGGCCCAGCCATTGCGCGCAGCCGCGGCGCCCAGGTTGCCTCCGAGCAAGGCGCGGCGCATTGATGCGCCACCGTCGACGACCAGTACCTGCCCCTGCCCGGGACCGTCGACCGCGGCCTTGACAAGCGTGTTGTCCTCGAAGCAACGCACTGTCGTCACCGGGCCGAAGAAGCGCGCGGCAGCGCCGAAGGGGCGAAACACCGGCGGCAAAACACGAAACGCACCACTGGTGTCGTCCTTGTGCGCGTCGCACAGATCGCATACGGGGGTGGGAGTTGGCATCGTCAGGTTTCCTTTCGCCGGTGGCATTTCATCAATGGTCGCGGCATGTTAACGCTGCATCCTGCTGCATCGCGCGAACCGTCGGCTGCGCTCATACGCGTGCAATGCGGACGGCACGCGCCGCGGACCAGTCGGGGGTATTTGCGATCACGCGATGCAGCCGATCGATCAAAAGCTGTTTTCTCGAGTGAAAACCGGCTTTTCGCATCGCATGAAAAAACAACAGCCCAGAGTGAAAAAGATGCGTTTTCGCTTGGAAACAGGTTTTTTCTCCAGTAGCATCCGCAGTGCCGGTGAAGAAGCAGTTCTTCATTGGTGATTAATCAACTTCGAGAAGGACAATCAATCATGGCAACTGCAAAAAAAGCTCCGGCCAAAAAGGCCCCCGCCGCAAAGAAAGCTGCTCCCGCAAAGAAAGCAGCTCCGGCAAAAAAAGTAGCGGCCAAGGCACCAGCCAAAAAAGCTGCTGCCCCCGCGAAGAAAGCCGCTCCAGCCAAGAAGGCAGCTCCAGCCAAAAAAGCTGCAGCCAAGAAGGCTCCCGCCAAGAAGCGCACCGTCAACGCCGCCTTCATGAAGGCATTGACTCCAAGCGCAGCTCTGGCTGC
>JBBKVW010000299.1:0-5168 GCA_037968655.1 Burkholderiaceae bacterium
TCATGCGACTCTTGCACATCGACTCCAGCATCCTGGGCACCCAATCGGCCTCGCGCGAACTGACGCAGGCCATCACGCAGCAGTGGTGTAGCGAACATGCCGACACCGTCGTCGACTACCTGGATCTGGCAGTCACCACCCCGAGCCACCTGTCGATCGATTCACTCGGTTTCCGCCAGCCGGCCAAGGCAGCGGCCGAGCTCAGCGCAATCCAACTGCGCGAGAACGCAGTTTCCGAGGCCCTGGTCAGCCAGTTCCTGGCCGCGGACGTGATCGTCGTTGGCGCGCCGCTGTACAACTTCACGATTCCGAGCCAGCTCAAGTCCTGGATCGACCGCATCGCGCAGGCGGGGCGCACCTTCACCTACACCGACAAGGGCCCCAAGGGCCTGGCCGGCGGCAAGACCGTGATCGTGGCGTCGACCCGCGGCGGCGTGTATTCGACCACCGACGGCGGCCGCGCCATGGAGCATCAGGAAAGTTACCTGCAGACGGTGTTCGGCTTTCTGGGTATCAGCGATGTGCGCTTCGTGCGCGCCGAAGGTCTGGCCATGGGCGAGGCGCCCAAGGCGCAGGCGCTGGCTGCAGCCAATGTCGAGATTCAGGCAATGGGTTCCGTGCCGGCCAATCAGCCGGCCATGGCGAAGGCGGCCTGAAGCCACTGCGACCGGCTCTTTGCGTGACGCCACCCGCGACACGCGTGGGGAGGCGTCCAGCCAGGCAGGGTTGGCGCTGACCTGACGAGCTGCACGGTTTCAGCGCTGCTGCTGCGGCGGCGGCGCTGTGGCACTGGTGCAGCTATGGCATTTTTTACAGTCCGGCGCCGCCCGATGCGGCGGCACCTGGCCTAGAGTCGACGCATCTCAAATAGATAGCGCCACAGCCATGACCACGACTGCATCCCCGACCTCGCCAGGGCGCCCGCTCGATCGCCAAAGGCCGTGGGACAGGGCCGTTGCGGTCGCGTCCGCATACGTATCCGCAGTGGCCGCGCCATGCCGGGCGCGGCAGCCGGCGCAGATGCCAGCCGTGCAGGAAAGCCACCCATGATGGCGATAGCAAGGCCTGCGTGGCTGGCGGCCGCGGACCCGCCAGTATTTGGCGACACCGTCCCCGGTGCGCAGCATTTTGACCGCGCTGCCGCCGAGCCGGCTTTGCAGGACGATGCGGCACGCATGTTCGAACGGCTGGGACTGTCATCCTGCCGCGCCGCATTGATCGATATGGACCAGATGGTTTCGCTGGGCGCATGGGGTTTGTCCGACCAGGGTTCAGGCGATGACCTGGCAGTCGACAGTCCACTGGACATACAGTTTCCTGGCGTTGGCGCAGCGCTGGTGGAACTGGACGACGTGACCTTCGATGTCACCGTTGTGCGCCGCATGAGTGCCCAGCATTGGACTTTCGCCTGGCATCTCAATCGGCAACAGGCCGTGGTTGCGCTGGTTCATTACCCGCAGGACCGCGCCGCGCTGCGCGATATCGACACCAATCTGGTGCGCTTGATGTGCAACATCGGAATCGGAAGCTCCAAACTGCAGTTCTCATCGGCCAATGACAGTGTGTTGCCGCGTGAACAAACGCAACAATCCGAGCCAGGGGCTCGCGCTCCGTCGGCGCCATCCAGGGTGATGCCATTTGCATGGCCATTGGCGGTAGTCATCGCGGTGTGCAGTGCGGGTCTTGCGCTGTGGATCGCACTTGTCGCACTGCCAGCCGAATCTGCACGATCAGCGCGACAACAGGCCATGGCCGAAAAGACCATGCTGCGCATGTTGTCGACCGCGATGGCCGCCGGCGACCTGGGAGAAGTGCAGCGAAGTCTGGCCACTTTTGGTGCCATCGGTTATTTTGATGCGGCTGCGGTCACCAATGGCAGTGGGCATGTGGTGTCGCTGCTCAATCCCGAACCCGGTTGGCGCGTGGGCGATGCTGTGCCCGCTGGAGCCACCCAGCAGGCCCGCCCGCTCGCACTGATCGTTGGCAACAAGCCGCATGGCTATCTATGGTTGTTCGCTGGCAGCAGCACCGGCGCGGACACAGGCTCGGTACCCACAGGCGCTGCGGCTGTGGCAGCCATGGCTGCCGCCCTGGGGGCAGTTGCTTTGTGGCTGTGGCAGCGTCGCCGCCCACGGCCCCACAGCAGCTGACAGATCAGCCAACCCTGCTGGCGCACACGGCGCAACAACGCGTTGGTGGGCCCTCGCGTTGCCTCGCTGTAGAGCCGTTCATTTCTTTCGGCTTGTTATCATGAAACGCACATGAATGACAGACTGAACCAAATCGCCGAACTGCTGTTGGGCCTGGTGGCGACCTACGGCATGAATGTGCTGGGCGCCATCGTCACGTTGATCGCCGGTTTCGTTGCCGCGGCCTGGCTGGGGCGCATGACGACGCGTGCGATGCGCAAGGCCGAGAAGATCGACGCGGTGTTCCAGCCGATTCCGGGCACGGTGGTGCGCGTCGCGGTGATGGTTTTCACGGTGATCGCGGTGCTCAACCGCTTTGGCGTGCAGACCACCAGCCTGATCGCGGTGCTGGGCGCCGCCGGCCTGGCGATCGGCCTGGCATTGCAGGGCACGCTGAGCAACGTCGCTGCCGGCGTGATGATCCTGGTGTTTCGCCCGTTCAAGATCGGCGACGTGGTCAACCTGGGCGGCGACATCTACATCATCGATGCGCTTGGGTTTTTCATCTGCCGCGCACATCTGCCCGACGGCCCGACCGCTTTCCTGCCCAATTCCAGCATCTGGGGCGCGACCATCATCAACCTGTCGGTGACTGACAAGGACATCCGGCGCATCGACGAGCATTACGGCATTGGCTATGGCGATGACATTGGCGTGGCGATCGGCATTCTGAAGAAAATCGTCGCCGACGAGCCGCGCATCCTGGCCGATCCGGGGCCCCTGGTCATCGTGGACTCGCTGGGCGACAGCTCGGTCAACATCCTGTTCCGTGTCTGGACCGCACGGGCCGACTGGTGGATGACCAAGCTGGAACTGGTGCAGCGCTGCAAGGAGGGCCTCGAAGCGGGCGGCGTCAGCATTCCGTTCCCGCAGCGCGACGTGCATCTGATCGGACAGGAAGCGACCGCCAAGTCGGCCTAGGTAAACGCCAACGACGGCGGTGCGGGTTGGGCAGCGTCGCGATCAGTTGTACATGGTTGTGAGCAGCAAGCCGCTGCGCGCCATGGCGTCGATACGGGGCTTGCGAATCTCCGATCCCATGAAGCCCATGTCGTCGACCTGGATCAGGACGATATTGGGTCGCGGGTTCTACTGCATGAAAAGTTCTTGCCGCTTGCCGTGTCAGCCAAGTGCGAACCACGCCGACTTCGCCTGCATGTACGAGCGCAGGCTATCGATATGCTTGTCGCGTGAATTGCCCGATTGCTTGTAGCCGCCGAATGGCTGTGTCATATCGCCGTCACCAAAGCAGTTGACCCAGACCACGCCGGCCTCGAGTGCACCGACGCAGCGGTGTGCGCGGTTCAGGTTGGCGCTCCAGACCGCGGCCGCCAGGCCGTAGACCGAGTCGTTGGCCAGTTCCAGGGCCTCGGTTTCGGAGTCGAACACCGTGACCGATGCCACCGGGCCAAACACCTCCTCGCGGTTGATGTCCATTTGGCCGGTCGTGCCGGTGAACAGCGTTGGCGCAACGAAGGCGCCGGCATCCGGCCCCGCGGCGTCCACGCCACCCATGACCAGATGCGCACCTTGTTCGCCGGCGCGTGCGATGTGCGCCAACACCTTGCTCCGGTGCGCGGCACTGACCAGTGGTCCGAGCGTGGTGGCAGGGTCCAGTGGATCCCCCGGTCGGTACAACTGCGCGCAGCGTTCGACGAACCGCGCAACGAACGCGTCATGGATGCCGCGTTGCACCAGCAACCGCGAGCCGGCATTGCAGACCTGGCCGGCGTTGTCGAATATGCCGCCAATAGCACGGTCCACCGCGGTGTCGAGGTCGTACAGGTCGTCGAAAAAAATCTGCGGGCTCTTGCCGCCGGTCTCCAGCGCCACCCGTTTCATGTTCGACTGGCCGGCGTACGCCAGCAGCAGCTTGCCGACCGCGGTGGAACCGGTGAAGCTCAGCTTGGCAACATCCGGATGCAGTGCCAGCGCCTTGCCGGCTTCGGGGCCCAGGCCGTTGACCACGTTGAAAACACCCGCCGGACCGCCGGCCTCCATGAACAGCTGCGCCATCCGGATACAGCTCAGCGGCGCCTGCTCCGAGGGCTTGAGCACGACGCAGTTGCCCGCCGCCAGTGCCGGCGCCAGTTTCCAGAGTGCCATCAGCATCGGGTAGTTCCAGGGCGAGATCGCACCGACCACGCCCAGCGGCTCGTGCACGATCATGTGCAGCGTGCCCGGCGCCGTATGGGTCACCGCCCCCTCGATCTTGTCGATGCATTCGGCGAAATAGCGGATCGTGCGCAGCACCTCTGGCAGGTCGATGTTGAGCACGTCATTGATGGGCTTGCCCATGTCCAGCGTCTCGAGCAGCGCAAGTTCGTCGGCGTTGCGTTCGATCGTGTCTGCGAATCGCAGCAGGATGTCCATGCGCTGGCGGGGCGCGAGGCCGCGCCAGCGCCGGTCCGCCCATGCGTCCCGGGCGCTGGAAACCGCCAGCGCGATGTCGGCGCTGTTGCCTCTTGCCACGCGCGCAAGCACGGCACCGTTGGCCGGGTTGATGCAATCGAACGTGGCGCCCGAGCGCGATGCCAGCAGTTGTCCGCCGATGAAGTGGCGGCCTTCCGGTCGCGCCGCCGCTGCCCGGCCCTGCCAATGCGCGTGGGTCAGGGGTGTCGTGGTGTCTGCCATCGTCTTATTCGGCCACCAGCTCGCTCGGGTACCCCGGCGCGCGCAGCTCCAGGCCACAGGCCTGCTCGATCATGCGCACCACTTCGGGCGATTGCGCCTCGGAGCCGAACAGGCCGCGTGCGCGCCGGAAGATCTGCTGCGTATGGCTGCCCAGCTCCAGCGGTACGCCGAGCTTTTCGGCGATGGCGTTGACCAGGCCCAGGTCCTTGCAGGCCAGGTCCATCGTGAACTTGACGTTGTAGCTGCCCGAGAGCACCAGCTTGGACTCGGTCTCGTGCACGAAGCTGTTGCCCGAGCTGGCGCGGATCGCGCGCCAGGTGGCGTCCGGGTCGACGCCGTACTTGG
>JBBKVW010000300.1:0-2785 GCA_037968655.1 Burkholderiaceae bacterium
GTGGTGCGACATGCGGGTGATGGAGCAGGACGCCTATTTCGGCGTCTATTGCCGGCGCTTCGGTGTGCCCCTGATCGATGGCGGCACGGTGCGCCTGCCGCGCCTGATCGGCATGGGCCATGCGATGGACCTGATTCTGACGGGGCGCAAGGTCGAAGCAAGCGAGGCCTTGCAGATGGGGCTGTGCAATCGGGTCGTGCCCAGCGGCTCAGTACGCGACGCGGCCCTTGCGCTTGCCAGGCAACTGGCGGATTTTCCGCAGGCCACCATGCTGGCCGATCGCGCCAGCGCCTATGCGCAGTGGGACTTGCCCTTGCCACAGGCGCTGCACCAGGAATGGGAGCGTGGCAAGCAGTGCCTGGACGATGCGCTACAGGGTGCAGGCCGCTTTGCAGCGGGAGCGGGGCGGCACGGAAAGTTCTAGTTGCCGGGCGGATCAGCCGCCGTCGGCAGTGGGCGCGGTTGGCCCTTGTCGTCGATTGCGACATAGGTGAGCGAGGCCTCGGTCACCTTGACATACACGCCCTGGGCCCGAAAGCGCTCGGCATAGACCTCGACCTGAACCGTGACTGAAGTGCGGCCGAGCCGGGTCAGGGATGCGTAGAACGACAGGATGTCGCCCACCCGCACCGGCTGCTTGAAGATGAACTGGTTCACCGCTACCGTCGCCTGGCGCCCCTGGGTGTAGCGTGCCGGTAGCACCGCACCGGCCATATCGACCTGGGCCATTACCCAGCCGCCGAAGATGTCGCCATTGGCATTGCAGTCGGCCGGCATCGGGATGACCTTGAGCACGAGCTCCTTGTCGGTCGGCAACAAGACCCTGGCTGAACTGGATTCGCTGGAGATGGTCACAATCGGGTCCTGATCGGGGAGGGGTGGAACCGGCGCGGGAAGCGCCGTAGTGCTTCTGCCCCGCCTGGTTATCGAAAGTCCGAGATTGTCCCCCATGCGCCGCGCCGCCGAACTCAGCCCTCCCACGATTGCCGTCAACCCAACGTCCGCCCAGGCGCCCAAGCGCTCGGACTGGTCCACGCTGGCGCGCTTGTTGCCCTACCTGTGGCATTACAAGTGGCGCGTCACGGCGGCTCTCGTCTTCATGGTGGGCGCAAAACTGGCCAATATCGGTGTGCCACTGCTGCTCAAGGAACTGGTCGACGGCCTGAGTCCCAATGGCGGGCGCAATCTGGCGCAGGCCGCCTCCAGCGACATCATGCAGGCCGTGCTGGTGGTGCCGATTGCGCTGTTGCTCGGCTACGGCCTGCTGCGCCTGTCGACCACGCTGTTCACCGAACTGCGCGAACTGGTGTTTGCCAAGGCGACCGAGGGCGCGGCGCGTTCGATCTCGCTGCAGGTGTTCCGCCATCTGCATGCGCTGAGCCTGCGCTTTCACCTCGATCGCCAGACCGGCGGCATGACGCGCGACATCGAGCGCGGCACCCGCGGTGTGCATTCGCTGATCTCGTATTCGCTCTACAGCATCGGCCCCACGCTGATCGAGGTCACGCTGGTGCTCACGCTGCTGGCGGTCAAGTTCGATGTCTGGTTCGCCTGGATCACCATCATCGCCTTGGTGTTCTACATCACGTTCACCGTGACCGTGACGCAATGGCGTACCCAGTTCCGGCGCCAGATGAACGAGCTCGATTCGACGGCGCATAGCCGTGCCATCGACTCGTTGTTGAACTACGAGACCGTCAAGTACTTCAACAACGAGGAGTTCGAGGCCCGGCGCTATGACGAGAGCCTGGAGCGCTACCGCAAGGCGGCCATCAAGAGCCAGAGCACGCTGAGCCTGCTCAACACCGGCCAGCAGCTGATCATTGCTGCCTCGCTGGTGGCCATGCTGTACCGCGCCACGCAGGGCGTCGTCGACGGACGCATGACGCTGGGCGACCTGGTGATGGTCAACGCCTTCATGATCCAGCTCTACATACCGCTCGGTTTCCTGGGCACGCTGTACCGAGAGATCAAGCAGAGCCTGACCGACCTGGACAAGATGTTCCGCCTGATGGAGCAGGAGCGCGAGATCGCCGACCCGCCTGACGCGCTGCCGTTGCGCATCGATGGGCCCGCGCCGGTGGTTTTCGAGCGGGTGGAGTTTGCCTACGACAGCGGCAAACCGGGCGATGCAGGTTTCAAGCGCACCATCCTGCACGACATCAGTTTCGTGATACCGGCCGGCAAGACAGTGGCGGTGGTGGGACCGTCGGGCGCCGGCAAGTCGACACTGGCGCGCCTGCTGTACCGCTTCTACGATGTGCAGGGCGGACGCATCACGATCGCCGGGCAGGACATCCGCGCTGTGACCCAGGCCAGCGTGCGCAAGGCGATCGGCATCGTGCCGCAGGACACCGTGCTGTTCAACGACTCGATCGCCTACAACATCGCCTATGGCAGCCCGGGGGCCAGCCAGGAAATGGTCGAGGCCGCGGCGCGGGCAGCGCGCATCCACAACTTCATCATCAGCACCCCGGCCGGTTACGAGGCGACCGTAGGCGAGCGCGGCCTCAAGCTCTCGGGTGGCGAGAAACAGCGCGTGGCGATTGCCCGCACGCTGCTGAAGAACCCGCCAATCATGATTTTTGACGAAGCCACCAGCGCACTGGATTCGGCCAATGAGCGCGCGATACAGGCCGAACTACAGACGGTGGCGCGCAACAAGACCACGCTGGTGATCGCACATCGACTCTCGACTGTGGTCGATGCGAACGAGATCATGGTCATGGACGGTGGTCGCATCTTCGAGCGCGGCGCGCACCAGAAGTTGCTCGCCGCGCTCGAC
>JBBKVW010000301.1:0-3642 GCA_037968655.1 Burkholderiaceae bacterium
CGTTGCTAACCCATTGATTCTTATGGCTCCTCGACCTGGGCTCGAACCAGGGACCTACGGATTAACAGTCCGGCGCTCTACCAACTGAGCTATCGAGGAACAAGCCCGAGAGTATAACCGCTGATTTTGGCCGTTTTCGCTCTCAGTCGAACACCGGCGTGTCCACGCCCAGCACCTTGTGCAACTTGGGGCTGGTGGTGGTGTATTGCAGGTGAATCTTCTTGTCCGGGAACACGAAAGGCGCAGCGCCGAAGGCGGCGAGCGCGCATTCGTGAAAGCCGCTGAGAATCAGCTTTTTCTTGCCGGGGTAGACGTTGATGTCGCCCACGGCAAAGATGCCGGGCACGCTGGTGGAGAACTTTTCGGTGTCCACCTTGAGTTGTTTGCGCTCGATGTCCAGTCCCCATTGGGCGATCGGGCCGAGTTTGGGGCTGAGGCCGAAGAAGACCAGCAGCGCGTCAAGTGGCACCACGCGGGTGACGGCGTCGCCGCCAGTGACTTTTACCCCTGTCAGGCGGCCGTCTTTTTCTTCCACGCCGGTGATCTGGCCGACGATGAACTGCATCTCGTAGGCTTCGCACATTTCGCGCATCTTGGCTACGCTGGCGGGCGCGGCCTTGAAGCCGTCGCGCCGGTGGATCAGGATGACGCTCTCGGCCTTGTTGGGGCCTTCCTTTGCGAAGTTGAGCGCCCAGTCGAGCGCCGAGTCGCCACCGCCGACGATGACAATGTTCTTGCCGGCAAAGTCGGCCGGGTTCTTGACACGGTAGTGCAACTGCGTGTCCTGGAACTGGTCCAGGCCGTCGGCCTTGAGCAGGCGCGGCTGGAATGCGCCCACGCCGGCGGCAATAAAAATGGTCTTGGTCAGGAAGCTGGTGCCCCTGGATGTCTGCACGAAGAAGCGGCCGTCGTCCTGCTTGTCGACCACGGTCACTTCCTGGCCGAAGTGGAACACGGCGCCGAAGGGCTCGATCTGCTTGAGCAACGAGTCGGTCAGTTCCTGACCGGTGCATACCGGCACGGCGGGTATGTCGTAGATCGGCTTGTCGGGGTAGAGCTCGACGCACTGGCCGCCCGGGTAGGCGAGCGAGTCGATCACGTGGGCCTTGATTTCCAGCAGGCCAAGCTCGAACACCTGGAACAGGCCGACCGGGCCGGCGCCGACGATGACGGCATCGGTTTCGATCGCGCCGTCGGTGGCGTATGCAGGGGGTCCTTCGTGTGCGAGGGCCGTATTGATCACTTCTTGGTTCAGATGAGGTTCCATGATTTCTTCTTCATTGCGCCGCAGCCTGGGTGCTGCCGGCCTGCGCAAGGAACAAGCCGCGCTGCTGTTTTAACGTTCCAGCAGGTGCAGCTTGTCGGTCTTTTCTTTCCAGTCGTCCGCATCGGGCGGCGGCTCCTTGCGTTTGGTGATGCTCTTCCAGCTTGTCAGTTTGGCCAGTTCGGCGTTCAGCGCCGTCATGTGCTGCTGGTCGGCGGGCACGTCCTCTTCGGCGTAGATGGCATTGACCGGGCACTCGGGTATGCACACGGCGCAGTCGATGCATTCATCGGGGTCGATGGTGAGGAAGTTGGGCCCTTCGCGAAAGCAGTCCACTGGACAGACGTCCACACAATCGGTGTATTTGCATTTGATGCAGGCTTCGGTGACGGTGTGGGTCATTTTCTGGAGAGGTGGGAGTCGAACAGGTCGGAACCGATGATTTTATGGGCTTTCAGCGACCTGCCCGCTGGCGTGGCCTTGCCGGCCACATGGATGTTGGGGCGGCTCAATGCAATAAGGCGGCCCCCGCGGTTCTGTGGGTGGCGGTATCCACCAGCACCATGGCGCCCAGGGCGCGCGATTGCTGGTAGGGCAGCGCGGCGATGGGCGATTGCAACGCCAGTTCCACCTGGCCAATGGCATTGGCCGCCAGCTGCACGGTTTCATGCGTCGCCAGCGTGTGCACGTCGAGCTGGTGCGCAATATGCGTGACCCGGGCCTTGACCCAGCGGTGCCCGTGCACGGCCCAGTAGGTGCGGCCGGCCTGCAGCGGTTCGTCGTCCAACCATGCCACGGTGGCATGTACCTGGCGGGTGGTGGCCAACTCTGGATGGCCGTCGTCATATGCCAGCAGCCAATCGCCACGCGACACGTCGACTTCGCGGTCCAGTACTACGCCGGCACTACGCCCTGCGGCCACATCGGCTGGCCTGCGCGCATGGTCCAGCACCTGGCTGACGGTGGCAGTCTGCCCGCTGGGCATGACCGATACCTTCTGGCCGGGCACCAGATTGCCGGTTGCCACACGGCCCCAGAAAATGCGCCGGCCCTGGCTGCCATCATGCGCGGCGTCGTTGCTCTGGGCCAGCTTTTCCACCCACTGCACAGGAAACGCCAGCGCGGTCGTGGTCTCGGTGGATGCCGACGGAAGCCGCTCCAGCATTTCCAGCAGCGCCGGGCCACGGTAGCCGCACCAGCCCGGGTCGGCTCCCACCACGTTGTTGCCCTTGAGGGCCGATACCGGAACGATGCCGGCCAGCGGTATGTCCGCGGCCTGGGCGAACACCTGCAGCGCCCGGCGGATATTGGCAAAGGCACGTGGCGCGTCGGCCACAGCGTCGAGCTTGTTGACGGCAAACACGATCGAGGGCACGCGCAGCAGCTTGAGCAGCAGGGTGTGGCGGCGCGTCTGCGGCAGCAGTGTGTGCTCGGCCGAGGGCAGGGTCTCGCAGTTCCAGGCCAGCTTGGTCGCATCGACCAGCACCACGGCAGCGTCAGCGCTGCTGGCCGCGGTGACCATGTTGCGCGTGTATTGCTCATGGCCGGGCGCGTCGCCGATGATGAACTTGCGCCGGGCGGTGGCGAAATAGCGGTAGGCCACGTCGTTCGTGATGCCCTGCTCGCGCTCGGCCGTCAGCCCGTCGGTGAACTGCGCCAGGTCGACGCTGCCGCTGCGCGACACGCTGGCCAGCTGGTCCTGCAGCACGCTGCGGCTGTCCAGCAGCAGGCGGCCGATCAGCGTGCTCTTGCCGTCGTCGACCGAGCCGCAGGTGATGAAGCGCAGTGCGGGTCGGGTGTCGTCATTGGCTGCGTCTGCGGCCGTGGCTACGTTTGCCACGCTTGCTACCGCGGCTGGCGTGGCCGCGCTCGGGTGTGCGACAGGTGTTTCGAGGCTCGGTGTCGCGTCGAGCAGTTCCATCATCAGGTCCATCAGAAGTACCCTTCTTTCTTGCGGTTTTCCATTGAGGCGTCAGAGGTGCGGTCGTCCATGCGGGTGGCGCCGCGCTCGCTGATGTCGGTGCCCAGGGTTTCAATCACCACCTCGGCGGCGCTCGCCGCCAGGCTGGCCACCGGGCAGGTGCAGGTGATGTCGCCCACGGTGCGAAAGCGCACATCGCGCTGCTGCACGGCCTCGCCTTCGCGCGCCGGCGTCAGTGGCGTCACCGGCACCAGCATGCCCTTGCGCTCGACCACGGAACGCTGGTGGCTGTAGTACAGCGAGGGCAGGGCGATGTGCTCGCGCTCGATGTACTGCCAGACGTCCAGCTCGGTCCAGTTCGAGATCGGAAATACGCGAAAGTGTTCGCCAGGCTGCAGGCGGGTGTTGAACTGGGTCCACAGGTCGGGCCGCTGGTCCTTGGGCTGCCATTGGCCGA
>JBBKVW010000302.1:0-2742 GCA_037968655.1 Burkholderiaceae bacterium
GACGTCGAACCCGACCATCTTCGACCATGCCATCGGCAGCGGCGACAGTTACGACGCCAGCATCCGCGAACTCGCCAAAGCGGGTCTGTCGAATGAAGACCTGTTCTTCGAACTCGCCCTCGAAGACCTGACGCAGGCGGCCGACCTGTTCCGGCCCGCCTTCGACGCCAGCGAGGGCGTGGACGGCTGGGTGTCGCTCGAGGTCTCGCCGCTGCTCGCCGACAACGCAGCCGATACGATCCAGGCCGCGAAGCGGCTGCATGCCAAGGCCGGGAAGGCGAATCTTTTCATCAAGATTCCGGGCACGTCCCTGGGCCTGGAGGCGATCGAGCAGGTCATCTTCGACGGCGTTCCGGTCAACGTCACACTGCTGTTTTCGCGCGAACACGTGCTGGCCGCCGCCGAGGCGTATATGCGCGGAATCGAGCGCCGGCTCGCGGCCGGCCTCGACCCCAACGTGGCATCGGTGTTGTCGCTCTTCGTCAGCCGCTGGGACGTGGCGGTGAAGCAGGAGTTGGCGCCGGCATTGCACAACCGACTGGGCATCGCCATTGCCATGCGCACCTACAAGGCCCACTGCGAACTGCTGGCTTCCGATCGCTGGAAGCGCCTGGCCGCTGCCGGGGCGATGCCGCAGCGCCTGCTGTGGGCCAGCACCGGCACCAAGGACCCGGCTGCGCCTGACACGCTGTATGTGCAGGCGCTGGCGGCGCCGGGCACGATCAACACGCTGCCCGAAAAGACGCTGCTGGCCTTTGCCGACCATGGCAAGGTCGACGAGCCGCTGCCACCCGACGGGGGCTATGCCGAAGCCGTGATCGACGAGTTCAGGCGCGAAGGTGTCGACGATGATGCGCTGGCGGCACGCTTGCAGCGCGAAGGTGTCGATGCCTTCGCGACCTCGTGGCACGCATTGCTCTCGCGCATCCGCGAAAAATGCGCGGCGCCGGCTGGGCGGACATGAACGGCATGACGCCTGCCACGCCGGTCGCGTGCTGGCAGGCGCTGGTGACGCACCATGCGCACATCGGTGCCGCGCATCTGCGCGAGCTCTTTGCCGCGGATCCCGGGCGAGGCACGCGCTTCACGGTCAGCGCGGCCGAGTTGTATCTCGATTACGCGAAGAACCGCATTGACAATGAGACGATCGCGCTGCTCGCGGCGCTGGCGCAGGACTGCGGCTTGCACGAGCGCGTCGAAGCGATGTTCCGTGGCGACGTGATCAATACCACCGAACAGCGCGCGGTGCTGCACACGGCGCTGCGTGCACCGGCGGGCGAACAACTCTGGCTCGATGGCGTCGATGTCGCGGCCCAGGTCCATGCGGTGCTGGAGCGCATGGCCAGCTTCAGCGAGCAGGTTCGCAGCGGCGCCTGGCTCGGCCACACCGGCCTACCGATCCGCCATGTCATCAACATCGGAATCGGCGGTTCCGATCTCGGCCCGGTGATGGCGTACGAGGCGCTGAAGCACTACAGCCAGCGTGCGCTGGACCTGAAGTTCGTCTCCAACGTCGACGGCACCGCGCTGATGGAGGCCACGCGCGGTTTGGACGCAGCACGGACGCTGTTCATCGTCTGCTCCAAGAGGTTCGGCACGCTGGAGACGCTGACCAATGCGCAGGCTGCGCGCGCCTGGTGCCTGCGCCAGCTCGGTGACGAGGCCGCGGTGGCGCGCCACTTCGTCGCCGTCTCGACCAACGCCCAGGCGACCGCCGCGTTCGGCATCGCACCCGGGCAGATGTTCCCGTTGTGGGATTGGGTTGGCGGCCGCTACTCGATGGCGTCGGCCATCGGCCTGTCGACCATGATCGCCATCGGGGAGACGAACTTCCGCGAGCTGCTCGCCGGAATGCGGGCGATGGATGCGCATTTCCGCCAGGCGCCGATCGAACACAACATGCCGGCGCTGATGGGCCTGCTGGCGGTGTGGAACAACAATTTCCTCGGCGCTGCCACGCAGGCCGTGTTGCCGTACGAGCAGTACCTGTCGCGTTTCCCGGCCTATTTGCAGCAGTTGACGATGGAGAGCAACGGCAAGCATGTCACGCGCGACGGCCAGCCGGTGGGCTGCGAGACTTCCCCCATTGTCTGGGGCGAGCCGGGCACCAACGGCCAGCATTCCTTCTACCAGCTGCTGCACCAGGGCACGCGGCTGGTGCCGTGCGACTTCATCGGCTTCGGGCAAAGCCTGAACCCGTCGGGAGACGAAGGCGGCCGGGTCGACATTCAGCACGATTTGCTGATGGCCAACCTGTTCGCGCAGGCCGAAGCACTGGCCTTCGGCAAGACGGCGGACGAGGTACGCGCCGAAGGCATCCCGCAAGCCCTGGTGCCGCACCGCGTAGTCGAAGGCAACCGGCCCAGCCACACGCTACTGGCGCGCCAGCTGGCGCCGCACACGCTGGGCGCGCTGGTGGCGTTGTACGAGCACAGCGTGTTCACGCAGGGCGTGATCTGGGGCATCGACTCGTTCGACCAGTGGGGTGTCGAACTGGGCAAGGTGCTGGCAGAGCGGACTGCCGCTGAACTGGCCGGCGCCGACAAGTCTGCGCTGGCACACGATAGCTCGACCAACGCGTTGATCCGGCGCTATCGCCAACTTCGGGAGGAACGCCCGTGAAGCCTTCGACGCAACAGGATCTCGATCTGCGCTGTATCAACACGCTGCGCACGCTGGCCATCGACCAGGTGCAAAAGGCGAATTCCGGTCACCCGGGCACGCCGATGGGCGCGGCTCCCA
>JBBKVW010000303.1:0-5268 GCA_037968655.1 Burkholderiaceae bacterium
GTGGTGATGACGCCGTCGGCGGCCGACCCGGCAGCGTCGAGCACGCCTTCGGTCAGAAAGCCCGACCCATACAGCGGAATCTTGCCCTTCAGGCCGGCGGCAGCGTAATCCTTCAGGAACTTGACCGCGCCACCACCGGCAAAGAAGCAGGCAACGGCATCAGGGTTGAGCGCCGCGATCTCGGTCAGGTGGGCCTGGAACTCGACGTTGGGGAAGGGAACGGCGATTTCCTTGACGATGGTGCCGCCAGCCTTCAGGAAGCCGTCCCTGAAGCCCTGGAAGGCCTCGTCGCCAGCAGAATACTTCCAGGTGATCCAGACCGCTTTCTTGTGCCCTTTGGCGACCATCGGTGCGCCGAGGGCCAGCGTCGGCTGCGAGTTGGTGAAGGAGGAGCGGAATACATTGGGTGCGCACAGTGCGCCGGTGGCGGCCAGCACGCCTGCATTCGGGATGATGCTGAGCACGCCACTGTCGCGCGCGACCTTCTGGATGCCCATCTGCACGCCGGAATGGACCGTGCCGATCAGCACATCGACCTTGTCGCGCAGCACCAGCTTGTTGGCGTTCTCCACACCCTTGGGCGGATCGGACTCGTCGTCGACCTTGAAGAATTCGATCTCGCGCCCGCCGAGTTTGCCGCCCTGTTCGTCGATGGCCATGCGAAAGCCGTTCTCGATTGCTACACCCAGCTGGGCGAAAGTGCCGGTGTAGGGCAGCATCAGGCCAACCCGGATCTTGTTGCCTTGTGCGCTGGCGAGGTGGGGCAGCAGCAGGCCGGTGGATGCAGCCCCGATCAGGGCGGCGCTGCGCGAGAGTACTAGTCGGCGGGAAGTCATGGCAAATCTCCTATTCAAGCTGCGGCTGGCGTTGTTGCACAGCCGGGATGTAACCGGCCCATGGTAACCAGCGCGTCGACGCTCGCAATAGAGGAATACCCGAGCTTTAGAGATGAATTGTTTAGTTGTAAAGTAATTATGGAAGCGCGCGTACTAGTTCGCGTCAGTGCTTCGTGCCCGCCGCTTGCGGCGGGTATCGAGATGCCAGGCCAGGAATGGCAGGATCAGTATCGAACCGGGCACGGACCAGACCAGCAGATAGGGACTGACCGAAGTCAGGGAGCGCAGCATCTGCCTGAGTTGCTGGCGCTCCTCGGGTGTCCAGATGCCACCGTTGCGCTGCTTCATCAACAGGCGCAAGGCACCCTTGATCTGACCAAGCTCGGCGCGCACACGGTTCTTCTCACGGCTGTTGCCCGCCAGCATCGACAACACCCAGATCGGGACCTTGGGCTTCCAGGCCTGGAAAGACCGGGTACTGTCGGGCTCGTGATCCGCTGGCTTGGCGGAGTGGACGGTCTGAGTGATTTCCGCTGCGCTTGTCATTGGTGAATTATCCCGGACCGTCTGTGGAAATCGAGTCGATTTGCGTGCACAAGTATGCATCCAGGCCACTGTCGTTCGGGCTATGCCGTGGCGACCAGTTTGTCGGCCGGGTAGGCCTGCAACAGTGCCATGGATTTGCTGGCCGGTGCATCCAGCCAGTCGTCGAAAGCCGCTTGCGGCAGGATCACGACCATGCGCTTTTCGTCAGTTGGCTTGTGCATGTTGCGCATCAGCGCATGCTTGTCGGCGTTGATGGTGAGCATGGTGAAACTGTGCACCGACTCGCCCTCGCCCGAACGCCACCAGGACCACAGGCCGGCGATGCCCATGGGTTCGCCATCGGAACGCGCGATGCGGGTTGCCACCGCCTTGCCGGAGCGCCAATCGGGCTCGAAGATTGCGTCCGCCGGGATGATGCAGTGCTGGTTGCGCCGCCAGGCATCGCGAAAACTGGGCTTTTCGTGGACGGTTTCGCTGCGCGCGTTAAAAGTATTGCGCGCCAGCTTGGCGTCCTTGGCCCAATGTGGCAACAGGCCGAACAGGCCGGCCGCGGCTTCCAGTGCCGGCACGGCTTCGTCGCCACTGTCATGTGCGTGCGGGCGTCGCACCATCACGCCGGTGTAGCCCGGCCACATGTCGTATTTGCCTTGCGGGTCGGGCGGATAGACGCCAAACAGCCGGAAAAACCGCTCGCGCTCCTTGATGGCCTGGTAGTGGCTGCACATGCGCAAACAGTATAAGGATCGCGCCCGGGCTGCCGTCTGGCTTGCTTGTGGTGTCGGTCTGGCGCGCAGTTCGTCTTTACTGCTTGCAGGCGAATGGCCGTTCAGGGCGATGCGCGCAGCACCAGTTGGGCCGCAGCCAGGTCCTCCAGCGCCGTGCCGACCGACTTGAACAGCGTGATCTCGCTGGATGCTTGTCGCGCTGATGCGCCAGATTGCACCAGTTCGGCCAGTTCAGCCACGATGTGCGCGCGGCTGATGCGCCCGGCCGCCAGTGGCTGCACCAGATCGCCGGCCTCGGCCAGGGCGCCGGCATAGGTGTCGACAAAGACACGCGCCATTGCAATGGCGGCATCGTCGACCTCGCGCATGTCAGGCTTGAATCCGCCCACCAGGTCCAGGTGGGTGCCCGGTTTCAGCCACTGACCCAGAACCAGCGCTCTGGTCGACGTGGTGGCGCAACTGATGATGTCGGCCTGCCTGACCGCAGATTGCAGATCGTCGCAGGCGCTTGCCGGCAGGCCTTCACGCACCAGTGTCTCCGCCAGTGCTGCGCGCGCGCCGGGGTTGCGGCCCCAGATGCGTACCTGCGCCAGGTCCGGACGGAGCGCGCAATGCGCCCGCGCCATCCAGCCCGCAAGCTTGCCGCTGCCCACGATCAGCAGTTCTCGTGCATCGCTACGGGCCAGGTGGCGCGCCGCCAGTGCCGATGCGGCCGCCGTGCGGCGCAGTGTCAGCGCCTCGCCATCGAGCAGGGCCAGGGTCTGGCCGCTCTTGCGGTCCAGCAGCAGGTAGGTGGCATGCACAGTTGCCAGACCAAGGCCGGCGTTGCCCGGCATCACGGTCACCAGCTTGACGCCCATTGCGTCGTCGGACCAGGCCGGCATCAGCAGCAGCGCGTCGCTGCCACCGAGTGCATGGGCATGGCGCAGCGGCACCTGGGCGCCGTGCGCAAAGGCCTGGGCCAGATGGTCGACCAGCAATTGCCAGGGCAGGGCGGCGTGTACCGCGTCGGCGTTGAATATGCGCATGCTGGACCGGAACCTGTTCAGTGTGAGTCGATGGATTGGGACGGCGTCAGGCGCAATTGCATACCCTGGCTACGCAATTGGTCTGCGCGAGAGGTGGCAGTCGCTCAATCGCAGCCCTGAAACTTGCCTTGCAGGCAGTCGCGCGCCAGATTCTGCGCCTGCTCGCGTTGGGCCGGGGTCAAGGAGCGGGTGACGATGGCGCGGTTTTTGGATGCGCCAGGGACGCCGGCCTGCGCGCTCAGCGCGAACCACATGCTGGCGCGCACCAGGTCGCGCGGGACACCGAGCCCTTCGTAATACATGCCAGCCAGGTTGTACTGGGCGCCGCCATGTCCCTGTGCCGCTGCCAGCCGGTACCAGCGCACGGCCTGGGCAGCGTCCTTCGGTACACCCTGACCAAAGTCGTGCATCACACCCAGGTTGAACTGCGCGACCGCATGGCCTTGCTGTGCCATGGGTGTCAGGGTGCGCAATTCACGCGCATAGTCGAGTGGCGCGCTGGCCGCTGGCGCAGGAGCCTTGGATTGGCCTGCCACCTGTGCGTGGGCTGGACTGCCCGACATTGCTGCGGCGACCAGCAGGCAATTACAGCCGCTGCGCAGCGCCGACCGATACGTTTTGGCGCTGGACAAGATATGCATGAACATGGACATCGGAATGAACACTGCCCTCATAGCTTGTCCGAGGCCCGGGGTCTGCGTAGATTGAAAAATTGCAGCGCCACTGCCATGGCCCCGCCTGCCAACAGGCCCAGTGCATCAGCCAGCAGATCGCCCCATTCGCCCAGGCGGTAGGACGTGAATGACTGCAGCAGCTCGATCAGCGCGCCATAGACCACCAGGGCGACAAGAACTGTCGCCATGCGTTGCGGCCAAGCCATGCAGCCGAGCCAGCCAAGCGCCATGAAGGCCAGCAGATGGTTTGCCTTGTCCCAGCCGGTGCTGGGCGCGTGCGGGCCCAGCGGCAGCAGCGAGAGAGTCAGGACCGACAAAGCGCTGACGGCAAATGCCAGGCGCCAGAGGCGCAAGTAGGGATGCATGGGCAAAGGGCAATAACTGTGGGTGCGGCCACGGCAACGGTATTGGGTGGGCCAGGGCCCGATGTTACGACGCTGGCCGCACGCATTGGCAGCGTCGCGCGGTTCGCAAGTGCGGGCAAATTTCCGTTTTGGCGCTGCGCCGCAATTGCGACGACAACCTGGTTTGCTGCAATCGGGACTAGCATCGAAGCTGCACCAACTTTTCCACCGACCGTGAACTCAACCGCATCGATAGCCCTGTCGGGCATGCAGGCCGCGCAGACCCAACTGCGCAGCTCTGCCCATAACGTGGCCAATCTGGCAACCGAAGGATTCCGAAGGCAAGAGGTGCGCCAAACACCTTTGCCCGGCGGTGGTGTATCGGCCGATGTGGAGCGCGTGCAAGCCACCGGTGCGCAATTGGAAAAGGACGTGGTGGACCAGTTGCAGGCCAAGAACGCGCTGCTGGCCAATCTGGCAGTATTTCGCAGCAACGACAAGCTGGCTGGAGCGCTGCTCGACGTCAAGGCCTGATGCGCGGAGATTGGCCGTAGCGCCGTCGTTCCCACGGCGACGGGCCGCGCTGCGATTTTTGCCAGGTTGACCAGCCGCGCTGGCTTCGGCTATTTCTGGACCGGTGCCTGGGCAGGCGCGGACTGCGCCTTGGCAAGTGCCTGGTAACGCGCGGCGTTGTCGCGGTACTCGGCTGTTTCTGGCGCCAGTTCGGCCAATCGGGTGTAGGTCGTCGCCAACTGGTCTGGCGCGGTTTGTTCGAAACTCTTGGCCACCAGGTCGCGAATTTCCAGCTCCTTGTCGATCAGGCCCAGCATCTGGACGATCTTCGGGTCTTTGAGCGCGGCAAAGCGCACCAGTTCGGCCCGCGCGTCCGTCAGTTTGTCGCGTTCGATGTTGCGCACGGTGCGTTCTGCCAGCATGTCGCGCACGGATTCAAGTTCTTTGGCGATGCGTACCTGCAGGTCCTTGGCCTGACGGTCTCGGTCGTTGATCTCGGCCTGCAATTGTTGCCGGTCAAGCTGGTCCTGGTGATAGCCACTGGCATAGGCCACCAGCACAACGGCAACCAGGACAATCAGCGCCAGCGCCAGCCGTTCGCG
>JBBKVW010000304.1:0-10248 GCA_037968655.1 Burkholderiaceae bacterium
TCGATGATGCTGAACTTGCTCTGCTCGGTGACTTCGATGTTGATTTCCGGGGTGGAAATATCGTTGGGGAACGCGCTGAACACATGGTCGGCGTCGCGGCGGTCCTGGCTAAGGATTTCTAGCAGGCGGGCGGCGGCATAGATGCCATCGTCAAAGCCGAACCAGCGCTCCTTGAAGAAAATATGCCCGCTCATCTCGCCGCCCAGCGGGGCGTCGACCTCCTTCATGCGCGCCTTGATCAGCGAATGGCCGGTCTTGTACATCAGCGGCTTGCCACCGGCCGCCTCGATCGCCGGCGCCACGCGTTGCGAGCATTTCACGTCGAACACGATGGTTCCGCCGGGCACACGCGACAGCACGTCCTGGGCGAACAGGATGATCTGGCGATCGGGATAGATGTTGTTGCCCTGGCGCGTCACGATGCCCAGGCGGTCGCCATCTCCATCAAAGGCCAGGCCGAGCTCGGCGTCGCCATCGGCCAGCGCCTTGATCAGGTCGCGCAGGTTTTCCGGCTTGCTCGGATCGGGATGGTGGTTGGGAAAGTTGCCATCAACTTCGCTGAAAAGCTCGGTCACCTCGCAGCCAATCGCTCGCAGGATGCCCGGAGCGGACGCACCAGCTACCCCGTTACCGCAGTCGACCACGATCTTCATCTGCCGCTTCAGATGAATGTCGGACACGATGCGCTGGGTGTAGTCGGCCAGCAGCTCGAGTTTGCGAGTCGTGCCACCGTCACGCAATTTCCAGGTCTCCTGCTCCATCATCTGGCGAATGGCCTGTATGTCGTCGCCAAAAATGGCGCGTCCGGCCATCACCATCTTGAACCCGTTGTAGTCGCGCGGGTTGTGGCTGCCGGTCACCTGTATGCCACTGCTGCACACGGTGCTGGCAGCGTAATACAGCATTGGCGTGGTCACCATGCCGATGTCGATCACCTCGATGCCGACGGCCGTCAGGCCGCGCATCAGCGCGGCGCTGAGCGATGGACCGCTAAGGCGGCCATCGCGCCCGACCGCCACCGTAGTCTCGCCCTGGGCCAGCGCGATGCTGCCAAAAGCCTTGCCTATGCCTTCGGCCGTTGCCTCGGTCACGGTGCTGGGCACGATGCCGCGGATGTCGTAGGCCTTGAAGATGGACGGCTCAGTCTGCATGGTGTCGCTCCCTGTGCTTGGTTTGAATGGGCGAAATGCGCAAAGAAATTGTAAGCGCCGCCCAGGCAGGGGCGAACCATTCGGGCCAGGGAGAAAATAGCTGTGAACATCGCTGTGGTCGCCTGACCGATTCCCGAACTTCGCGCAAGAACCACTGCAGGACCGCAAGGGTTTTCCCTAGAATGTTTCGCACACAAAAGTGCATACACTATTGTTGCGTCGCCGCGGAGCCCTGCCTTCCGGAGCCATTTCGGATTTCAGTTTGCGACCCACGCTCCCTACAGAGCCCGCTGTGGTGGGGGGACACAGCCGTATCACCTACGGCGAATGTCTTTTGTGGGGAAACTGTTCATGCGCACGCAATCCGTCCATCCTGTCGACGAAGTCCTGCCAGCGGGTCGCCTGACCACCCTGGGTCTGCAACATGTACTGGTAATGTATGCCGGTGCCGTCGCGGTGCCGCTGATCGTCGGGCGCGCGCTCAAGCTTACGCCCGAGCAGGTGGCGCTGCTGATCTCGGCCGACCTGTTTGTGTGCGGCATCGTCACGCTGATCCAGTCACTGGGCATGGGCCGGCTGTTCGGCATCCGGCTGCCGGTGATGATGGGCGTGACATTTGCCGCCGTCGGACCTATGGTGGCCATGGCCAATGCGACTCCGGGCGTCGACGGTGCGAGAGCGATCTTCGGCGCCATCATCGGCGCCGGCATCATCGCCATGCTGATCGCCCCTTTGATGGGGCGCTTGCTGCGCTTCTTCCCGCCCGTGGTCACCGGCACCATCATCGCCATCATCGGCATCAGCCTGATGCGCGTGGGCGTGGGCTGGGCCATGGGGGGTCCGGCCTTCCTGGCCCAGCGCACCGATGTACCCAAACTGATTGCGATGGTTGACGGCGCCAAAGCCAGCGCCGCGGCGCAGGCAGCCTCGGCCGCTGCCGGCTCGCCGGTGCCCGATATCAAGATCGGGCCGATTCCGATGGTTGACAACGCCTTTTACGGCGCACTGGACAACATGGCGATTGCCGCCTTTGTATTGATCGTGATCCTGCTTCTGGTCAAGCACGGGCGCGGCTTCGTCTCCAACATCGCCGTATTGCTGGGCATCGTCGCCGGCTGCGCACTGGCCGCGGCGATGGGCAAGATGCAGTTCGACAAAGTCGAGAAGGCGCACTGGTTCGACGTTGTCACGCCGTTCTCGTTCGGCATGCCGACCTTCGACATCGTGATGATCCTGACCATGAGCCTGGTGATGATCGTCGTGATGATCGAATCGACCGGCATGTTCCTGGCGCTGTCCGATATAACCGGCAAGAAGATCAGCCAAAGTGAACTGACCGCCGGTCTGCGCACGGACGGACTTGGCACGCTGATCGGCGGCATCTTCAACACCTTCCCCTACACCAGCTTTTCGCAGAACGTCGGCCTGGTCGGCGTCACCGGGATCCGCAGCCGCTATGTCTGCGTGGCCGGCGGCATCATCATGATCATCCTGGGTCTGCTGCCCAAAATGGCGGCGCTGGTCGAATCCGTGCCGCAGTTCGTGCTGGGCGGAGCCGGTCTGGTGATGTTCGGCATGGTGGCTGCGACCGGTATCCGCATCCTGGCCGGTGTGGATTTCAAGAACAACAAGTTCAATCTGTACATCGTCGCGATCTCGATCGGCGCAGGCCTGATTCCTCTGGTGGCGCCGCGCTGGACGCAGCAGATGGCCCATGGCCTGCATCCGCTGCTCGAGTCCGGCATCTTGCTGACTTCGCTGGCCGCCGTGCTGTTGAACATGTTCTTCAATGGCGGCCAGGGCGACACCCAAGGCGCCATCGACGCCGCCAAGTCTGCCGAGGCGCACTGAGGCAATGCGGATGAATTTCCTCGTGGCGCGCGGCACCGCGCACCCATGGGGAGCGGTGCAGATGCGCCCCTGTCGGCGCTCTGCCGCGCGTTCTGCCCGCCTCAGCTGCGGGGAGCGGCCAGTAGCTGGCTGTAGAGCTCCAGGTACTGCACAGCGGCGTGATCCCAGGAGAAATCCTGCGCCATGCCGCGTCGCATCAGCAGTTGCCAGGACTCGTCAGAACGATAGGCCTGACACGCCCGCGCGACCGCTACTGCAAGGGCGCTTGCGGAAGCCGGCCCGAACACGAATCCGGTGGCCGTACCCTCGGCCATCGCGGCGGGGCTGGCATCGACCACGGTGTCTGCCAGGCCACCGACACTGCGAACCACTGGCACGGTGCCGTAGCGCAGGCCATAGAGCTGGGTCAGGCCACAAGGCTCGAAGCGCGACGGAACCATGATCATGTCGGCGCCCGCCACCATTTGATGCGCCAGGGTCTCGTCGTAGGCGATATGGACCGCTACGCGACCGACATGCTGCCTGGCCGCGGCCATAAAGGCGGCCTCCAGCGCGACGTCGCCGGTGCCCTGCACAGCCAGTTGCACGCCAAGTGACAACAAATCGGGCAAGGCTAGCAGCAGCAGATCCAGGCCTTTTTGCGAGGTCAGGCGGCTGACGATGACCAGCAATGGCACTCCAGCATCGACCGTCAGGCCAAGCGTCTGCTGCAATGCTTTCTTGCACTGCAGTTTGCCCTGCAAATTGTCGCTGCCATAGCGGGCCGCGATCAGGGGATCCGACTGTGGATCCCACACCGCGCCGTCCACCCCGTTCAGGATGCCCGACACCCGGGCTGCGCGCGAGCGGATCAATCCGTCCATCCCGAATCCAAATTCCTCGGTCGCCATTTCGCGCGCATAGCTGGGGCTGACCGTCGTGACCCTGTGCGCATAGGCCAGGCCTGCCTTCATGAAGGCCAGCTGCCCGTGAAACTCCAGCGCGTGGTGGGCCATGAAACGCGCCGGCAGGTCAAGCAAGTGATAGTCGCTGGCATCGAACAGCCCCTGGTAGGCCAGGTTGTGCACGGTAAACACCGATGCAACTGAAGCACGTGGATGCGCCGCCAGATAGGCACAGCACATGGCCGCATGCCAGTCATGCGCATGCACCAGCACGGGCGACCAGTCCGGATCGAGTTCGCCGCTGGCCAGGTGGGCTGCCACCCAGCCCAGCAAGGCAAAACGCTGCAGGTTGTCTGGCCATTCGAGTCCCTGCCCATCGAGATAGGGATTGCCATTGCGCTGGTACAGATAGGGCGCGTCGATCAGATATACCACCACGCCACTGTGCGCCAGCACACCACGCAACAGGCGCACCCGCGCAGCGCCAAACACCGGCCCGATCTCGCAAACCAGGCCTTGCTCGTTCACTCCGGCCAGGATCGCAGGAAAGCCGGGCAACACCAGGCGCACATCGGCACCTTGCTCGACCAGGGCCTGTGGCAGGGCGCCCAGGACGTCGGCCAGGCCGCCGGTCTTGATCAGCGGGAATACTTCCGCCCCGACGTGCAGGACCTTCATGCGGCCAGCTTGGTCAGCATGTCCTTGGTGACAAGACAGATTCCGTTGGCGCTGCGATGAAAGCGCTGGGCATCCAGCGCGGCGTCTTCGCCGATCACCATGCCATCGGGAATCTGGCAACCGCGGTCAATCACGGCACGGGTCACACGCGCGTCGCGGCCGACCTGAACATGGGGCAGCAATACCGACCAATTTACCTTGGCATACGAATGAACCCGCACGCTGGAAAACAGCACCGAGCGAAACACCGACCCGGACACAATGCAGCCACCCGAAACCAGCGATTCGATCGCCATGCCGCGCCTGTCCTCCTGGTTGTGCACGAACTTGGCCGGCGGAAGCTGCGGCTGGTAGGTCCAGATCGGCCAGCGCCGGTCATACATGTCCAGCTTGGGTTCAGTGGCGGTCAGGTCGATGTTGGCGTCCCAATAGGCATCGACGGTTCCCACATCGCGCCAGTAAGCTTCGGTCTCGGACGCCGGCGGCACGCAGCTGAGTTCAAACGGATGCGCCGCGGCGCAGCCATTGCGCACCGCATGAGGAATGATGTCTTTGCCAAAATCATGGTTCGAATTGCTGTCGGCCATATCGCGCGCAAGTTCGCGGTACAAATATTGCGCATCGAATACGTAGACGCCCATGCTGGCCAGCGCCAACTCGGGATTGCCCGGCATAGGCGGAGGATCGGCCGGCTTTTCCAGAAAATCGGTGATCATGTTTTTCTCGTCCACATGAATCACGCCGAACGCGGTTGCCTCCAGGCGCGGCACGGCGATGCACGCGACCGTGCAGGGACGACCCTTCTTGACATGGTCGGCCAGCATCAGTGCATAGTTCATCTTGTAGATGTGGTCGCCCGCCAGCACGACGATGTACTCAGGGCCGTAACTCTGCAAGATGTCCTGGTTCTGGTAGACGGCATCGGCCGTGCCGCGGTACCAGCTCTCGTCGTCGTTGCGCTGCTGCGCCGGCATCAGGTCGACGAACTCGTTCATCTCGTTTTTGAGGAAGGCCCAGCCATGCTGCAGATGTCGCAACAGACTGTGCGATGAATATTGCGTGATGACGCCGATACGCCGGATGCCGGAATTCAGGCAATTGGACAGGGCAAAGTCGACGATGCGGAACTTGCCGCCGAAATACACCGCCGGTTTGGCCCGGTGGTCGGTCAATGCCATCAGGCGACTGCCACGCCCCCCGGCCAGTACCAGTGCAATCGCACGCTTTGGCAGATCCAGGCCCAGGGCCAATTCGTTGGGTTCCATTACGACTCCTTTTGCGCAGCAACGTGGCGGCTGCGCATCCATCTTAATGCCGTCTCGATGCGCATCTCCTGGGCGACTCGACAGGCCGAGCCGGCATGCGAAAATTCGCGCTCGCCCGTTGCGCACCTGCGTCAGCCCGCCCGGCTTCGCTCGCGTTCGATGGTGTCAGGCCGCATTGGAATCGAAGAGGAAATGACCGTGAGCACGCGCGCCCCCAATCCCAATCTCCAAACCAGCCTGGGCACTGCCATAGGCGAACAACTACTCAAGACCGTGGCTGTCGATGCCCGCCACGCCAGTTCCAGCGACCTGATGCTGGCCCTATCGCACGTCGCACGCGAACAGCTGTCGCAGCGCTGGGTCGAGAACGAGGCGCGTGAACGCAACAGCAAGGCGCGCCGGGTCTATTACCTGTCGATGGAGTTCCTGATCGGGCGCAGCATGTCCAATGCACTGGCCGCACTGGGGCTGCATGGCGCGGCCAGCCAGGGTTTGCAGGAATATGCCTGTGCACTGGAAGACATCGCCGAACATGAACCCGATGCAGCGCTGGGCAATGGCGGCCTGGGGCGGCTGGCTGCGTGTTTCCTGGACTCCATGGCCACTGTCGGCCTGCCCTCGTTCGGCTACGGCATCCGCTATGAGTACGGCATGTTCGCGCAGGAGATCCAGGACGGAAGCCAGGTCGAGTACCCCGACCCCTGGCTCAAGGACGGCACACCCTGGGAGTTCCCACGCGCCGGACTGACCTACCCGGTGCGTTTTGGGGGCTGGGTCGAACACAGCAACGGCACAACGCGCTGGCGCCATTCGGCCGAGGTGCAAGCCAAGGCCTATGACATGGTCATACCCGGGCACGGCAACCGCAAGGTCAGCACGCTGCGCCTGTGGAAGGCTGCAGCGCCCTCGCACATCGACCTGGGCGCCTTCAACACCGGTGACTACGCGCGCGCGGCTGGCGCCAAGAACGAATACGAGAACATCTCGTGGGTGCTCTACCCCAATGACAGCACGCCGGCCGGCCGTGAGTTGCGGCTCAAGCAGGAATACTTCTTCGTCGCCGCCTCGATACAGGACATGCTGGCCCGGCACCAGCGTGAGCACGCCACGCTGGACAACCTGGCCGACAAGGTGGCAATCCATCTGAACGATACCCATCCGGCCATTGGAGTGGCCGAATTGATGCGCGTGCTGTGCGATGAGCACGCGATGGATTGGGACAAGGCCTGGGCCATCTGCACGAGCACCTTCTCCTACACCAACCACACGCTGATGCCCGAGGCCCTGGAAACCTGGACCGTGGCGCTGATGCAATATGTTTTGCCACGCCACCTGGAGATCATCTTTCGCATCAACAAGGTGTTCCTGGAACAGGCGGCACGGCACCGGCCTGGCGACGACGGCTTTCTGGCGCGCCTGTCGCTGATCGATGAACAGGGCGAGCGTCGCGTGCGCATGGCGCATCTGTCGATCGTCGGAAGCCACAAGGTCAATGGCGTCTCTGCGCTGCACTCCGATCTGCTGGTGCAGACCATCTTTGCCGACTTTGCCCGCATGTGGCCGCAGCGCTTCACCAACATGACCAATGGCGTGACACCGCGGCGCTGGTTGTCGGGCGCCAATCCGGGCCTTTCCAGCTTGCTCGACGACACCCTGGGCGAGGGCTGGCGTCTGGATCTGGAGCAACTCAAGGGCCTGCGCGCACGCGCCAACGACAAGGCCTTCCAGGAGCGTTTCGCCGCTGTCAAGCGCGCGAACAAAATGCGCCTGGCGCGCCTGATCGTCGCCACCACCGGCATCACGATCAATCCGGACAGCCTGTTCGACGTGCAGGTCAAACGCATCCACGAATACAAGCGCCAATTGCTCAACGTGCTGCATGTCGTCACCCGCTATCTGGCCATCCTGGCCCAGCCCGACGCGGACTGGGTGCCGCGCACCGTGATATTTGCCGGCAAGGCGGCGTCGTCCTATCACACCGCCAAGACCATCATCCGGCTGATCCATGACGTGGCGGCCGTGGTCAACGCTGACCCGGTCGTCAAGGACCGGCTCAAGGTCGTGTTCATTCCCAACTATGGCGTCTCGGTGGCAGAGATCATCATGCCCGGCGCCGATCTGTCGGAACAGATTTCGACCGCCGGCACCGAAGCCTCGGGCACCGGCAACATGAAGCTTGCGCTCAATGGCGCATTGACCATCGGCACCGACGACGGCGCCAATATCGAGATCCGACAGAACGTCGGCGACGACAACATCTTCATCTTCGGCCTGGGCGCCGGCGAAGTGCAGGCCTTGCGCCAGCGCGGCTACCACCCGATGGGCTACTACGAGTCGATTCCGGCACTGCGCAGCGCGCTCGATGCCATTGCGGGCGACCGCTTTTCGCCCAATGAACCGGGACGCTACAGCCCGCTGGTCGATAACCTGCTCTGGCGCGGCGACCACTACATGCTGCTGGCCGACTACGGCTCCTACATCGCAGCCCAGTCCAGGGTCGACGCGTTGTACCAGGAGCCGGCGCAATGGTGGGCACGCTCGATCGCCAATGTGGCGGGTATGGGGCCGTTCTCGTCCGATCGCACGATACGCCAGTACGCGTCGCAGATCTGGCGCGTGTCTGCCCTGCCGGACTGAGCACGGCAGGCGATGCAGATGCAGTGGCATGGCCATCTGCCGGTCCGGTGCGCATGGGCCTGCAATTGACGCAGCACGCCACTCTGCCAGTTTCAGCCACGCCGGCGTGGCAATCGGGCCGGCCGGGTCCCTTGGGCGCGCACTGGGACGGCGAAGGCGTGCTGTTCTCGGTTTTCTCCGATAGCGCCAGCGCGATCGAACTGTGCCTGTACGACCAGGGCGGCCGGCATGAGCAAGGCCGGTTGCCACTGTTCGGCCCCTGTGACGGTGTCTGGCATGGCTACCTGAAAGATGCGGCTCCCGGGCTGGTCTATGGCCTGCGTGCGCATGGTCCGTGGGAGCCGGCACTGGGCCATCGCTTCAACCCGCACAAGCTGCTGCTCGACCCCTATGCACGCGAGATCATCGGCCGCTTCGATTGGCGCGATGCGCATTTCGGCTTTGCGCATGGCCAGCCGCTGCAAATGGACACGCAGGACAACGGGTCCGCGGCGCTCAAGGCGCGCGTCGTGTCGGATGCGTTTGACTGGGGTGATGACAAGCCTCCGGCCATCGCGGCGCAGGACACCGTGCTGTATGAGCTGCATGTGCGCGGCTTCTCGCGCCTGCACCCGGCCATACCGGCGCGCCAGCGTGGCAGCTATGCCGCTCTGGCGCATCCGGAGTTGATCGCGCATTTGCGCGCGCTAGGCGTCAACGCGGTCAGCCTGCTGCCGATCCACTGTGCGCTGGACGAACAGCGACTTGCCGCCCAGGGCAAGCGCAACTATTGGGGCTACAACACGCTGGCCTTTTTCTGCGCCGAACCGCGCCTGGCCAGCGGCGAAGGCGGCCTGTCGCCGCGCGATGAGTTTCGCGCCATGGTGCGCGCGCTGCACCGCGCAGGCATCGAGGTCATCCTGGACGTCGTGTTCAACCATACGGCAGAAACCGACGAGATGGGCCCCACCATCAGCCTGCGCGGCCTGGACAACACAGGCTACTACCGGCTGCGCCAGGACGACCGGTCGCTGTACGAGAACTTCAGCGGCTGCGGCAACACGCTCGATATGCGCCGTCCCCAGGTGCTGCGACTGGTCATGGACAGCCTGCGCTACTGGGTATCGGACATGCATGTCGACGGCTTTCGCTTCGACCTGGCGCCGGTGCTCGGTCGCAGCCGGCACGGCTTCGAACGCGATGGCCCCTTCTTCATGGCGCTCGCGCAAGATCCTGTGCTGCAGCGCGTCAAGCTGATCGCCGAGCCCTGGGACCTGGGGCCAGACGGCTACCAGAGCGGCCGCTTTCCGCGCGGCTGGATGGAATGGAACGACAAGTTCCGCGACGACATGCGGCGCTTCTGGCTGGGCTGGCAAGCCGAGCCCGGCAATGGTAACGGCCCCGGTTTGCGCGGCGCATTCGCGCGCCGCCTGTGCGGATCCAATGACATGTTCCACGCGCATGGCCGCCAGCCGGCGGCATCGGTCAACTATGTCGCGTCGCACGACGGCTTCACCCTGCAGGACCTGGTCAGCTACAACCAGCGCCACAACCTGGCCAACGGCGAAGACAACCGCGACGGCCATGGCGACAACCTGAGCTACAACTGCGGCTTCGAGGGCCCGACCGACGATCCGGGCATCCTGACGCTGCGCGGCAAACTGCAGCGCGCGCTGTTGGCCTGCACGGTGCTGAGCCAGGGAACGCCGATGCTGTGCGCTGGCAGCGAACTCGGCCAGACCCAGGGCGGCAACAACAATCCCTACAACCAGGACAACGCCACGACCTGGCTCGACTGGTCCG
>JBBKVW010000305.1:0-8652 GCA_037968655.1 Burkholderiaceae bacterium
ATCGAAATGGGCGCCGGCTACATCGACCGCTACCCGGCCGAGTTGTCGGGCGGGCAAAAACAGCGTGTCTGCATTGCGCGCGCGCTGGCGGCCAAGCCCAAGGTCATCATCTGCGACGAGGTCACCAGCGCGCTCGACCCGCTGGTGTCGGACGGCATTCTCAAACTACTGCTCAACCTGCAAAAAATCGAAGGCGTCGCCTACATCTACATCACGCACGACCTGGCGACTGTCAAGGCGATTGCCGATTCGATCGCCGTGATGTACCAGGGCAAGATCGTGCGCTACGGCACCAAGTCCGAGGTGCTGACACCGCCCTTTGACGATTACACCGATCTGCTGCTGGCCTCGGTGCCCGAGATGGAGATCGGCTGGCTGGAGTCGGCGATCGAACGGCGGCGCATGGAGAGTGCCGGGCACTGAGGCGTGACGGGCGCTGCCGCGCATCGCGCGCCCGGCGCGCTGCACAGCACAGCACAGCACAGCACTACGCTGCCCGGCAGCGGCAAGCAGCGACGTGGGCAATGTGCGAACATTCTGGCCGGGCCCGCGCTACGCACCAGTACTGCGCAGCAATCTTCGGCATAAAGCGACAAGACCCCACAACACTCCCACAATCCTTCAATGACCACACTCGCCGACTTTCCCATCACCCGCAAATGGCCGGCCCGCCATCCCGAGCGGCTGCAGTTGTATTCACTGCCCACGCCCAACGGCGTCAAGGTATCCATCATGCTGGAGGAGACCGGCCTGCCCTATGAGGCGCATCGTGTCGACTTCGCCACGCAAGACCAGAACTCGCCCGAGTTTCTGTCGCTCAATCCGAACAACAAGATCCCGGCCATCATCGACCCGAACGGGCCCGGCGGACAGCCGCTGCCGCTGTGGGAGACGGGCGCGATCCTGATCTATCTGGCCGAGAAAACCGGACAGCTCATGCCGCAGGGCGCGGCCGGCCGCTACGAGACCATCCAGTGGCTGATGTTCCAGATGGCCGGTGTTGGGCCGATGTTCGGCCAGGTGGGTTTCTTCCACAAGTTTGCCGGACGCGAATACGAGGACAAGCGCCCGCGCGACCGCTACGTGGCCGAGTCGCGCCGCCTGCTGGCCGTGCTGGAGCAGCGCCTGGACGGCCGCAGCTGGATCATGGGCGATGACTACAGCATCGCCGACATCGCGACCTTTCCATGGGTGCGCAACCTGAACGGCTTCTACGGGGCAGGTGAACTGGTCGGCATGCAGGACTTCCCGCGCGTCATGCAGGCGCTGGAGCGTTTTGTGGAACGCCCGGCGGTCGCGCGCGGCCTCACCATCCCCGAATCACCTTGAACAGGAAAGACCAGCACATGCTGCAGCTCTATATCGGCAACAAGAACTACTCCTCCTGGTCGATGCGGCCCTGGGTCCTGCTCAAGCAGGCCGGCATCGAATTTGAAGAAGTCATGGTGCGTTTCGACGCCTTCTCGGCCGACTCGCAGTTCAAGCGGCGCCTGGGCCCGATCAGCCCGGCCGGCAAGGTGCCAGTACTGGTGGACGACGGCTTTGCGATCTGGGATTCGCTGGCGATTGCCGAATACGTCGCCGAGAAATTTCCCGAGCACACGCTGTGGCCGCAGGACGCCAAGGCAAGGGCCCGCGCGCGCAGCGTCTGCGCAGAGATGCATTCGGGTTTTCAGAACCTGCGTGGCGCCTGCATGATGAACATCGAGGCCGATCTGGCCCAGCCCGGCGCGCTGATCTGGCGCGACAAGCCGGCAGTGCGCGCCGACGTTGCGCGCCTGGTCGAGATGTGGACCGAACTGCTCGACGAACACAAGGGCCCGATGCTGTTTGGCGCGTTTTCCATCGCCGACGCCATGTTCGCACCGGTGGTGATGCGGCTGACGCGGTTTGCCTTGCCGGTGCCGCAGGCCATTACTGCCTATATGCAGCGGGTCGAGGCGCTGCCAGGGGTCGCGGCCTGGGTCGCGGATGCCTTGGCCGAGAATGACTTCCTGGATTTCGAAGAGCCGTATCGGCTTAAGCCCTGAGAGCGGCGGCCCGGCTGCCTGGCGCGCGTTCAACACATCTGTGCCAGCCAGAGCAATCGCTGCTTCAAGCTTCAGGTTTGCGAACGCCATGGCACAGTAGACCTGCAACAAGCTCAGCCGTGTCGGTTGCTTTCCTGACGAGGCCCGCCGCACGACCCAGTCACGCCCGTTCAGGAAGCCGCGGAACCGTTGGGTGGGTTCCAGTCGGGCTGCGACCTGCGGCGGCCGCGATAGACCCTGATCAGAAACTCCTCGGCATCGACGTGCATGTTCAGCTGCGCACGCGATGGCAGCGAGGCGATCTCGATGCGCTCATAAATCGGACTGCACATTTCGACGATCGCCTCCATCGAGCGCACACCATGGCGGTATCGGTCCACCGTCAGCAATGCATACACGATGGACTCATTGATGCGTGCAACGCCAGCATCGCCAATCAGGCGATGCTTACCCAGCAGACCACGCAGCTGCACGGCACGACGAATAAAGTGCTTTGGGCGCCCCGGCGCATCGTTGATTTCGGAAACATTGATATGCCCACGCAAGCGACTGATGAAGTCGGGGCCCTTCTGATCGGTAAATCCCTTGATGCGCCGCTTGTATTCTTCAGAGTCACGCAGGTTGTCATAGGCCGAGTCCGTCGTTGGATCGAAGCGTTCGAAGCTGGCATGAACACCACCGGCGAAGACGAAAACCGCCGGCGCGATGTTCGAGTTTCCATTTTGAGACTTTCCATCTTGCATCGGTGCCAGAAAGTATTTGAGCCACCCGAGTTCGCGACCCTCCCATACGCAGTCAAACTCGTCGAAGAATGCCAGCGGCGTGACGCCCTTTTTCGCACTTTCCTTGACGATATCCTCGAATGCCATTCGCAAGTCATCGAGGCCGCGAAACTGAGAGACATTGAACTCGAGTTGCGGCATCGTACCGTCGTCTCCCAAAGCGCTCGCGATCTGCTTCACGGCAAATGACTTGCCCGACCCTGGCGGGCCGAATACCGCGATCGAGATGGGCTTTGGGGCAGCGTCACGCTGGGACTGCGTTCGGTACAGGCTCAGAAGGTTGTGAATTCCGCGCAGTGTTTCGATCTCCTCGCGCTCAAGCAAAGTCAACTTGCCGAATTTCGTCATCGGGACGGAGATCTTGAATTTCTTCTCGCCGCCAATGATGCCTGGCGTAAGCGGCTTGCGTTTCGGCCACTCTGGGACGGCCGGCCGATTGCCTGGATGAAGCGTGACGTAGTCTGGTGCGTAGTCTTTCGGGTTCCAATACTCGACGCGCTGCAAAAGCTTCCATACCTCGGC
This sequence comes from Burkholderiaceae bacterium, assembly GCA_037968655.1. Classification (GTDB taxonomy): domain Bacteria; phylum Pseudomonadota; class Gammaproteobacteria; order Burkholderiales; family Burkholderiaceae_C; genus CAISIP01. The sequence goes on from JBBKVW010000305.1 coordinate 3,335, forward strand.
GTCAGTGCCAGCGTCGCCATTCGCTTGCGGACCGGACCAATCTCGGTTAAAGACTACCTCCGGGCCAATCTTCACGATTGCCATGGCAATGTTGATGCGGTGAACTGGCGCTTCGATTAGCGCGTCCTGCAGCATGAACCACTTCTTGCCAGTGCGAAGCGCATTTGGCAGCGGCGCGGTCAGCAGGTGTGAAGGAACGGCCCGGTCGGCGAGTACATCAGGCGAGCCAGGCTTCGGCTCCCGATATTCACCCAAGATCGCGCTTCTTGCGTGCGTTGCGAGTGCCGCCACAAGCGCCTTGCCCTTAGTTTTTGGGTCGCTCAATCGGGTGTCGTTGTAACCTTCATCGTCGGCAAGCTGAATGGCGGCCAGAGATCGGGCAATGACTTCAAACCAGCCCTCCAACTTGTCTTTCACTTTGAGCATTTCACCGACAAGGCCAGCGATAAAGAGGGAACTGCGGCCTATGGTGCCCCCCTCGCTTTCCTGATCGCGATGCACCCCGTTTTTGGCGTATGGGCAAAAGTAGACATGCCCGTGCAACAGGCTGTTTGTATGAACGTCCTCTTTGCGCTCGATGTGGAGTACACCTATCATGCCGATCCTGATAAAGACATGGCGGAATTGACACAGTGCTCTGAGGCGCGGGAACAGGAACAGTTCTGCCGCCAGATCCTCGACTCCCTGCTCCCACGACAGCCGACGCGTCACGAACGCACCGGCCTGCCGAAGCACCGTCAGTGAGGTGACGATGCCGACCTGATCGCGTTTCTCAAGGAGCAAGTTCCATAGGCTGCTTTCAAATTGAATCAGGCCTGAGGCGTCGCCCTGCCTCGGATCCATCTTCGGGTTTGGCATGTTGCTGGACACGTTGACCAGTACCTGCGGAAAAGCCCGGGTTGAATCGTCTTTCGGCGGCAGATGCTCAAGGTAGTCGCGCACGAACTCTATGTGCCCCTTCGGGCAAGCATCCCCCCAAGAGATCCCCCCGTTGTGCGCGACCAGCAAGCGTCGCTCAGCGAGCGGCTCCGTCGGCTTCACGAACTCCAGACCAGACCCCGGCTGAGCGTCGCTGCTCCTGCTGTCCTTCCCGTTCACAGACGCGCGCGCACTACTCTTGCCTTGCTCGGAACCGGGCGCATAGCGTGCGACTCGCCAGACAGTTCCATACTTCCGCAGTTCCACCGTCTTGGGCGGCAAGGCAGGGCAAGCCGGCGAGGTGCCAGGAGGCGCGGGCACAACACTAACCAATAGTTCGACGCTCAGGGCCTTGCCGAAGATTGCTTTTAGCACCTCCGACAGGTATGGCGCGCCTGCGGGAATCTCAATTTCGCGCTTGTTCGCAGCGAGTCGGTCGACTCCGGCATCGCCAATCAAATAGACGGTCGGAGGTGTCGCTAGGTTCGTGCCCATGTTGTTTGCCCCCTGCTGTTCGGTCGCTGCTTAGCCGACGATGTTGTGACTGCACATGACAGGTAAACACAAGCAACTGAAGGCGTGATCTTTGACGATCCCGGCTCACAATGCCTGCGTCCGGCTGCGCCCGTCACCCCATTCGGTGCGTTGCCACGCATAGCCTGACGCCGATATTTGGCGCCAAAAATGGCGCGCCCGCAACCAGTCTGATACGGGTATTGACAGAGCAATCAAACCGCGCAGCGTTACTGGTTTTCAGCGTTTTCTGGGCCAACAGCGTTGTACAGGGCCTGCGGCATTGCCAATCCTCGCCATAGCCCAAGCGATGGAGATGGAGATGGAGATGGAGATGGAGATGGCGATGGCAATGGCGATGGCGAGGAAATGTGCCTTGCCGAGTATTGCGAACCCGGGGGCAACGCGCATCCGTGCAGCCTTACTCGGCATCCCCCTAAACTCCCATCCATGGACATCTATCTAGTCGGCGGCGCAGTTCGCGACACCCTGCTGGGCCTACCGGTCAAGGACCGCGACTGGGTCGTGGTCGGTGCGTCGCCGCAGCAGATGCTCGATCTGGGCTATGTGGCGGTGGGCCACGATTTCCCGGTGTTCCTGCATCCGGCCAGCAAGGAGGAGTACGCGCTGGCCCGCACCGAACGCAGTACTGCGCCCGGCTACAAAGGCTTCGCCGTGCATGCGGCACCCGATGTGACGCTGGAACAGGACCTGGCCCGGCGCGACCTGACGATCAACGCCATCGCCGTGGCACGCCAGCATCTGGACGGCGACGGCAATTTCGATCCGGCCAGCGCAACGCTGCACGATCCCTTCCACGGCCAGCGCGACCTGCAGCAGTGCTGCCTGCGCCATGTGACCGACGCGTTTGCCGAAGACCCGGTGCGTATCCTTCGCGTGGCGCGCTTCGCGGCGCGCTTTGCCAGCTTTGTTGTTGCCGTCGAGACCCTGGCGCTGATGCAGAGCATGGTTGCGCGCGGCGAGGTTGACGCCCTGGTGGCAGAGCGTGTCTGGCAGGAACTGGCCCGTGGCCTCATGGAAGACAGGCCTTCGCGCATGCTGCAGGTGCTCGATGACTGCAACGCGCTTGCCCACCTGATGCCGGAGTTGGGAATTACAGCCGGCAGCCTGGCTGGCAGCAAGGCGCAAAGCCAGCTCGATGTGCTTGACAGATCCGCCCAGTTGCAGGCGCCACTGACCGTGCGCTTTGCGCTGCTGTGCCAGCGCGATGCAAGCCCCGACGCGCTGCTGCAGATGTGCGAACGCCTGCGCGTACCCAATGACTGCCGCGATCTGGCCCAGTTGGCAGCCCGACAAGGCGGCGCCATTGACGCCAGCGCGGCGCTGGAACCGGCCGCGCTGGTGCGCTTGCTGGAAATCTGCGACGCGTTTCGCAAACCTGCCCGCTTTGGCGAGTTGCTCCAGGTGTGCGCGATCCGTGCACAGGCGCTGCAGTCCGGCACTGCGCCCGTGCATGGGCAGCAGGTCCGACTGCAGGCCGCAGCCGTGTATGGGCCGCAGGCCCGCTTGCAGGCTGCACTAGCGGCGGCATTGGCAGTCTCGACCGACGCCGTCGCACAGCGCGCCATCGCCGCTGGCCTAGCCGGCCCGCAAATCGGCACGGCGATCCAGGATGCCCGGATCCAGGCCGTGGCCCAACTGCCACAGAACTGACGCGGCGCGACGGCGCCAGCTTACTGTCAGCGCATGCCCAGCACCGTCTTGCCAAACAGATCGGCCTGCTCGCGCGGCGGCGAGCGCCAGTATTGCGGCGGCGCAGCCACCTGGGCGCCCAGCGCCGCTGCCGCATGCCAGGGCCAGCGTGGGTTGTAGATCAAACTGCGGCCCAACGCGACCAGGTCGGCCTGGCCATTGGCGATGATGGCCTCGGCCTGCTGCGGCTCGGTGATCAGCCCGACCGCCATCGTCGTGGTGTTGCCAGCCTTCTTGATGGCCTGGGCAAAGGGCACCTGATAGCCCGGGCCGAGGGCGATCTTTTGTAGCGGCGATACGCCGCCCGACGACACATCGATCCAGTCCACGCCCCGCGCCTGCAGTTGCTGGCAAAAGGCGATGGTCTGCGCCAGATCCCAGCCGCCATCGATCCAGTCGCTGGCCGAGACCCGCACGCCGACCGGCTGGTTGGCGGGAAAGGCGGCGCGCACCGCGTCGAAGATTTCCAGCGGAAAACGCATCCGGTTTTCCAGCGATCCGCCATAGGCGTCGGTACGCTGGTTGGCGACCGGCGACAAAAAGGAATGCAGCAGGTAGCCATGCGCCGCATGCACTTCCAGAGCGTCGATGCCCAGCCGAGCGGCACGCATTGCGGCGGCGGCGAAGGCGGAACGTATGCGCGCCAGGCCGGCTTCGTCCAATGCCTGGGGCGCCAACTCGCCATCGCGAATCGCCAGGGCTGAAGGCCCATCGGCCAGCCAGCCGCCATCGGACAAGGCAATCTGCTGCCCGCCCCGCCACGGCACCTCGCTCGAAGCCTTGCGACCGGCATGGGCCAGTTGCATCACGACTGGAATCGCAGCGTGCTGTCGGATTGCCGCCAGTACCGGGGCCAGGGCCGCTTCATTGGCGTCGTTCCACAAGCCAAGGTCGCCGGGCGTGATGCGCCCCCTGGCCTCGACTGCCGTTGCCTCGATGCACAGCATGCCGGCGCCCGACAGCGCCAGATGCCCCAGGTGCATCAGATGCCAGGGCTGGGCACTGCCGTCGACAGCGGAATACTGGCACATCGGAGAGACGACGATGCGGTTGGGCAGCTGCAGATCGCGCAGCGCCCAGGGGGAAAACAATTGGCTCACGGCGCAATTCCTGTGACAAGGGAAAGTCTGGATTCTCGCAAGCCCTGCGGCGATGCGATGGCCGTCAACCAAAAGGAGACTGTTGCATGACCTCACAGCCCAATACCAAGCACACTGCAACGCGCGCCGAATGGCTGCTCGCGCGCAAAGCCCTGTTGCTGGAAGAAAAAGCCTTTACACAGGCGCGCGACGCACTGACAGCACGCCGACGCGCCTTGCCGCGCTACCGCATCGACAAGGCCTGCACGTTTGCAGCATCCAGCGGGCCGGTCAGCCTTGCAGAATTGTTCGGCAGTCGCAGCCAGCTGTTGATCTACCACTTCATGTTCGGCGCCGACTGGGAGCAGGGCTGCAAGAGCTGCTCGTTCTGGGCCGATGGATTTGACGGCGTGACAACCCACCTGGCCCAGCGTGATGTGTCCTTGCGCCTGTGCCTCGATCGCGCCGCTGGACACGCGGCTGGCGTTTCAAAAGCGCATGGGCTGGCGTTTTACCTGGGTGTCCAGCGCCGGGACCGACTTCAATGCAGACTTCGGAGTCTCGCCGCCGGCCTCCGGCCCCATGCTCTACAACTATGACAAGACGCTCAAGGAGCCCGGCGAGATGCCGGGCATCTCGGTGTTGTCCAAAGATCCCGATGGCGACATCTTCCATACCTATTCCTGCTTCTCCCGCGGACTGGACATGCTCAACCCGACCTACCAGTTCCTGGACCTGGTTCCCAAGGGGCCGTGACGAAGATGCGCTGCCCTACACCATGAGCTGGCTGCGGCACCATGACCGCTACGACGCCGCAGAATGAATCAGGCGGTCGTTCAGGTGCTGAACCGGGGCACAGCCTGGTCGGCGCATCAGGTCTAGGGTTTTCCCCAATTCCTTCGCGAATCCGGCTGCAGGATACTTGGTTTTCTCGCTGAACTAAGTAGGTCTGACGACCGCGGCAGCCGGGAACATTCGCCCCATCGGGCAACTTTATGGAGACATGCATGCAATTGAAACGTCACCTGACCGCCCTGGCTTTGGCCGTGGGTTCGGTCGCCGCATTTGCCCAGGCCACCGTGGGCGTGAGCTGGT
>JBBKVW010000306.1:0-14314 GCA_037968655.1 Burkholderiaceae bacterium
GGCAGAGCCCGTAAGTTCGGCCCCCTCTCCCTTCCAGGGAGAGGGCGGGGGGCGTAGCGGGGGTTTCGAGCCGCATGCGGCGAGCCCGCGAAGCGACGGCGGCATGCGGGCCGCCGTGCGCACTGCAAGTGAGGGGAGGGTGATGGCATGTTGTGGGTGACGGGTGTGGTGGGTGTTCTGACCCTCACCCCAGCCCTCTCCCTGGGAGGGAGAGGGTGTCTGGGAATCAGTTGAAGCGCACGTAATCGTAGTTCACCGGTTGACGATTGACGCCCATCATCGGTGGCGCGATCCAGTTGGCGAATTGGCCCGGCTCCACGACGCGGCCCATCAGGCTGCCCACGTAGGCTCGGTCGCTGTCGCTGGGCAGCCATTCGTCGACCTTGGCGGCCCATTGCGCTTCGCTCACGATGCGGCCGTCCGGCGCCACCTTGACTCCCGCCAAGGAGCCGATGTTGCGATGAAAGGCCTTGTGCGGTGTCACCAGCCTGAAGGGTATGCCGGCCTTTTCGATGACCTTGTTCCAGCGGTTCACACCGCCCACGCTGTCCTTGATGAAGTCGTCGCGCAGCACCTCGTTCAGCGCGTTGAGCATGGGCACTTCCTTTTCCACCAGCTGCCCATTGACGACATTGAGCACGCGGTAGGCCTGGCCCCGCAACTGGTGGTCGTCGCTGCGTTTGCCTTCTTCATACCGGCCCTTCAGACCGGTGCTGTAGAAGGTGGCGGCGTTGCTGCTTTCATCGGCGCCGAACAGGTCGATGGTGACGCTGAAGTGGAAGTTCAAGTAGCGCTGCAAGGTGGGCAGGTCGATGACACCGGCTTCGCGCAACTTCTTGGGCTCGTCGGTCTTGAGTTCGTTCATCACCGCGCAGGTGCGGTTGATGATGCGGCTGATCCCCGACTCGCCCACGAACATGTGGTGCGCCTCTTCGGTGAGCATGAACTTGGTGGTGCGGGCCAAGGGGTCAAAAGCGCTCTCGGCCAGCGCGCACAGCTGGAACTTGCCGTCGCGGTCGGTGAAGTAGGTGAACATGAAAAAGCTCAGCCAGTCGGGCGTCGGTTCATTGAAGGCCTGCAGGATGCGCGGGTTGTCCTCCTGCCCGCTGCGGCGCTCCAGCAGCGCTTCGCCTTCTTCGCGGCCGTCACGCCCGAAGTGTTTGTGCAGCAGATAAACCATGGCCCACAGATGGCGGCCCTCTTCAACATTGATCTGGAACAGGTTGCGCAGGTCGTACATGCTGGGCGCGGTCAAACCCAGGTGGCGCTGCTGCTCGACGCTGGCCGGCTCGGTGTCACCCTGGGTGACGATGATGCGGCGCAGGTTGGCGCGGTATTCGCCGGGTATGTCGGTCCAGGCCGCCTCGCCCATGTGGTCGCCAAAGTGGATCTTGCGATCGGCCTGGCCGGGATTCAGGAATATGCCCCAGCGGTAGTCGGGCATCTTCACATGGCCGAACTGGGCCCAGCCTTCGGGGTCCACGCTGGTCGCGGTGCGCAGGTAGACGTCGTATTTCTGGCTGCCGTCGGGCCCCATGTCGTCCCACCAGCTCAGGAAACTCGGCTGCCACTGCTCGAGTGCGCGCTGCAGCGTGCGGTCCTCGGCCAGGTTGACGTTGTTGGGGATTTTTTCACTGTAGTTGATGGTGGACATTGCGTTCTCCGAAAAACTGAAGGGGCGGAAATTCTTGGGTTGTGGTGCGCCGCCAGGTTCGCACCACACAACTATGGGATCAGGGCAATCGCCGGCTAGACGCGGTTCCAGTCAAAGACGGCCTTGTCCCCCTTGCCGTAGACCTTCAGCGCGCCCTTTTCACCGACCGCATTGGGGCGCTGGAAGATCCAGTTCTGCCACGCCGTCAGGCGGCCGAAGACGCGGGTGAACATGTTCTCGGGCCCGTTGAAGCGCAGGTTGGCCTCCATGCCGGTCAATGCGTCCGGGCTCATCGCGATGCGCTCCTCGATGGCGATGCGAATCTCGTCGTCCCAGTCGATGTCGTCCGGGTTGCTGGTGATCAGGCCCAGTGCCATGGCCGCATCAGCGTCCAGCGCCTTGCCAGCGAATGCACGCACCGCGTCAAGCGCCGGCTGTTCGTCGTAGAAGCGCCGCTGCATGCGGCTCTGGCCGGTGACCATCGGATAAAAGCCGAAATTGCTGTCGCCCACCGCAATGCTTGGTGCCTTGGCAACGTCGTCGGGCAGCGCCAGGTGGTAGCTGCGGTCGCAGGCCAGCGCCAGTTCGAGCAGCGTGCCGGCAAAACACGAGCCCGGCTCGATCAGCGCAAACAGGCTGCGCGAGGACAGGTCCAGCCGGCTGAAGGTACGCCTCAGCAGGCCGATCGTCTCGCGCACCAGCCAGTGGCCCTGGTGCGCGGCCAGCGTCGCGTCCATGGCCAGCACGGCGGCTGCATCGCCCTGGGTCTTTATCAGCCAGGTTCCGATGTCCGGCTCATTGGTGCGCATCTCCAGGATCGCGTCTTCGAGTTCACGCCCCATCTGCAGCGGATACCAGGCTGCGCCGGCCGCTTCGATGCCGGCCAGGTCGCCCGGCTGTGCGCCGTCTGGCCCTTTGACGGTGAACGTCGCGACCCGCCGCGTACGGTCAATCGCGACCTCGACAAACGGGTACTTCAAAGCGTCGGCTTCGATGCTGCGCTGCACGGCCGGCAGTGGCACGCCCTTGCCGTCGGCCGGGCGGTCGCTGGTCTCGGCCAGTTCCAGCGCGCGCTGCTGCACCTTGGCTGCAAACGCCGCGGGTTTGGCGATGTCGTCGACCAGGCGCCAGTCCTTGGCGCGCTGGCCGCGCACGCCTTCGACGCTGGTGCAGAACAGGTCGGCCAGGTCGTGGCGTACTTTTTTCTTGTCGGTCACGCGGGTCAGGCCGCCGGTGCCCGGCAATACGCCGAGCAGGGGCACCTCGGGCAGGCTGACCGAACTGGAACGGTCGTCGACCAGGATGATCTCGTCGCAGGCCAGCGCCAGTTCATAGCCGCCACCGGCGCAGGCGCCGTTGACGGCGGCCAGGAACTTGAGCCCACTGTGCGCGCTGCTGTCTTCGAGCCCGTTGCGGGTCTCGTTGGTGAACTTGCAGAAGTTGACCTTCCAGGCATGGCTGCTGACGCCCAGCATGAAGATATTGGCGCCCGAACAGAACACTTTTTCCTTGGCGCTGGTCACGACGACGCTGCGCACTTCGGGGTGCTCGAAGCGAATGCGGTTGATCGCGTCGTTCAATTCGATGTCCACGCCCAGGTCATAGCTATTGAGCTTGAGCTTGTATCCAGCGCGCAGGCCGGCATCTTCATCGAAGTCGGCCGACAAGGTGGCCACCGGGCCATCGAACTTCAGCTTCCAGTGGCGGTAGCGACTGGGTTCGGTTTGGTAGTCGACGCGGTCTGGCTGGCTCATGTTGTCTCCATTTAGGAATTAAAGTGCATATCTGGTGCACCGCATGTGATGCAGTTTAATGCATTAAACAATCCAATGTCAAGCATTTTATTGCATGTTTATTTCTCTACTACGTTGGCGCGCCGATCGCACCACGCACTGTGTCGCGCAAAGCCGCGAAGGTCGGCGCCAGTTCCGCGGCGCTGGTGTTGAGCCGAAATTGGGCCTTCGAATAAAACGCCGCTCGTCCCGCCAGGATGGCCTTGAGATCGTCCATGGCCTCGCGATTGCCGGCCATTGGGCGCAGGTCGCCCTGTGCCGCGACGCGTTGCATATGGTCTTCGGGTTCGGCCTGCAGCCAGACCGTCGTGCAATGGCCCAGCATCAGATTGAAGGTGGCGGGATCCGACACCAGGCCGCCGGGTATTGCGATCACGGCTTGCGGATAGATCTGGATCGCCTCTTCCAGGGCGCGGCGCTCATAGCGCCGGTAGGCGTTCTGCCCATACAGGGCCTGGATCTCGTCGATGCTGCAGCCGGCGAATTTCTCGATCTCGCGACTCAGTTCCACAAACGGAAAGTCCAGATCCTCGGCCAGCATGTGGCCCAGCGTGGACTTGCCGGCGCCACGCAGGCCGAGCAGCGCGATCCGGGCGCTGGCTTGCGCTGCGCCCTGCCCGGCCCTGACGCCGGTGCCCAGCAGTTCGCCGATGGTTTCACGCACGCGGCGCAAGCTCGATTCGTCACAGTCGCCGAGCAGTTCGCGGATCATCAGCCACTCGGGCGAGCGCGTCGTCTCATCGCCCAACAATTCGGCCAGGCTGCATTTGAGCGCCAGCGCCACCTGCAACAAGACCAGGATGGAGGCATTGCCAACCCCATATTCCAGATTGGCCAGGTGGCGCTCCGACACATCGGCCGCCGCCGCCAGGGCCTTGCGTGTCATGCCGCGCCGCGAACGCAGTTCGCGGGTGCGTTCGCCCAAAGCCACCAGAAACGGGTTCTTGAGCTCCTTGTCAGCCGCCTCGTCCTGTGCTACCAACGGAAGGCGGCCGTCAGCCTGCCGGGGTTGCTCCGTTGGCAGTTCGGCTCCGAAGCTCGCCTCGGAATAGTGCAATATAGTGCTTGACATCAACTTTCAATCTCATTAGAGTGCATGCACGCACAATACTGCAACTTTTGTGCATTGACAAGCCCGCGCTGAAATTGATCTGCCGGCTCACCAGGAATTACGCCATGTCACCCACCCCAGCTTCCACTATCCGCGCTACACCGCAATCCTTCAAGTCACTGCTGGCCGGCCTGACCACACAACTGGCCGGTCGGGCGCTGGACCAGGCACTGGACAACTGGCTGAACGAAACCCATGGGCCCACCAGCGCCCTGTTTGCCGACTTGCAGACCGCCTGTGCGCACGGCGTAGCCGACGGCTGGCTGTGCGGGCGCGAAGGCGGCGGCATCCGTTACGGCCGCATCTTCAAGCCCGACGCGGAGTTGCACGATTTTTCGGTCGACGTGGTCGACATGTGCGATATCGCCGGCCCCCACCACATGCATCCGAATGGCGAGATCGACCTGATCATGCCGCAGGGTGGCGACGCCCGCTTCGACGGTCGCCCCGCTGGCTGGCTGGTCTGTCCGCCCGGTAGCGCGCACCGCCCGACTGTGACGCAAGGCCGCGCGCTGGTGCTGTACTTGCTGCCCGAAGGCCAGATCCAGTTCACGCAGCAATAGACCCGCACAAAACATCCGCAGGAGACCAAATGGCCGAATCCGCCACCGACCCCGTCCAGGCGCCGCCCGAGCGCTTCAATTTCGCGCACCATCTGCTCGACTGCAATGCCGCCCACCCGGACCGGACGGCCTTCATCGACGACGTCGGGCCGCTGAGCTACGGCGCACTCGACGACAAGGTGCGGCGCATGGCTGCGGCCTTGCGCGCGCAAGGCCTGCGCCGCGAGGAGCGCGTGCTGTTGCTGATGCATGACTGCAACGACTGGCCCGTGGCATTTCTGGGCGCAATCTATGCCGGCCTGGTTCCGGTGGCGGTCAATACCCTGCTGACGGCCGATGACTACGCTTACATGCTCGAGCATTCGCGCGCGCAGGCGGCGCTGGTGTCGGGCGCGCTGCTGCCGGGCCTGATGGCTGCGATGAGCCGCTCGGAGCATGAATTGGCGCAGGTCATCGTGTCACATCCGATTGCACCGTTGCAGGCAGCACAGATCGACCTGCACGAGTTCGTGCAGGCCCACGCGCCCATGAAGCAGGCCGCCGCCACCGCCGCCGACGACCCCGGCTTCTGGCTGTACTCCTCGGGTTCGACCGGCCGACCCAAGGGCACCGTGCATTCCCACGCCAACCCCTACTGGACTGCCGAGCTGTATGGCAAGCGCGTGCTGCAGTTGAGCGCCGACGACGTCTGTTTTTCGGCGGCCAAGCTGTTCTTCGCCTATGGCTTGGGCAACGCGCTGACATTCCCGATGAGCGTGGGCGCCACCACGCTGCTGATGGCCGAGCGGCCGACACCGGCCGCCACCTTCAAGCGCTGGCTGGGCGGCGTCGGTGGCGTCAAACCCACCGTGTTCTTCGGCGCGCCAACCGGTTTTGCCGGCATGCTGGCCAATCCGGATTTGCCGGGGCGCGAAGCGGTGGCCCTGCGCATGGCCTCATCAGCTGGCGAAGCGCTGCCGGCCGATCTGGGTGAACGCTTCAAGGCCCATTTCGGCGTCGACATCGTCGACGGCATAGGCTCCACCGAGATGCTGCATATCTTCCTGTCCAATCGGCCCGAACGCGTGCGCTACGGCACCACCGGCTGGCCGGTGCCGGGTTACGAGATCGCCTTGCGCGGCGACGACGGCGCCGCCGTGCCCGACGGCGAGCCGGGCGACCTGTACATACAGGGGCCCAGCGCCGCGATGATGTACTGGGGCAACCGTGCCAAGACACGCGACACCTTCCAGGGCGGCTGGACCAGGAGCGGCGACAAATACGTGCGCAACGACGACGCCAGCTACACCTACAGTGGGCGCAGCGACGACATGCTCAAGGTCAGCGGCATCTATGTCAGCCCGTTCGAGGTCGAGGCCACGCTGGTGCAGCATCCGGCGGTGCTGGAAGCGGCGGTGATCGGCAAGGAGGACGCCGACGGCCTGACCAAGACCAAGGCCTTCGTCGTGTGCAAGGACGGCGCATCGGTCGACGAAGCCGAACTCAAGGCCTTCGTCAAGGACCGGCTGGCGCCCTATAAATACCCGCGCAGCATCGAGTTCGTCACCGAACTGCCCAAGACCGCAACCGGCAAGATCCAGCGCTTCAAGCTGCGCGAACTGGAAGCCGGGCGCTCGTGAGCGCCGACGCTGCTGCAGCAGTCACCGGTGTCGCTTTCGTCGACATCGACTGGCGCGAATGCAACGTACGCATCGAGCATGCCTGGATCGCACCGGATCGCAGGCACGCGCCTGTGCTGGTCTTTCTGCACGAAGGACTGGGTTCGCTGGCAATGTGGAAGGATTTTCCGCAGCGCCTGTGCGACGCGCTGGGTTGTCGCGGCCTGGTCTATTCGCGTCCCGGCTACGGCCGCTCGACGCCACACCCGCGCGACGAAGCCTGGAATCCGGACTACCTGCACCAGCAGGCGCATGAGTTGCTGCCAGCGCTATTGCGCGCCTTGCATATTGACACCGCGATCGACAAGCCATGGCTGTTCGGCCACAGCGATGGCGCGTCGATTGCGCTGCTGTATGCGGCGCGTTTTGCGCAACACATCGGCGCCCTGGTCGTGCTGGCACCACACATCATGGTCGAAGACCTGTCGATCAACAGCATCGAAAAGGCGCGTACCGCCTACCTGGAGACCGACGTGCCCGAGCGCCTGGCGCGCTACCACGACGATCCCGACGCCGTGTTCTGGCGCTGGAACCGCATCTGGCTGCATCTGCCGTTCCGGCAGTGGTCGATCGAACAGGAAATCAGTGCCATCAGCTGCCCGCTGCTGGCGATCCAGGGATTGGATGATGAATACGGCACTTTGGCGCAGGTGCACGGAATTGCACGGCGCGTCCCACAGACGCAGGTGCTGGAATTGGCCGAATGCAGGCATTCAGCGCATCGCGACCAGGGCGACGCAGTGATTGCGGCAATGCACAAGTTTTATCGCGCGCAAACAATGGTGGACATTTAACAATACGAAGCTGTACCCCGACAAACAGATCGTGTCCGACCGGTTTGTAATTGCCACAATACATTTCTCACCAGGAGATTCGCCTTGACCGTCATGCGCACCCAGGTCGTCATCATCGGCGCGGGCCCCGCCGGCCTGCTGCTTGGCCAGTTGCTGCAACGCGCCGGCGTTGACAACGTCATCCTTGAACGCCAGAGCGGCGACTATGTGCTGGGCCGCATTCGTGCCGGCGTGCTGGAGCAGACCACCTGCGACCTGCTCGACGCGTGTGGGGTTGGCACGCGCATGCACGCCGAGGGCCTGCCGCACGACGGCTTCGAACTGTGTTTTGCTGGCGGTCGCCATCGCATCGACATGGCCGGGCTGACCGGCGGCAAGCATGTGATGGTCTATGGCCAGACCGAAGTGACGCGCGACCTGATGGATGCACGCGCCACGGCCGCCGGCAAGACGATCTACCAGGCAGCGGATGTCGCGATCCACGATTTTGACACCGACAAGCCGCGCGTGACCTACTCGCACCAGGGGGAGGTGCATGAGATCCGCTGTGACTTCATCGCCGGCTGCGACGGCTACCACGGCGTCAGCCGCGCCAGCGTGCCACCCCAGGCCTTGTCAATCTACGAGAAGGTCTACCAGTTTGGCTGGCTCGGTGTGCTGGCCGACACGCCGCCGGTAGCGCATGAGCTGATCTATTCCAACCACGCGCGCGGCTTTGCGCTGTGCTCGATGCGTTCGCCCACGCGCACCCGCTACTACGTGCAATGCTCGCTGAAGGACAAGGTCGAGGACTGGAGCGACAACGCCTTCTGGGACGAATTGCGCCGGCGCCTCGATCCGCAGACGGCAGAAAGCCTGGTGACCGGGCCGTCGATCGAAAAGAGCATCGCGCCGCTGCGCAGCTTCGTGGCCGAGCCGATGCGCTTTGGCCGCCTGTTCCTTGCCGGCGACGCCGCCCACATCGTTCCGCCAACCGGCGCCAAGGGGCTGAACCTGGCGGCGTCCGACGTGCGCTTTCTGTCCAGTGCATTGATCGAGCATTACAAGGAGTCGAGTGACGCGGGCATCGACCACTATTCGCAACGCTGCCTGGCCCGGGTGTGGAAGGCCGAGCGCTTTTCCTGGTGGTTCACCGGACTGATGCACAAGTTTCCCGAGAATGGCGCCATCGGCCAGCGACTGCAGCAGGCCGAGCTCGAGTATCTGGTCAGTTCGCGCGCCGCTTCAACGACGATGGCGGAGAACTATGTCGGCCTGCCTTTCGACGACGCGTAAGCAGACAGGGCATCCGCGGCGGCTCTTGCCGGGATCCGACTGATCGGGAGTCACCGCGAGCAGCCGCTGGGCGCATGCGCTGTCGCACCCAAGGAGCCTTCCATGAGCCAGGCCGTGCCATCTCATGCCCGCGTCGTCGTCATCGGTGGTGGTATCGCCGGTTGTTCCACGCTCTACCACCTGACGCGCGAAGGCTGGACCGACGTCGTATTGGTAGAGCGCGACGAGCTGACCTCCGGTTCCACCTGGCATGCCGCAGCACAGGTGACGCAGTTCGGTGGCAACCAGACCATGGTGGCGCTCAAGCGCCACAGCATCAATCTGTACCGGCAACTCGCCGCCGATCCGGATCACCCCTTCGATTACCACATCACCGGCGGCATGCGCACCGCCTACACGCAGGATCAGGTGGACACCTACCGCCACCACATCGGCATGGCCAGGGGTGTGGGCGTCGAGATGGAATTCATCGACGCGCAGGAAGTCGGCCAACGGCATCCGCTACTGGACACCACGGGCATTCTGGGTGCCTGGTGGGACCCGCTGGACGGTGACATCGACCCCTCCGGCCTGACCCATGCGCTGGCGCGCCAGGCGCGCAAGGCCGGTGCCACGATCTACCGTTCCAATCCGGTCGAAGCCATCACACGCACCCGCAGCGGCGAATTCGTCGTGCACACGCGCGGCGGCGACATCCGCTGTGAGAAGGTCGTAAACGCCAGCGGCTACCGGGTCAACGAGGTCGGCGCCATGCTGGGTGTGCGCCATCCGGTCACGTCGATGGAGCACATGTACTTCCTGACCGATACCATACCGGCGTTGGCGGAATTGAACCACCGCGTGCCCATCATCCGCGACCCGGCCGATGACTTCTACAGCCGGCAGGAAAAGCACGGACTGCTGGTCGGCATCTACGAGCAGGCCTGCAAGCCATTTGGCATGGATGGAGTCGACCCCCATTTCACGCGCGCGCTGTGCCCGTCCGACCTGGACCGCTGCATGGACAACATGGAGCGGATCTTCCAGCGGCTGCCGTGCCTGACGGACGCGGGAATCCGAACCGTCATCAACGGGCCCATCACCTACACCATCGATGGCCTGCCACTGGTCGGGCAGGTGCCGGGCGTTCCTGGTGCCTTTTGCTGCATCGGCCTGCGTGCGGGCATCGGCGAAGGCGGCGGGCATGGCAAGGTGCTGGCCCAGCTGATCGTGCATGGCGAATGCGAGTGGGACGCATGGTGCCTGGACCCGCGCCGCTTCACGCAATACGCCAACACCGAACACACTTGTCTGAAGGCCGTGGAGGACTACCGGGCCGAGTTTCACTACCACCTGCCGCATGAATACCGGCCCGCGGCGCGACTGGCGCGTACGACGCCGCTCTATCCGGTGCTCGACCAGCGCAAGGCCGCATGGGGCGTGGTCAATGGCTGGGAACGCGCGCTGTTTTTCAAGCCGGGCGATGACTTTCACGACGTCCCGGGCTACCGCTTCAATGCCACGCAGGCCGTGATCGCCGAGGAAGTTCGGCTATTGCAATGCGGCGTCGGCATCATGGAGGTGTCCGGTTTCAACCGCTTCGAAATCACCGGCGACGAAGCCGAGGCGCTTCTCGACCAACTGGTCTGCGGCAACTTGCCCACGGTGATCGGCCATGTGCGCCTGTGCTACCTGCTCAATACGCATGGCCATGTGCTTGCCGAGGCGACCATCGCCAAGCTCGGCGAGCAGCGCTATTGGTATGGCTCGGCGGCGGCCGCCGAATGGCACGATCTGGATTGGCTGATGCAGCACAAGCCGCCCGGCGTGCGCATCACCGAGATGGCATCCACCCACACCATCCTTGTTGTGGCCGGCCCGCGCTCGCGCGCTGCTGCAGTCGCTGTCGCCGCGCAGCGACTGGTCGCAAGCAGCCTTTCCGTGGATGCGCGCGCGCAGCGTCATGCTGGGCCATGCGCAGATGCTGGCCATGAGTGTCAGCTTCTCTGGCGAGCTGGCCTATGAACTGCATATTCCCAATGAACAGCTTTACCTCACATGGAAGCTGATCCAGCAAGCTGGGCCAGCCTTCGACCTCTCGCTCTTTGGCCTGTACGCCACCGAATCCATGCGCATGGAAAAGGGCTACCGCCACTGGAAGGCAGACCTGGTCTACGAGCGCAACCCGATGGAATCCGGGCTGGAGCGCTTCGTCAACCTGCACAAGGCCGACTTCGTCGGCAAGACCGCGCTGCAGGATGAACTGGCCCGTGGGCCACTCAGGCAGTTCGTGGCATTGGTCGTTGATTGCGACCTTGCGCCAGCGCATGCAGGCGACCCGGTCTACCAGGGCGATGCGTTGGTCGGAACCGTCACGTCAGGCGCCTATGGGCACCGCGTGCGCAAGAACATTGCCTTTGCCTTCGTGATGCCGCAGCATGCCATGCCCGGCGCGGAACTGATGGTCGAGATGCTGGGTCACAGGCAAGCGGCCCAGGTGATTGACCGTTGTCTGTACGACCCGACGAACCTGCTGGTCAAAGCGTGAGCATCAACCGGGCGCAAGCCGGATATCGGCGCCGCAGTGTCGGGAGCATCAAGAGCCTTGCGGTCGCGCAACATGCAGGCAGCGCAAGCCGGTCCAGTTCAAGCCCAGGCAGACCTTGGTGGTTCGCTCCGCAGTCGGTGAACGCGACGACCTGCTGGAGGGCCCGCATGCAACGCTCAACCGCTTCGTCGACCCGGGGCATGGGGATGGGCGACGCGAATTGCTGGGCATGATCGCTGGGTACTGATACGCCGTCGGCATAAGCATTTCCAAATCTGCACCACAGGGGTGCGGGTCGGGCTCTTTGCGAATACCCGCCAAAGACTGACTGCAGCTGGTCAGGTCCGGCACCCGAATGTCGGCGGCTACCGAAACCTGACTTCGGCGGTCCTGCAGGGTGATTGTCTGTTGCACTCCAGAGCGAACCTGCATCGCCGGTCGGACGGACAAGCGCGTAAGATGTTTCTCGACCATGCCGGCAACCAACTACCTCACGCTACTCGGCGATGGCCCCGCAGTCTGGAACGCATGGCGCAAGGCGCATCCCGAAGTCAAGCCAGACCTGTCCCATCTCGACTTGAGCGGCCTCGGCCTGGGCGGGTGTGACCTCAGTCATTGCGAACTGATTGGTACGAACCTGCGGGGTTGCGACCTCAGCGATACCGATCTGAGCTTTGCGATCCTGCGAGGGGCCGAACTCCGCTCGGCGGTATTCGTCAGGACCAACCTCACGAGCGCATCGCTTTATGAAGCGAGCCTGGGTGGGTCCGACCTGCGACGGGCGCGGATCCACCGCACCGTGTTCGGCAAGGCCTACGCCTGGGACGTGAACATGAGCGGAATGGACCTGCGACTTGCGTTCTTCCAGGAGACCGATCTCGGGGGCGCCATGTTGGCGGGGGCCGACCTCAGCAACGGGCACCTCGACGGCGCCACGCTTCGCAAGGCCAATCTGGAAGGTGCGACCCTGGTCGGGGCACGCATGAACGGCGCAATATGCGAAGACGCACATATGAAGGGTGCTGATCTCTGCCAGGCGCAGCTGTCGATGGCGAATCTCATCGGGGCGAATCTCGAAGGAGCGGGTCTGGCGGGCGCCAACCTGACCGGCGCGAACCTGATGCGCGCCAAGTTGCGTCGTGCGCGGCTCAAGGGGGCTGACCTGCGGGCAGCGATTCTTGTGCAGGCCGACCTGTCGCGCGCCGACCTGACGCAGGCTGCGGTCTATGGTGTCTCGGCCTGGAACGTCATCCTCGACCAGACATGCCAGGACGACCTCCGCATCGATATCGCCGACGACCACTTCATCACCTGCGACAACATCGAGGTGGCCCACTTCGTCCACCTGTGCGTCAACAACCGCAAAATTCGCGACGTCATCGACACCATCTCGGCTAAGGCGGTGTTGATCCTCGGAAACTTCAGCCCCGAGCGCAAGGCGGTGCTCGACCGCTTGAAGGACAGTCTGCGAAGACGGGATCTCGTGCCGATCCTGTTCGATTTCGACAAGCCTGGCAGCCGGGACCTCACCGAGACGATCTCGATGCTGGCCCACATGTCGCGTTTCGTCATCGCGGACCTGACCGACGCCCGGAGCATTCCCCAGGAGTTGAAGTCGATCGTTCCGCACCTGCCATCGGTGCCCGTGCAACCGTTGCTGCTCGAGTCGCAGCGCGGCTACGCCATGTTCGAGCACTTCGAGCGGTTTCCCTGGGTCCGCCCCACGTACTACTACAAAAACACCGAGCATCTGCTCACCACACTCGAGCATCAGATTCTGGAGCCACTGCTGAGGGCCGGCGCCAGCTCTGGCCTCGGCGCCGCGCAGGTCTGTCCAGTCTGCCATACGCCGGTTCCGGACAAGTCCAACTTCTGCCCGGGCTGCGGTCGTGCAACAAAGGTTGGCCCGGCGGACGCGCAACCGTCTCTGATTGAGGCCTGACCATGCGCATCGCGGCGGGACTCGACCAAGCTGTCCGAGGGCGTCACGCAAGTCGTTTCGGGGCCGTCCTGCGGCTGCAGTACCTCGAACAGCAGACATTCGAGTCGCTGCCCTTCACCGGCCCCACGACCGCTTGGAACCAGTCAACGTGAGTAGGCCCGCAAGCGGCCAGCGTCAGCAACACGACCTATTGCTGTCCTACGACGTGGCAATCTGAGCGCCCGATGTGCAGCGCAAGGAGTCGCCCGCCAATGCCGGCAATGGGGCGGTCCAATTGTCGTGCCTTTCGGCGTACGAATCACAAGCGGCGCTTCTCGGCCACGCGTTCCAGGGACGGTCACGGACTGCACATTCGGGTCATTGAAATGGGGTGCCACCGTGCTCACCGTTGATGATTCCTCGACTTTCTCTCGCGCGCCCTCGGGTGCCACCACCTGGATCTCGGGGTAGCGATGTTTCCAGGTATTCGCGTCGAGCCAATGCTCGTCGCTCGGCACGACAAGGTACGCGGGACGACCGAAGGCTTCCAGCGCGGACATCTCGTCCTCGTCCAGGGCGATTGCGCTGAAGACCACCATGCTGGCGTCGACAAGGCGCACCACGGTCATGCGCCGCGGCAGATCCATGAGGGGCATGTGGGTCTCGCCCACGACCGTCAGGATGTTCTCGTCGATCTGCACCAGCTTGCCATGCGGCAGAACGGTCCAATGTTGAAACGGTTCAGTCATGACAGAATCCCTTCGGGTGCTGCGCGAGATGGCGCCAACGCGGCTTCCAGCTGCGCCTTGTTCATGGCCGAGCGTCCCTTCAAACGCCGCTGACGCGCCTCGTTGCGAAGCTGGAGCAGGGTCCGGCCGCCCGGCCCCTTGTGCGAACGCAAGCCCCCGCGCCGGCCGGCGGACATGTCGCTGATCGAAGAGGGGCTGGCCTGCAAGGATTCACCGTGTTGCGCCCGCTCCTTGTTGACGACCCGTGCTGCGATCTCCTGCGCCAGGGA
>JBBKVW010000307.1:0-18624 GCA_037968655.1 Burkholderiaceae bacterium
TCGACCATGTGGACCGGCTTTATCGCCGATGACCTGGACATGACGCCCGAGCAGCGGGCCAGCCATGAGACCCACCGGGCCATGCACTATGAGCGCATCGTCGGGCAGGGCAAGGTGTATTCGCAACCGTTCTCCGAAGGCGGCGCGGCCGCTGCGGGCAAGGCACCGTTCGGCACCCTGGCACGCAAGGTCGAGGGTGGCTATGTTGTCAACGGCAAGAAGATTTTTGCCTCGCTGGCCGGAGCGGCGGACTACTACGGCGTGCTGTGTACCCTTGAAAAGCCTGGGGCAACACAACGCGACTCCCTTTACCTGGCGATCGACCGCAACGCGCCCGGTGTGACCGTCAGCGGCGACTGGGACCCGCTGGGCATGCGCGGCACGGTCTCGCGCAACCTGCTGTTCAAGGACGTGTTCGTGCCCGAGATCGAGCGCCTGATGCCCGAGGGCCTGTATGCGCAGGCGGCGGTGCGCTGGCCGCATATGTTTGCCACGCTGTCGCCAACCTACATGGGCATAGCGCAGGCAGCCTACGATTTCACGGTGCAGTATTTGCGCGCCGAGATACCGAACACACCGCCGGTCAAGCGGCGCATGTATCCGACCAAGCAGATCGCGGTGGCCGAGATGAAGGTCAAGCTGGAACAGACGCGCGCCATCTTCCTGCAAAATGCCCGCGCCGCGCGGGTCGACCCATCCAAGGAAATCCGCCTGGGTCTGCTGGCCGCCCACTACACCATCATGGAAAACTCCAACGAGATCTGCCGCCTGGCGGTGCGCACCTGCGGTGGGCAGTCCATGCTCAAGACCCTGCCACTGGAGCGCATGTACCGCGACTCGCGCTGCGGCTCGCTGATGCTGCCCTGGACCGCCGAGCTGTGCATCGACCGGCTCGGCCGCGAGTGCCTGTACGAAGCGGGCGAACGCGATGAACCGGATGTGTTGTAGGCGCGGGCGGTTGCCGTAAGGGCAGGGCGATGCATCTGGCCGGCATCATCGAACGCCACGCGCGGCTTTCGCCCACGAAACTGGCGCTGCATTTCGAAGGCCAGGACATTGCCTACCTGCAGCTATGGGAAAGCAGTTGCCACGCGGCGGACGTCTTGCATGCCAATGGCGTGCGCGTCGGCGATCGGGTCGCCTGGCTGGGGCTGAACGATCCGGCCATGCTGGTGCTGTTGTTTGCGCTGGCGCGCCTCGGCGCGATCCTGTTGCCGCTGAACTACCGGCTGGCCGCGGCTGAGCAGGTGGCGATTCTTGCCGATGCCCAGGCCAGCTTGCTGGTAACGGATGCCGGCCATGCCCCAACGGCCAGCGCACTGACTGCCTGCCTGGGCGGGCGTCTGCTGCGGGCTTGCGAGCTGAACAGCGCGGCCGTGGCAGCGACCGTAGTGCCATTCTCCGCAGCGGCTGCCCATGATCTGCAGGCATTGCCGGTACTCCTGGTCTACACCTCCGGCACTTCCGGCAGACCAAAGGGCGCCTTGCATAGCCAGGCCGCCCTGGTCTGGAACTGCATCATTGCATCGCATGCCCAGGAGATGCAGGCAAGCGACCATGTGTTGACGGCACTGCCCTTGTTCCATGTCGGTGGCTTGTGCATCCAGACCTTGCCGGCCTTGCATGCGGGGGCCTGCGTCACGCTCCACGCGCGCTTCGAGCCCGGCCGGTGGCTGGCCGACGTGCAGGCACGCCGGCCGACGCTGTCCGTGATGGTCCCTGCGACGCTGCGGGCAGTGCTGGAGCACCCCGACAGCGCATCGACGGACATCCGTTCCCTGCGCATGCTGGTTGCCGGCTCGTCCGTCGTGCCCTTGTCGTTGATCGACGCGTTTCACCGGCGCGGCCTGCCCGTCGGCCAGGTCTATGGCGCCACTGAAACCGGGCCGGTATCGATCTGCCTGCAGCGCGCAGATGCGATGCGGGTGCCGGGTTCGGCCGGCCGCGCCGCACTGCATGTCCAGGTGCGACTGGTAGACGAAGCAGGCGGCGATGTTGCGCAGGGCGAAGTCGGCGAAATCTGGATCAATGCGCCCAATCTGATGCTGGGCTACTGGCAGGATCCAGACCACCCGTCATTCGTTGACAGCTGGTTTCGCAGCGGCGATCTGGCGCACCAGGATGGCGACGGCTTCTTCTGGGTTGTCGGCCGCTTGCGCGACATGATCATCTCGGGTGGAGAAAACATCTATCCGGCCGAGATCGAGAACCTTCTGCTGGCCAGCCCGGACATCGCCGAAGTTGCCGTCGTCGGCCAAAGCGATGCGCGCTGGGGCGAGGTTGTCGTGGCAATCGTGGTGCGCCGGCCGGATTCCCCACTCGACGAGGCGGCAGTGCTGGCCCTGCTCGAGGGACGGCTCGCGCGATACAAGCTGCCCCGGCGGGTGCTGTTTCGTACGGACCTGCCCAAGACGGCTCTGGGCAAGGTGCAGAAGGCCCAGTTGCAGGAATGGGTTGCGGCTGCGTCTTAAAAATCTGGCATCGGTTGGCGCTTCGCCAAATACCAGGCATATGACACAGGGGTATGTGGCAGGGGGCCGCGTGCCGTAGTTGCGTCGTTCCAGCGCGTCAGCGTCGACCAGCACGGTCGACCGCGGCCCGCAGCGGGCTGATCGATTTGACGGAGGTATTGGCGCTCTTCTGGCGTGACATGTTCAGTTCGACCGGCGCCCTCCGGATTGGGCGACATAGACGCGCAAGGACCGGCTCAGGAAATCCGTCGGAGCCACCCGCAACAGGTCGAACGACATGGCAGAGCCGTCAAAGCGCCAGGCAAACTCGCGCTGACCGGCGACAAATCGAATCGATTCGCCCTGTTGCACATTGGCCCAGCGGGTATCAGGTCCGATCACGATGCTGCGCTCGGCTTGCGCCGGAGCAATGGCGCTGCCTAAAACGAAGCCGGTACTCTGGGCCCGGCTCATGGCCGGGATCGACGCCAAAGCCAATGCAACAGTGGCCGCAATCAAGTATTGACGCATCATGGTTCGCCTTTCGCTGTCCCGTGGCATTTTTGACGGGCACCAGCAGCACGGGTTTCGGTTGCAGGTGCATGCCAGGGCGTTTCATCGTAGCCGCGTGGCGATGCCAGCGTATTGCCCGGGATCGGATCAGGGGTACTGATGACGCGGGTCGTGTCCGATCAGGGATTGCCAGGTTCAGAAATAGGTCACGATGGCATCGCAGACGTTGTAGCTATCGTCAACGATAGCCATCCAGCGCCATTTGTCAAACGTGGTGCAGGGATGGGAAATGCCAAGTCCGACCCTGTCACCGACCTGCAGCGCGATGTCACTGCCTTCGGGTGCGCGCAGGTAAGCGTGCTGGTCGTTCAGTCCGGTGACTTTCCATTCAGGTGGTGCCGGCGCGGGCGTGTCGCTGCCGTGACGACAGACCCAGACCGGAATCGGCATCGTTACGTCGAACGAAAGGTCGCGCCTGCCGGCGGCCACGATGGCCAGGCCCGGTTCCGGGCGCGACTGCACCGTGGCCCATACCTCCAGCGCCGACTGCAGGCCGTGCCCGCAGGACAGACGCTCGTTCATGACCGACATCAGGCGCTTGTAATTGCCGTGGTCATGCGTCACGTAACAGCCCGAACGCAACAGCGCGCGCACCGGGCGCGACAGCGTGGGCCGCATGTGCCTGGCCACCAGATCGAAGATGGCCGACCCACCGGCACTGATGATGACCTCAGGGCTTGCGATCCGGTTTGCCGCGTCGCACTCCTGTGCAATAGCCACCACGCGCTGCATCAGCTTGTCGGCCAGTGCCGTGTCGGCGGCGGTGTCGCCCTTGGCTGCCAGTCCTTCGTAGCACTCGAAACCGACAAGGTCAGTCGCAACGCTGGCATGCAATTGCGCCGCAAGCTGCTGCGCCTGTGCATGATTGCGGCAACCGGTGCGGCCTCCGTCAAGTCCGATTTCCAACAGCACTTCAAATGGCAACTTGGCACCAGAGCGCTCAAACCACTGCTCGATCAAGGCAAGTTGCTGCGCGGAATCGACCAGGAACAGGATACGCAAATCCGCCATGGACTGGCGTAGCTGCATGATGGCGGCCAGATCCGCATCGGTCAGCACCTGGTTGGCAATCAGGCAATTGCGCACGCTCGCTTCGATTCCAACCCGGGCCTGACCTACCGTGGCAAATGTGATGCCCCAGGCACCGGAATCGATCTGGCGCTGAAACAGTTGCGGCGACATCGTCGTCTTGCCGTGCGGCGCCATATCAGCGCCTTGTTCCCGGGCGAAGTTCTGCATCCAGGTCAGGTTGGCCTGCAGTGCGTCGCGCCGGATGATGGCCAGCGGCAGGGGCAGGTCACCGCGCAACACGTTCCATCCCTGGGCGCCAATGGCAGAGCGGCGCAGCGCTTGTTGCGCATGCGGAAAGCCTTTGAAGCTGGAATCGATCAGTGGGTCTGCGAATTCGTGCATGCAGTCTCCTTCGTACAGGGTGGGCCAGGGTCTTGCCAGTCTAGCGCCAGCGTGATGACAAGTTTTGCGGGTGATCGGCATCGGCCTGACGCGCGCTATCAAATTCAGAACGCCGCTATTAAAGACCCGCGCATGTGTCACCGATATGACCGCTACCCCGTGTAAACCATAAGCGTTTCACAGCACCTAACTGCTATAAAACCCACGAGGCGAACCGCTCCATCGGTGGCCCACACCTATCAGGAGACAGACCCATGAAATTCTCTGCACTTTTTTCAGCCGTACTGGCCGTCACCGGCCTTGTGGGCGCCTCGCAAGTCGCCATGGCGCAGGACAAGAAGCCGATCGAACTGCGCTACAGCTCGGGTGCGCCGCCCGCCAACAACCCCTGGGTGATGCAGATCAACCGGCTTGCCAAAGACGTGGAGGAAGAAAGCAAGGGCGAGCTCAAGCTCGTCCCGTTCTTTGCCTCCCAGCTGGGCAGTGAGCAAGACACCGTTCAGCAAGTCGCGCGCGGTCGTATCGACATGGGTGGATATTCGACCGGCTCCGCGGCACTGGTCGTTCCCGAGGTATCGCTGCTGCTGATGCCGATGTATTTCAAGGGCCCGGCCGAGCTCGATTGCGTGCTGGACAACCACCTGACCAAGATGGTGGCCGATTTGTACGCCAAGAAGGGCGTGCAGTTTCTCGGCTGGGGCGAGGTCGGCAACATCGACATTTTTGGCAAGAAGGCCTATTTGTCGCCCAAAGACATGAACGGCATCAAGGCCGCCAGCTACACCAGCAGGACGACCCAGCTGTTTCTGACCCAACTGGGCGCCAACCCGATACCACTGGGTTTGCCCGAATGGATTCCCGCCATCCAGACCGGACTGGCCGAGATGGTAAGCACGCCGATTACCTTTGCCTTGCCCTCCGGGCTGAGCAAGGTCGCACCCGTCGCTACGCGCCTGAACCTGTGGGATTCGCCTTCGCTCACGCTGATGAACAAGGGCATATATGACAAGTTGAGCAAGGAGCATAAAGACGCACTGCAGCGTGCGATCGATCGCAACCCTTCGGCCAAGATGCGTGGCGAGGTGCGTGGTTTTGAAGGCGTGCTGTACGGCATGCACGAAAAGGCGGGCGGCCAGACCGTGACTCCGACAGCCGAGCAGCGCGAGGAATGGCGCAAGGCGATAGCGCCGGCCTACCCCAATATGGTCAAGGAGACCGGCGGCAGTGCCGACACCTTCTTTGCTGCGATGGAAGCCGGTCGCAAGGCTTGCACCAAATAAGCCGCATCCGTCGTGCATGACGCAACGGCGCCCGCGTACGCGCGCGCCATTCTTGCCGGCTGGCATCGGGTCGAGTGCCTGATCGCGGTGGCGGCCTTCGTCTTGATCGCCACCTTGCTGATCCTGGATGTCGCGGGTCGCGAGTTGCTCACGCCAATCTACAAGTTGTTCGAAATCAAGGGCGCGACCGGCGTCCTCGGGGCGCAAAAGATGTCGGTCTATGCGCTTGTGCTGGGCAGCTTCTGCGGCATCGGCATTGCAACTGCGACCGGCAGCCATTTGTTGCCTCGGGTCGGCTTTGGTTGGGTCCCCAAGGCCTGGGGCCCGAACGTTGACCGGTTGGCTGACGTCGTCACCGGCCTGGTCATGCTGGTCGTTGCCTACTATGGCTGGGTGTTTGTCAATTCCAGCATGAGTATTGGGCTGCGGGCGCAGGGATTCAATCTGCCGGTGTGGCCATTCCAGGTTGCGATTCCGGCCGGTTTCCTGTCGGCCGGGTTGCGCTATTTCTTCTTCGCCATTTGGCCGGCGCTGCGCCCGTTGCCGCCAGAGTTCCAGGAATGAAACCCACGCTGCAGGCGGGCATTCAAGCTGGTCGGTCGTTGTTGCTTTTTGAAATTCATCCATGACCTATGCATTGCTGATCATGGGCATGGTGGGGCTGCTGCTGCTGTTGCGTCAGCCTTTGATCATCATCCTGCTGGCAGTCTGCGCATTCGTGCAGATAGTCTGGGGCCGGGGCCAGCTCGACTACATCATCGAGGACATGTGGGTCGGCCTGGACAAGGAGCTGATCCTGTCGATTCCGCTGTTCATCCTGTGCGGCAACGTGATGACCCAGGGCTCGACGGCCAAGCGCCTGATCGCCATCATGGAGGCGATTGCACGGCCCTTGCCAGGTGGTCTGGCTGTTGCCAGCATCTTGAGTTGCGGCCTGTTTGCGGCGATCTCGGGCTCCAGTATCGTCACCATGCTGGCGGTTGGCACCGTGATGTACCCCGCCATGCGCGCTGCCAACTACGACAACAAGTTCACGCTTGGCACCATCATGTCGGGCGGCACACTGGGAATCATCATTCCGCCGTCGATCCCGATGATCATCTATGGTCTGGTGACCGAGGCGTCCGTCGTTGACCTGTTCCTGGCCGGCGTTGGCCCCGGCTTGCTGATCCTGTCCGTATTCATCGTCTATTGCGTCTGGAAGAATCGGCACATGCCCGGCCAGCGGTTCGACCGCAAGGAGTTCGTCTCGGCCTGTCGCAATGGCGCTTGGGCTGCGATGATGCCGGTGATCCTGCTGGGCGGCATCTACAGCGGTTTTTTCACCGCCACCGAGGCCGCGGCGGTGGCATTGCTGTACGCCATCATCATCGAGACCTTCGTGCACAACGAGATGAAGCTCAAGGACTTCTACAACGTGGTGCTGGAGACCTCCAAGCTCGGCGGCTCGTTGTTCCCGTTGCTCGCCGTCGCCTTGAGCCTGAACATCATACTGATCGAACACCGCATCCCGGGCCAGATGGTGCAGATCATGCAGGGCTATGTGACCGACCCGCTGATATTCATGCTGCTGGTCAATGTGTTGTTGCTGGGCGTTGGCTGCCTGATGACAACCGGCGAGGCGATCTTGATCCTGGCGCCCCTGCTGGCGCCAATGGCAGAGGCCTACGGCTACAACAAGATCGTTTTCGGCATCATCATGATCCTGAACCTGGAGATCGGTTTCCTGACGCCTCCCGTGGGCATCAACCTGATCGTTGCGATGTCCGCGTTCAAACAGCCCTTCGGAACTTTGGTCAAGGCCGCCTTGCCCTATATTTTCCTGATGCTCGGTTGCCTGGCGCTGGTGGTCTGGCAACCCTGGATTGCGATGTATCTGGTGGACGGCAAGTTCTGATCCCCAGGCACGGTTGACCTGACTTTTTTTTGGCAGGCTTCGACAGATCAGGACAGCTATAACAGCGGCGCCTCAAATCCGCCGATCAGCCTGGCCAGTTGCGCGGCCAGCCAGATCGTGCTGCGGTCGCCCAGTTCAGGGCCCAGGATCTGCAGACCGATTGGCAGGCCGGACGCGTCCCTCCCGATTGGCGCAGCCGTTGCCGGCAGGAAGCTGCACGAGGCCAGGCCGGCCCAGAACAGCTGGGCGAAATACGGCACATCCTGACCATTCACGCGCATCGTGCGTGCGCCCATCGGCTCGCTGTGGTCATGCACAAATGCGGTGCTTGCGGTGACAGGCGCCAGCAGCAGATCGTGATTGCGAAAGAAATCATGCCAGACCCAGCGCAGCCGTTCGCGCTGCTGGTGCGCGTCAAACCATTGCTTGAAACTGGCTGTGGACATGCGCAATTGCATGGCGTGCGGCGATTGATCAGTCGGCGCGAGTTGCGCGCGCTGTTGCAGCAAGTCGTCGTAGTCCGGCCGGCGCGCGCCGATCGCCGCAAACAGCAAGGCGCTGTAGACACCATGCGCCTGTACCGGATCGAACGCCGGGCGGGCCTTGAAATCCAGTTTTGCACCTTCGCGCGCCAGCGCGCGCGCAGCCACCTCGATCGCCGCCTGCACACTGGCGTCGACCGGGGCCATGGCTTGATCGAGCCAGACTGCTATACGCAATCCTTTGAGCGAGCGCGGGGGCGCCGGCAGCCGGTACTGCAGGCCTGCTGCCGTCAGGGCGTCCGGCCCCATCGTGACGCGCAATGCCAGTGCCAGGTCCTGCGCGCTGCGGGCCAGCGGCCCCACGACCGACAGATCGGCCTCGGCCCCTGGCGTCCGCGCCAGACTCTGGCCGCGTTTGGGCACGATGCACCAGGTCGGCTTATGGCCATACACGCCGCAATAGGCGGCCGGATTGCGGATGCTGCCGCCGATGTCGCTGCCAAATTCCAGGCCGGTCAGTCCTGCTGCCAGCGCTGCGGCTGCGCCGCCCGAAGAACCGCCCGGTCCGCGGCGCAGGTCCCAGGGATTGTTGGTGGTGCCGAAGACAGCGTTGTAGGACTGGAAGTCACCGTTGTTGAGCGGCACATTGGTCTTGCCGAACACCACGGCGCCGGCCGCCTTCAGCCGTTGCACCGCCAGTGCGTCCTGGCTGGCCAGGTTGCCGACCATCTGCGGATAGCCCCAGGTGGTGGCATGGCCGCGCAGGTCGAACGACTCCTTGACCGTCATCGGCAAGCCGTGCAACGGCCCCAATGGATCGCCTTGCGCGAGCGCCTTGTCGGCCGCGCGTGCCTGCGCCAGGGCCGCCTTGCGGTCGTCGACAACGATGGCATTGATGGCCGGATTAATCCGGTCGACCCGCTCCATATAGGCGCGCAGCAGGTCCTGGGAACTGACGCGGCCCGCACGCAAGTCGCGGACCATGGCAGTTGCGGAGCCAAAAGGGAATGAGGGGATTGGCATAGGGCGTGCTCCTGGCGTGTTCAGCTTGGTATGCGCACCGGAAGGCTTGAGTAGCCGCGCACGAAGTTGGACAGGGTGCGCACGGGTTCACCCACCACCTCGATACGCTCGAAGCGGGCCAGGATTTCTTCCCATAGTATCTTGAGCTGCATTTCGGCCAGGCGATTGCCGACACAGCGGTGGATACCAAAACCGAAGGACAGATGCTGGCGTGGCCGCGCCCGGTCGATGATGAAGCGCTGCGCATCGGGAATCGCTTCTTCATCGCGATTGCCCGACAGGTACCACATGGCCACCTTCTGGCCCTTGCGAATCGTCTTGCCGGCAAGCTCGGTATCAACGAGGGCGGTGCGCCGCATCAGCGGCAACGGCGTCTGCCAGCGCACGACCTCGGGCACCATGCTGTCCACCAACGGAGGGCTGGACTTGAGCTTGGCAAACTGGTCAGGATTCTGGTGCATCGCCAGCACGCCGCCGGTCATCGAGTTGCGCGTCGTGTCGTTGCCGCCAACGATCAGCAGCACCAGATTGCCCAGGAATTCGCGTGGCGTCATGTCGCGCGTGGCAGGCGCGTGCGCCAGCATCGAAATCAGATCAGTGCGTGGCGGAGCATTCACACGTTCATTCCACAGCCTGGTGAAGTACGCCAGGCACTTGGCCAGTTCGGCCTGGCGCGCCTCGGGTGATTCGACGATATGGTCCACCTGTGGTGTCGAGGTTGCCACGTCGGACCACCAGGTCAGCAGCTTGCGGTCTTCGAACGGAAAATCGAACAGCGTGGCCAGCATCTGGGTCGTCAGTTCGATCGACACGCGTTCAACCCAGTCGAACTCCTGGTCGCGTGGCAGCCCATCCAGCACGGCGGCAGTGCGTGATCGGATGGTTGCTTCCATGGTGGCCAGATTGCCCGGCGCCACGATCGGGCTCACGCTCTTGCGCTGCGCATCGTGCTTGGGTGGGTCCATGGCGATGAACATCTGCAGACGGTTGTCCATCGGCGCATCAAACAAGGAGATGCCGCCCTGCGACCAGTCCGAGGAAAAAATGTTGTGGCTGGTGTCCACCTGCATGATGTCCTTGTAGCGCGTCACCGACCAGAAACCGCCATAGAAGTCGTTCTCGTGGTAGTGCACCGGGTCATCGCGCCGCAGCCGCTCGAAATAATGGCCGACCGTGTCTTGCTGGAACAGGCGCGGCTTGCTGACGTCGATCTGATCCAACGGCATGGAAAAGGCTTCTGCACGGGCCTTCTCGGACCGCTCCTTGTGAATACCGAAATGGCTCATGACGTAATCCTGGTAATGCGCCGGCAGCCGATGGTCCTGCAATCGCTCAATAGACCGGCTGATGCTGGCGGATCGATTCGCGCACGGTATCGCTGAGCGCGAACCCGTCACCATGAAGGCTGGCCAGTTCGTCGGCCCGTTGCAGGAACTTGTCGATACCCTGGCCGTAGATGAACTGCATCGCTCCACCGGACCAGGCCGGAAAGCCGATGCCGAAGATCGAGCCAATATTGGCGTCATGGACCGTGGTCAGCACGTTCTCGCTCAGGCAACGCGCGGTTTCCACCGCCTGGCGGAACAGCAGGCGATCCTTGATCTCCTGCAAATCCCAGGACCCACCGGGCTTTTCAAACAGGTTCCGCAGTTCGGGCCAAAGCGACTTCTTGCTGCCTTTCTCCGCCGGATAGTCGTAGAAACCACCACCGCCAGCGCGCCCCGGGCGCTTGAACTCCTTGACCATGCGTTGCACCAGCAACTGGCCGGGCGTGCTCTGGTACGTTTTGCCTTCGGCCTCCAGATCGGCACGGGTCTGCTCCATCACATGCACGCTCAATGACATCGAGGTCTCATCGATCACGGCCAGCGGGCCGACCGGCATGCCGCACTGGATGGCGGCGTTTTCGATCAGCGCCGCAGGTATGCCTTCGCCCAGCATGCTGGTGCCCTCCATGACAAAGGTGCTGAAGGTGCGGCTGGTGAAAAAGCCGCGCGAATCGTTGACGACAATCGGTATCTTGCCCAGGGCCTGTACATAGTCGAAAGCGCGCGCGACGGTTTCATCGTCGGTCTGCTGGCCGCGGATGATCTCCACCAGTTTCATCTTGTCGACCGGACTGAAGAAGTGAATGCCGATGAACCTGGCTGGATTTTTGCTGGCGCGCGCCAGGCCGCTGATGGGCAGGGTGGAGGTGTTGCTGGCAAAGAATCCACCCTCGGCCAGCATCGGCTCTGCTTCTTGCGTCACGCTGGCCTTGAGCGCGCGTTGCTCAAACACTGCTTCGATGATCAGGTCGCAGCCCTGCAGATCGCCCGCCGAAGCCGTTGGCGTGATGCGCGCCAGCAGTTCGGCCTGCTCATGCGGACCCATGCGCCCCTTGTCGACTCGCGCCTGCGCGATCTTGTGGCTATAGGCTTTACCGGCGTCGGCCTTTTCCTGGCTGACGTCTTTCAGCACCGTTGCAATGCCGCGGCTGGCCTGTGCAAAAGCTATGCCCGCGCCCATCATGCCGGCACCCAGGATGCCGACCCGCGAGGGCTTGTAGCGTGGCGTGCCCTTGGGCCGGGACTGGCCGGACTTGATCGCATTCATGTTGAAGAAGAAGGTGTTGATCATGTTCTTCGCAACCGGATCGACCGCCAGTTTGGCCAGGTAGCGGCTCTCGATGCGCAGCGCGGTGTCGAAGTCGACCTTGGCGCCTTCGACCATGGCGGCCAGCGCAGCCTCGGGTGCCGGGTACAGGCCGCGGCTGGTTTTTTTCATCATGGCCGGCGCCACCACCAGAGCCTGGGCGATGGCGGGACTGCTGGGCAGTCCGCCGGGAATCTTGTAGGTCTTGTCGTCCCAGGGCTGGATCGAGACAGGATGGGCTGCGATCCATGTCAGCGCCGCGGCGCGCAAGGCGCCGGCATCGGCCACCAGTTCATGCACCAGTCCCAGATCCAGCGCCTGGCGCGGGTTGAACAGGCGGCTTTCCAGGATGTAGGGCTGGGCAGCCATCAGCCCCAGCAGTCGCGTCATCTTGGTGATGCCGGAGGCGCCAGGAATCAAACCCAGCGTGATCTCGGGCAGGCCGAGCAGAATCTTCGGGTCGTCCACGGCGATGCGGCAGTGGCCCACCAGCGCGACTTCCCAACCGCCGCCCAGGGCCGAACCGTTGAGGCAACCGACAACCGGCTTGCCCAGGGTCTCCAGGGTTCGGAAGCACTTCTTGGTCAGCTCGATCTCTCGAAAGATTTCGGGCGCGTCCATCGCGGTGCGCCGCATCAGCCCCTTGAGGTCGGCGCCGGCGAAAAAAGTCGTCTTGTTGGACGCCAGGATGACGCCCCGGATTGCATCCTTGTCCTGCACCACCTGCGCAGTAACCGTTGCCAGATCGTTGCGCCAATCCTCACACATCGTGTTGACGGCTGAGTTCGGCTCGTCAAACGTGATCGTCGCAATGCCGTCCTTGAGTTCGTACTGAATGGTCTTCATGGTTCGCTGTAGTCAAAAGTTAATCGGGGTCAGATTCCAATTTCCGATGCGTGGCCGGGATTCTGCGCTGGCCGATTGCGCGCCGCGGGGTACGGAATTTCCCGCTGTTTAACCCTTGACCGCGTCAGGCTTCGGCTATGACGCTGCCTGATGCCAGGGATGTACTGAAGCCCGGCTCACATGCGCTCGACGATGGTCGCAATGCCCATGCCACCACCAACGCACAGCGTCGCCAGTCCGTAGCGCAGCTTGCGCCGGTGCAACTCGTCGATCAGGGTGTTGAGGATCATCGCGCCAGTTGCGCCCAGCGGATGGCCCATCGCAATCGCGCCGCCGTTGACGTTGACCTTTTCATGCGGCACGCCCATCTCCTTCATGAAGCGCATCGGCACCGCCGCAAAGGCTTCGTTGACCTCGAACAGGTCGATCTGGTCGATCGTCATGCCGGCCTTGGCCAGGGCTTTGCGCGCCGCCGGCATCGGGCCGGTCAGCATGATGGTCGGGTCGGCGCCACTGAGCGCGGCCGCGACGATACGGGCCCGGGGCGTGAAGCCATGGGTCTTGCCGGCGGCCTCGGAGCCGATCAGCATGGCCGCCGCGCCGTCCACGATGCCCGACGAATTGCCCGCGTGGTGCACATGGTGGATGCGTTCAACCTGGGGATAGCGCGTCAATGCCACCTGGTCGAAACCCATGGCGCCCATGGTCTCGAAGGCCGGGCGCAGCGCGGCCAGGCCTTGCATGGTTGTGTGCGGCTTGATGAACTCGTCGGCGTCCAGGATGGTCTGGTCCAGGAAGTCGCGCACCGGTACGATCGAGCCGGCAAAAAAGCCGCCTTCGCGCGCCCGGGCTGCGCGCTTTTGGCTCTCGAGTGCAAATGCATCGACATCCTCGCGCCGGAATTCCTCGATCGTGGCGATCAGGTCGGCACCAATGCCCTGCGGCACAAACGCAGTAGCGCTGTTGGTCTCCGGGTCGTGCGCCCAGGCACCGCCGTCCGAACCGATCGGCACCCGGCTCATACTTTCGACACCGCCGGCCACAACCAGATCTTCCCAGCCCGAGCGCACCTTTTGCGCTGCCATGTTGACGGCCTCCAGCCCGGATGCGCAAAAGCGGTTCAGCTGCACGCCCGAGCAGCGGAAATCCCAGCCCGCCTTGAGCGCAGCCACCTTGGCGATGACCGAGCCCTGCTCGCCGATTGGCGAGACCACGCCCATCACCACATCGTCGACCAGCGCCGTGTCGAAGTCATTGCGCCTTTGCAGTTCGCTCAACACGCCAGCCAGTAGATTGACCGGTTTGACCTCATGCAGACTGCCGTCTTTCTTTCCTTTGCCGCGCGGTGTGCGGATCGCGTCATAGACAAATGCTTCGCTGCTCATGGTGTCTGCTCCTGTGAGAAAAAGGGCCGGCGCCGGCACGCGAAGCCCGGCTGGTCAAGTCGAAAAATGAGTATAGGCATTCAGACAATGCCGGCTGTCACAAAGGTTCAGCCGCGTAGTGCTGGCTGTCGCTACCCTAGACCCCGACACTTGTTCATCGGCAGTAGTAAAAACCGAGCCCTGAACCAAGCCTTGCAACCAGCGCTGGCCTGACCAGTATGTTGGCCCCCCGATTTCATCCGAGTCCGAAAGCATCCCATGATCGAACGCACACTTTTCAGCCCCGAGCATCAGGCATTTCGCGACAGCTACCAGCGCTTCGCAGACAAGGAGATCGCGCCGCACCATGAAGCCTGGGAAGAGCAGGGCTACGTGGACCGTGCAGTCTGGAGCAAGGCCGGCGCCAATGGCTTCCTGTGCATGACCATGCCCGAGGAATACGGCGGCGCTGGTGCCGACCGCCTGTTCTCGGTCGTGCAAATGGAGGTCAATGCCCTGGGTGGATACAGCGGCATCGGATTTGGCCTGCACAACAATATCGTCGCGCCCTATATCGAACGCTACGGCACACCGGAGCAAAAGGCCCGCTTTCTGCCGCCGATGGCGCGCGGCGAAATGATCGGGGCGATTGCCATGAGCGAGCCTGCTGCCGGCTCGGACCTGCAGGGCATCAAGACCAGCGCCATACGCCAGGGCGACGGCAGCTATCTGCTCAATGGCAGCAAGACCTTCATCACCAATGGCTGGCATGCCGACCTGGTCATCGTCGTGGCCAAGACCGACCCCAGCGGGGGTGCGCATGGAACCAGTTTGCTGCTGGTCGAGCGCGGCATGCCCGGCTTCGAGAAGGGTAAGCGACTGAAAAAGCTCGGCCTCAAGGCCCAGGACACGTCCGAACTGTTTTTCGACAATGTGCGGGTGCCCGCCGACATGCTGCTCGGGGGCGAGGCGATGCAGGGCAAGGGCTTTGTCTGTCTGATGCAGGAATTGCCCTGGGAGCGCATGCAGATTGCGATCGGCGCCGTCGCGGCATCGCAAGGCGCGATCGACCGCACCATTGCCTATGTCAAGGAGCGCAAGGTCTTTGGCACCACGGTTGCCAGTTTCCAGAACACCCGCTTCACGCTGGCCGAGTTGCAGACCGAGGTGCAGATCGCACGCGTGTTTGTCGACAAATGCCTGGAGATGGTGCTGCAAGGGACCCTGGACACCGCCACCGCCAGCATGGCCAAGTACTGGTGCAGCGATCTGCAGTGCAAGGTGATGGACCACTGCCTGCAGTTCTTCGGCGGCTACGGCTATATGTGGGAGTACCCGATCACACGCGCATTTGCCGACGCGCGGGTGCAGCGCATCTATGGCGGAACCAACGAGATCATGAAAGAGGTGATCACGCGATCCATGGGACTGGCTGGCAAATAGGCAGGCCGGCACAGGCCGTGCACACAGCCCCAGGGCTTGCAGTCAACGACTTGCCGTGTTCACCAGCTCAGCGGATCGACGCAATAGAACCGGCGCATCTGATCGAACAGCGCCGGATGCTCGGCCGCCATGCGGGGCGCCTGCTCGAAGAAGGCCTCGGACGCAACGGCAAAAAACTCGCCCGGATTGGTGGCCGCGTAGTCGCCCAACAGCCCGGCCTGACCGGCCTGGACGCGCTGCTGCAGCGCGGTGAATTCATGTCCCAGAACCTGTGACCAATGCGTGTAGTCGCGGCGCGAGCCAAGCATTGGCGCGCCATTGGCCTGGCCGGTCTCCTGGTCCAGCTGGTGCGCGAATTCATGGATCACCACGTTGCGTCCGTCGGTTGCATCAGCGGCGCCGTTTTCGACGTCCCGCCACGACAGCACAACCTGCCCCTGTGACCAGGACTCGCCCGACAGTACCTGGCGCAGTTCCTGCAGCACGCCGGCGCCCAGCGCCTGCGCCCGATCGACGACGAAGGGGCCGGGATAGACCAGTATCTGGCGCAGGTTGGGGTAATAGCTGCTAGGACGATTCAACAGCAGCAGGCAGGCCTGCGCTGCGATCGCGACGCGCATTGCGTCGGTCAGCAGCAATCCGCCGCAGGCAATGAAGGGTTTCTCGGCCAGGAACACCTGGATATGGGCCTTGAGCTGCAGTTGCACATCGGCCGGCAGTCCGCGCACCAGTGGCAATTGCTGCAAAAAGGGCCGCCACTCGGCCGGAAACGGCTGGCCGCGCAGGCGTGCGCGGCGCCGCTCCAACAGCCAGGGGCGGGCCAGCAGCCAGGCGACAAAGCCAACTGCCAGGGCGACAAAGATCAGGAAAGACAAATATCAGGTCCAGGGTGCGCCGCAGCTTGCAGCGCCATTCAATTGCAGGTGCAAGCCAGACCTGCCAATTTCAAGTTGGCGGCGCGTAAGCCCGTCCTTTGAGGAAAAACGATGCTGCACAAGATGTCGTACGAGGAAACCTGAGCGCCAGCCGCTGCGGTGTCATGCGTAGTGGCAGCCGTTTGGCGGCTCACGCCGCAAGTTGGTCGGCCAGATCGAGAAAGTTGCGCGCGTGCAGCGTGTTGGCAGGATCGGGGCTGACGTCCTTGAGACGATCGGCGCCAAACTCGGCCGGGCGCTCGATGTAGGCCGTCTGCAATCCACATTGCCGTGCCGCGGCCAGGTCGTCCTGATGCGCCGCCACCAGCATCACACCGGCGGGTGCCAGGTCGAACACACGGGCCACGCCAAGATAGGTCGCCGGATCGGGTTTGTAGGCCTTGAAAACCTCGGCCGACAGCACGCAGTCCCAGGGCAGGGCGGCGCGCTTGGCCATCTGAGTCAGCAACCCGATATTGCCGTTGGACAGCGTGCAGATGGTGTAGCGCGCCTTGAGCCGGGTCAGTCCCTGTACCACGTCCGGCCAGGGATCGAGCCGATGCCAGACCCTGTTCAACTGCACCTTGTCTGCCTCGGTCAGTTGCCGCACTCCGAACTGCTCCAGTACTTGATCCAGAATCATCCGGTGCAGGTCGTCGATCAGGGTCCAGCCAAGTTCACCGGACATGACGCGGCGCATGGCCGGCTGGTAGCCGGCGCGCCAGGCCAGCGCAAAGGCGCTGCCGTCCACGTCCCAACCCATGGCGTCGATTTCACGGCGGATGCTGCCATGCCAGTCGACCACCGTGCCGAACACGTCAAAGGCCAGAACCCGCGGTGCAATCGGCTTCATCGCTGCGCCTTGTCCTTCTGGTTCTGCGCCTCGATGCGTTCGCGTGCCGCCTGCCAGTCGGCGTCACCCCATTGACGCAGTTCGTAGAAGTTTCCGCCGGTGGCCAAGGCATTGCCGCCGTCCATCATGATGCTCTGGCCGGTCAGCCAGTCGCATTGGCCGTTGGCCATCAGGAAACTGGCCAGGTTCTGCAACTCGCTCATCTTGCCCTCGCGCGCCATCGGGTTGCTGCGCCGACTGCGCTCGCCGGGTTGCTCGCCCGGGCTGAGGCGCTTGCTCATGCCCTCGGTCGGAATCTCCCCGGGGCCGACCGCGTTGAGCCGAATTCCGTAGCGCGCCCATTCCATCGCCAGCGACTTGGTCATCACGTCGATGCCGGCCTTGCTCATGGCCGAGGGCACGACAAAGGGCGAGCCGTTGTCGACCCAGGTCGTGATGATGCTCATGACGCTGCGATAGGCCTGCCCGGCCTGCCATTGGCCGTCCCTGGCCTGGGCGATCCAGCGCTGTCCGACCGCCTGCGTCACATAGAAGGTGCCATGGAACACGATATTGGCGATCGCGTCGAAGGCGCGTGGCGACAGGCTTTCGGTCGGCGCGATGAAATTGCCGGCGGCATTGTTGACCAGGCCGGTCAGGCCGCCACCGGCCCAGATATCGCCGACCATCTCCTGCACGTTCTGCGCGATCCGGATATCCACGCCAAAGCTGTCGACGCGCCGTTGTGGAAACTCGGCCCGCCATTGCTCTGCCGTCGCGTCGCAGACCGATTTGCGCCGCCCGCAGATCACGATATCGGCGCCCAGGGCCAGAAAGCGTTCCGCCATCGCCTTGCCCAGGCCGGTTCCACCACCAGTGACCAGAATGCGCTGGCCAGCCATCAACTGTGCTTCGAACATTGCCCTTTGCTCCTTGGGTGCGCCGGCGCAGTAGCGCCGGTCGTGGCCTTTGTTCGCGCCATGTTACCCAGTTCGGCAGGACCTTCAGATAGGCGGCGTTGGCACCCGCATTGAAGCTTGCAGACTTCACACGCGCTTTACCGTGCATCGCTACAGTCGGGCGAACAATCTGTCGACCACGAAAGGAACTGCTCCCATGTACACACCTGTCAAGACACTGCTGTCTGCCGCATTGCTGTGCGGCCTGCCACTGGCCCAGGCAACTGGTCTGGCAACCTGTGACTCGGGGCCCAAGAGCGGCTGGCAATCGGTGGAAAAGCTCGAACTGCAATTGAAGGAGAAAGGCTACACCGTGCGCCGCATCAAGGAAGACGGAGGCTGTTACGAGGTGTACGCCCTGAACGAAAAAGGCGAGCGCGGCGAGTTCTACTTTCACCCGGTGACGCTGGCACCGGTGCCGACCAAGCAGCGCTGAGCGTGGGCGCTTCGATGCCTGTGCAGACCCGCACAATCTGGAGCATTCCGGTGCGCCTGCTGCACTGGACCTTGGCTG
>JBBKVW010000308.1:0-4444 GCA_037968655.1 Burkholderiaceae bacterium
GGTGCGGCGCTGCTGCGTTTTGCCGATCTGGCAACCGATGCGCCGCTGCTGGAATGGGCCCGGGATGCGGCGGTGCAGATGCTGGAGCGGCACCCCGCGATGGCGCAGCAGCATGTGGCGCGGTGGTTGGGAGGGCGCGCGGAGTTTCTCAAGGCTTGAGGGAGATCGGGGCGATTGCTTGAGCGCAGGTCAGGCCCCGCAGGCAGTAACCGTATCGAGCTAGGCAAGTGACAGGCTTTGAGTTCGCGATGCTCAACCCGTTGGCACCCAGCGAGCGATTGGTGCCATGCGATTGGTGCCCTGCGATTGGTGCCCTGCGATTGAGTCAGTACGAGGTCGGCAACCAAATTGCGAACGCTTCGCAACATGAGAGCCAGCGCATTGGCACCGGTACTGCATGGCACACAACATCTAGAAGCCGGCCAACATCAGGTCACGGAAAGAACGGAAACAGCGCAGCAGCAGATGCGCGAAACGCCGCAATGCGAGCACAATAGTGGCGTGCAGCGCCCCGAAATCCCCGGCCGACGCGGCGATATACCTTATGACGGTGGCCAGCGGAAAAGGGGATTCGAGTCAGCTTCGTTGAAGCGTCGCTATTCGAAACGGAGGTTGGCATGGCTAGCACCACAAAACCAAAGCTGTCGCATTTCGGTCTGTACGTACGCGATCTTGAGGGCATGGTCATTTTCTATACATCGCTCTTTGGACTTCGGGTTACCGATCGAGGTGACGGCGTCCTCTTCAAAAACAGATTGGTTTTTCTGAGTGGCGACTCAACGGCCCACCATCAATTGGTTTTGGCTTCCGGCCGGCCGCCCGAGGCAACGTTCAGTACCGTCATGCAGCTGTCGTTCAAAGTTCAAGACATCCAGGAACTACGCCGCATCCGAATTGAAGCGCTTGATCGTGGCGGGTCAAATATGCGCTGCATTGATCATGGCGCATCCCTTTCGATTTACTTTTCAGATCCGGAAGGCAACACCGTAGAGGCCTATCTGGATACGGCTTTTTACATCGCACAACCGCACGCAGATCCATTGAATCTCGAACTATCGGACGTGGACATCGAAAGCGAGAACGAACGACGGTGCCGCGCTGATCCGACCTTCATGTATGCCAGGAAATGGCAGGCAAATTTTCTCGCCGGCGACAGCGACGCCTAACCATTCGAAGGTGGACTGCCCCTCATCGGCAAGAGGCTGATCGATAGTGATAGTAGTAGCTGTTTGGGAAGCACCTGTAGTCGAGTACGCGGCATCCAATGTGGGCTCGTGCATGTGTCCGGACGACGCAAGAATCTGCGTCATCGGTGTGCCAGTTGCTACGAACTGCAGGCAAGAAGCTGTCGCAAGAGAAATTTGCGTCAGACGCAACGACATCCACTCGCAATCCCCGCTGCGGCTTGTAGCCTATGCGCTACACTTGCCCGATGCGAGTCGAGAAAACCGATGCGTATCGCGACTGGATCGATAGCCTCAGGGACCAAGCCGGACGAGCAAGGGTACTGATGCGTGTTGATCGCCTGATCCACGGCAATCCCGGTGCGCATCGCAATCTGACGCAAGGCGTGTCCGAACTCAAAGTTGACGTAGGTCCTGGCTACAGGGTGTACTACTCGACGCGGGGGGACAGATTGCTGTTGTTGATTGCAGGTGGCGACAAGTCAACCCAGGCCAGGGACATCGCCAAGGCGCTTGAGCTCAATCGGAACTTTGCGGAGTAAACGTCATGACCAAGATTGCAGCGAAGAAATCTGTGAAGACCAAGACTACAGCCTATGACGTGTCGGAGCATCTGCGTACGCCGCAGGAAATGGCCGCCTACCTGGACGCGTGGCTCGACGAAGCACCCGAAGACGCAGCTGGCATTGCCCGCGCCCTGGGCGACATCGCTCGCGCAAAGGGCATGTCGCAGGTAGCCAGGGACGCTGGTCTCAGCCGCGAGAGCCTGTACCGGGCGCTCAGCGCGGAGGGCAATCCCAGCTTCGCTACTGTCCTCAAGGTTGCCAAGGCCCTTGGCGTGAGGCTTCACGCGCAGGCCGTGCCGGGTGGTGTCTGACGGCTGGAAAGACGTCCCACGAATTCAAGTCGCGGTCCGTCTGGCTATCCGTGATCGGCGTATTTGGTACCCGGCAAGAAGTTGAAGTTGCAAGGAAACGAGGAAGAGACTGCCCATTCACCTCCGGCCATCTTGGGCCATTCATTGGCGCCGACCCAGATGCGAACCGCGCGGCGTTCTGATGGCCCAGCAACTGCCTCGCGCGCATTGAGCCGCGGCCTCCATACGACAATCCCCCCATGACCCTGACCGAACTCAAATACATCGTCGCGGTCGCGCGCGAGCGGCATTTCGGCAAGGCGGCCGAGGCCTGCAGCGTGTCGCAGCCCACGCTGTCGGTGGCGGTGAAAAAGCTGGAGGAAGAGCTCGATCTCAAGCTGTTCGAGCGCAGCGCCAGCGAGGTGACGGTGACGCCACTGGGCCAGGAAGTCGTGCGCCAGGCCCAGACCGTGCTGGAGCAGGCGGCCGGCATTCGCGAGATTGCCCGGCGCGGCAAGGACCCGCTGGCCGGCCCGCTGCGCCTGGGTGTGATCTACACCATCGCGCCCTATTTGCTGCCCGACCTGGTGCGCCATGCGATCGAGCTGACGCCGCAGATGCCGCTGATGCTGCAGGAGAACTTCACCGTCAAGCTGCTGGAGATGCTGCGCATGGGCGAGCTCGATTGCGCCATCCTGGCCGAACCGTTTCCCGACGCCGGGCTGGCGATTGCGCCGCTGTATGACGAGCCCTTCGTCGCCGCCGTGCCGCGCAAGCACGCGCTGGCCAAGGGCCGTTCGGTCAGCACCGAGCAGCTCAAGCAGGAGACCATGCTGCTGCTGGGCACCGGCCATTGTTTTCGCGACCATGTGCTGGAGGTCTGCCCGGAGTTCGCCCGCTTCTCGGGCAATTCCGAAGGCATTGCGCGCAGCTTCGAGGGTTCGTCGCTGGAGACCATCAAGCACATGGTGGCCTCGGGCATGGGCGTGACACTGGTGCCGCGCCTGGGCGTGCCGGCCGACGCGTTGCTAGGCAAGGCGGCGCGGCGCAAGGACGACGATGCCTATATCCATTACCTGCCGGTCAGCGACCCCAGTGGTGCGCCGCCGCCGACGCGTCGCGTGGTGCTTGCCTGGCGGCGCAGCTTTACCCGCTACGAGGCGATCGCGGCGCTGCGCAATGCGGTCTATGCCTGCGCACTGCCAGGCGTGAAGCGGCTGTCGTGATGGCCGGCCGCTTTGCGATGCGCATCGACCTGGGCGATGCCTTGCCACGGGGGCCACTCTGATGGGCGCGCCATCCCCATCGACTGCACCGTCGCGACTGGCTCTGTACCTGCAACTGATCCGCTGGGACCGCCCGGCCGGCTGGCTGCTGCTGCTGTGGCCCACGCTGAGCGCGCTGTGGATCGCAGCCGGCGGCTTTCCTGGCTGGCACCTGCTGCTGGTGTTCACGCTGGGCACCGTCCTGATGCGCAGCGCGGGTTGCTGCATCAACGACGTGGCCGACCGCGATTTCGACAAGCACGTGAAGCGCACCGCGCAGCGACCGGTCACCAGCGGCGCCGTGTCGACCACCGAGGCGCTGCTGCTGGGCGCTGCGCTGGCCCTGGTGGCCTTTGCGCTGGTGCTGACGACCAATCGGCTCACCGTCGCGCTGTCGTTCGCGGCCCTGCTGGTCACCGTGGTCTATCCGTATTCGAAGCGCTTTTTCTCGATGCCTCAGGCGGTGCTGGGCGTGGCCTTCAGCTTTGGCATTCCGATGGCATTTGCGGCAGTACGCGGCGGCCCCAGCGTCGACCTGACCGCATTGCACAACGCCGTGCCGCCACTGGCCTGGCTGCTGCTGCTGGGCAACCTGTTCTGGGTGCTGGCCTACGACACCGAATACGCCATGGTCGACCGCGACGACGACCTGCGCATCGGCATCAAGACGTCGGCCATCACGCTGGGCCGATTCGACATCTGGGCCATCATCACCTTCTACGCCATCCACATCGGCCTGTGGTTCGCGCTGGTATGGCCCATCGCCGGCTCGGTCTGGTTCCTGCTCGGCATACTCGCCGCCGCCGGGCAGGCCCTATGGCACGGATGGTTGATACGCGAACGCCAGCGCGACCAGTGCTTCAAGGCATTTCGGTTGAATCACTGGCTGGGATTTGCAGTGTTTGCGGGGGTGGCGACCAGCTACGGCCTGGGGTGAGGGCGAGCCTGCAATTCGCCTTCGAATTGCACTATCAACCCCAGAAGGTCAGCCGACTTTCGCGCCGTTCAAAATATACGGCTCGCCCGCCCAACCCAGTACGGATCCCTCAACTGCCGCTTGAACAGCTTGCCGGTCGGCGTGCGCGGCAGTTGTTCGCTGAAGTCGATTGAGCGCGGGCATTTGTGGCGCGCCAGATGCG
>JBBKVW010000309.1:0-7942 GCA_037968655.1 Burkholderiaceae bacterium
CCGGGGCGATGGTGATCATCCGGCCCGGCAGTGGCCAATTTGGCTGGAGCGCCGTGCTGGCGCTGGCCTGCATGGCGGGCAGCACCTGCTTTCAACTGCTGACGAGCCATATGGCACGCCAGGGGGAAAACCCGGCGGCCACGCATTTTTGCAGCGGCTGGGTTGGTGCCGTGGTGCTGACGCTGGCCTTGCCGCTGACCTGGTCGGCGGTGGAGTCGCCGCAGCTGTGGTTGTTGATGGGTCTGATGGGTGTGCTGGGCGCGGGCGGCCATTTTCTGCTGACCCTGAGCTACCAGC
The DNA here is from genome assembly GCA_037968655.1 of Burkholderiaceae bacterium. Taxonomy (GTDB): domain Bacteria; phylum Pseudomonadota; class Gammaproteobacteria; order Burkholderiales; family Burkholderiaceae_C; genus CAISIP01. Next base: position 298 of record JBBKVW010000309.1, read on the forward strand.
ATGCAAGCGCGTCGACGCTGATGCCCTATCTATATACGCAGGTGGCATTGGCGGTGATCGCCGGCGCTGTTTTCTTTGCCCATGTGCCGGACGCGCAATCACTGACCGGTATCGGCCTGATCGCCTTGTGTGGCGCCGTCAGCGCGTGGCTGGCCGCGCGTCTCAAGCGCCTGCCGCCGCGATAGGCCAGAGCTGGCGCCGATTTCGAGCGGTCGTCCGCCGCCGAGTCGAGGATCGCTGTCGGCCCAGCGCCGCGTCGAGGATCGCACGCGCGACCGTACACTGCCGTGCATGTCTGGCAGGCCCGCTCCCGTGCTTTCAGATCGCTTCGATGCGATCGACGTGCTGCGCGGCTGCGCCCTGGTGTGGATGGCGCTCTACCATTTCTTCTTTGACCTGAACAACTTTGGCTTTGCGCGACTGGACTTCTACCGGGATCCGCTATGGACGACGCAGCGCACGCTGATCCTGAGCCTGTTCCTGTTCTGCGCCGGCTTCGGCCAGATGCTGGCCTGGCAGGCTGGTCAGCAATGGCCGCGATTCTGGAGGCGATGGGTATGGATTGCGCTGGGCGCGCTGCTGGTGAGCCTGGGTTCGTGGCTGATGTTTCCGCGCAGCTTCATCTACTTTGGCGTGCTGCACGGCATGGCGCTGATGCTGATTGTGGCCCGGCTGACGGCGCGTTGGGGCCTGTGGTGTCTGATTCCGGCCGCCCTGGCGTTGCTGGCACCAGCCCTTGCGCAGGGCTGGCTGGGCGATCCGGTCTTGGCAAGCCGCTTCAATGCGCCAACCCTGAACTGGCTGGGCCTGATCACGCAGAAACCGATCACCGAGGACTATGTGCCGCTGCTGCCCTGGATGGGTGTGGTCTGGATCGGCGTTGCCTCTGCCAGTGCCTGGATGCGACTGGGTGCGCCGGGGCAGGGCGGGCGCCTGTCCGGCGGTGTGGCGCAGCCATTGGCCTGGCTGGGACGGCGCAGCCTGGCGTTCTACATGCTGCACCAACCGGTGCTAATTGCTGGTTTGTCACTCGCGCAGTTGCTGCTGAAATGAGGCAGGCGGCGGGCTGAGGCTGAAAAGACAAACGCGGCAATGTGCCGCGTTTGTCATGTGTCTTGGCCGGGCAGCACAACTGCACCTGCCAAATAACGGTTGCTCAGGCTGCCACCAGCCTTATTCAATCTTCGCCTTGTCGCGCAGGTCCTGCTGGAACTTGGCCAGCTTTTGCTGTTTCAACTGCTGCAGGATCTGTGGCTTGACCTCGTCGAACTTGGGCAACTGCGCCTCGCGCACGTCGTCCAGGCGGATGATGTGAAAACCAAACTGTGACTTGACCGGCGTCGCGCTGCTCTTGCCCTTTTCCAGGGCGACCATGGCGTCCGAGAATTCCTTCACATAGCCGGCTGCTGCGGACCAGTCCAGATCACCACCGTTGGCGCCGGAGCCCGGGTCCTTGGACGATTTCTTGGCAATCTCCTCGAATTTGCCGCCTTTCTTCAGGCTTTCGATGATGGCCTTGGCTTCGGCCTCTTTCTCGACCAGGATGTGGCTGGCCTTGTATTCCTTGCCGCCATTGGCCGCCGCGAACTTGTCGTACTCGGCCTTGGCGTCGGCATCTGTCACCGGGTTTTTCTGCTCATAGTCGCTGAACAGCTCGCGGATCAGCAGCGATTGGCGCGCAAACTCCATCTGGAACCTGAATTCTTCGGTCACATCCAGGCCGCGTTTTTGCGCCTCCTGCATGAATACCTCGCGGGTGATCACTTCGTCGCGCAACTGGCCCTTCATCTCGGGCGTGACCGGCCGGCCGGACTTGACAACTTGTGCTGCCAGTGCCTCGACGCGGGCAATCGGCACTGCCTTGCCGTTGACGATGGCAACGTTCTGCGCCGCCGCCGTCAGCGGGGCCAGGGTGGTGAAGGCTGCCGCAATCAAGGCGGCAATCAGTGATCGGTTCATGGTTTCTCTCATGGGTTTAGGGGGAATTACCGGTCTGTCGGACGCGGTTTCAGGGGAAGCTTGGCTATCGAACTACTTCAATCGCCAGCGCATGCAGGCCCTGGTCGATAAATTCGTGCAGCGCATCATACACAAGGCGATGGCAGGCAACGCGCGACTTCGTATCGAATTGCGCCGACTGGATGCGGACCCGGAAATGGGTGCCGACGCCGCTGTCATTGGCGCCCACATGGCCGGCATGCTGGTAGCTTTCGTCGATGACCTGCAGTTGCTGCGGCGCCAGCTGCTCGCGCAGGCACTGCTCGATCGCCGTGGCGGAAATGATCATGTTCAGTTGCCGGCGCCCGACTCGCCGGGTTTGTCGGATTTTCCGGATTTGTCGACCTCGTCGGCCTTGAGATGCGGCGATATATAAAAGCCCTGACCGATCAGGAATGCCAGTGGAAACACATAGCCCCAGAGCTTGAAATTGACCCAGTTCTCGGTGCTGAAATAGGCCGCCACATAGCCATTGATGGCTGCCATGAAGAAGCAATAGGCGATCCACGCAAAATTGAGCCGCATCCAGACCTTGTCGGGCAGTTCGATCTGCGCGCCCAGCATCAGCTTGAGAAAACTTTTCTTGAAGATCCAGACCGTGACGATCAGTGCGATCGCGATCGCGATATACAGCACGGTCGGTTTCCACTTGATGAAGCGTTCGTCCTGCAGGTACAGCGTGAGCGAACCGAAGGCGACGATCATGCCCAGCGTGATCTTCTGCATCGTCGAGACCTTGCGGTCGATCGCATACATCAGCGCAGTCTGCATCACCGTGGCCGCCATCAGCACGCCGGTGGCGACATAGATGTCGTAGAACTTGTAGGCGCCGAAAAACAGCAGGATGGGGAAGAAATCGATCAGTATTCTCATGCGGTCTCAATTTTCAGTGTTGGCAAACGCATCCGGCAGCGTTTTCGTATGGTCCCCGGGCTGTCAGCGAAGTCATGGTCGGGGGCGTCTGGCGTATCGGGATATTGGTGCGCTGCCGACACAATCGGCCATCGACCTTGCTTGGAGCGACATTTTCGTCGATCCGCCGCCGCCATTCTGGCGAGCCGACGCAGCCCCCGATCTGGCCAGCAGATCCCGGCAAGCCCGGTTGATTCCACGGCTGCCAACCGGCACGGCAATCGAAGCAGGTGGCATTCAGGACGAACAGCTGATTTCAATGCCCGAAGCCCAATCCGGCGGGAAACCGGCATAGGCGTCGTGCTGCGGGTGCTCGTCAAACGGGTCGTCGAGCAATGCCAGCAGCGTGGCCACTTCAGAAAAATCCTTCGTGCGGGCGGCCCGAATCGCCTGTTCGCCCAGATGGTTGCGCAGCACATACTTGGGATTGGCGCGCAACATGCCGCGGCCGGCGGCAGCCCGGTCCTGCTGAGCGACGCGCTCCTCGTAGCGCAGCAGCCAGATGTCGAACGCCGCACGGTCGGCGAACAAATCGCGCACCGGCTCGGTATTGCCATCGGCAACTGCATGGCTCAGGCGGCGCCAGAAAATCGTGTAGTCAACCCGACCTGCGGCAAGCAGCTTCAGCGCATCCTCGATCAGCGCCAGGTCGCTGTTAAGCAGTTCACCCAGGCCCAGCTTTTCGGCAAAGCGCTGCTGCAATGCCTCCGGAAACATGCTCTTGTACGACTCCAGCGCCTGCAATGCCAGCTCTTGTTCGCCGATCAGCGGCAACAGGGCCTGGCCGAGGCAGAACAGGTTCCAGTAGGCGATATTGGGCTGGCGATTGAAGGCATAACGGCCCTGGGTGTCTGAATGGTTGCAGATGTGGGCCGGGTCGAATGCGTCCAGGAACTGGAACGGACCGTAGTCGATCGTCAGTCCCAGCATGCTCATGTTGTCGGTATTCATGACGCCATGGCAAAAGCCGACCGACTGCCATTGGGCCAGTAACACAGCGGTGCGTTCGCTCACCGCCTGCAGCAATGCGGCGTATGCGTTGCCGCCCAACTCCTGCATGGCGCGGCATTGCGGGTAATAGCGATCGATCGTGTAGTCGGCCAGGGTCTTGAGCTGGGCATGGTCACCGCTGTAGCTGAAATGCTCGAAATGGCCAAAGCGCAGAAAGCTGGGCGCGACGCGGGTAACCACGGCTGCGGTTTCGATGCTTTCGCGGCGCACCGGCGCGTCCGAGCCGGTGACGCACAGGGCCCGGGTCGTGGCAATGCCCAGGCCGGCCATGGCCTCGGAACACAGGAACTCCCGGATCGAACTACGCAGCACGGCACGCCCGTCGCCCATGCGCGAGTAGGGCGTGAGTCCGGCGCCTTTGAGCTGCAGTTCCAGGCCCGAGCCGTCCTGCAACTGCAGTTCGCCCAGCAATATGGCGCGCCCGTCGCCGAGTTGGCCTGCCCAATGGCCGAACTGATGGCCGCTGTAGACACTGGCCAGCGGCTGGGTGCCAGTCAGGATGAGATTGCCGGTAAGGGCTTGCAGCGCCACATCCGAATCCATCCATGGGTGGTCCAGTTCGAGCAGTTCAGCCACGCGCTGGCTTCGCCCGACCCAATACGGTTCTGACAGCGGTGTTGGCGGCAAGCGCGTGTACAGCGCCGGGTCGAGTGCCGCGAAATCGTTGCGCCAGCGCGCTTGCAGTGGCGTCGACGTGGCTGGGGCGGGCGAGACAGGCATATCCATGAAGACATTGTCCTGCAGTTGCCTCAGCCGGGCATCGGCCCGGCGCAAGGCCTGCATCGAAAGCGGGCCAATCGGCGGGGCAACTGCGTAATACTAGGGGCCCCACAAAAAAAGATGGCCCCACCGAGGTGGCACATCGTCCAACAGGAGTTATGAACATGCTAGGTCTGATGCAGAACCAGCCATTGATGATTTCGTCGCTGATCGAATTCGCAGAGCGGCATCACGGCAGCGGCGAAATCGTCTCGCGGCGGGTGGAGGGCGATATCCACCGCTGCAACTATTCGCAGATCGCCCGGCGCGCGCGCAAGGTTGCCAACGCCCTGGATGGCCTGAAGCTCGAATTCAGCGACCGGGTCGCAACCCTGGCCTGGAACGGTTACCGACATCTGGAACTGTATTTCGGTGTCAGTGGTTCCGGGCGGGTGCTGCATACCCTCAATCCGCGATTGCATCCGGAACAGATCGCCTGGATCGCAAACCACGCCGAGGACCAGGTGCTGTGCTTTGACTTGAGCTTCCTGCCCATCATCCAGGCGATTCACACCAAATTGACGACGGTGCGCCATTTCATCGCGCTGTGTGATGCCGACAAACTGCCCGCTGACAGCGGCATCAAAGGGCTGCAGAGCTACGAGGCCTGGATAGAGCCACAGTCCGAAGGCTATGCCTGGCCCGAATTCGACGAGAACTCTGCGTCGAGCATGTGCTACACCAGTGGCACCACTGGCAACCCCAAGGCAGTGCTGTACAGCCACCGTTCGACCCTGCTGCATGCCTTTGCCGGCGCCTTGCCCGATGCGCTGAACATGAGCGCCCGCGATTCGGTGCTGCCCGTGGTGCCGATGTTCCACGTCAACGCCTGGGGCCTGCCGTACTCGGCCGCGATGACCGGCTGCAAGATGGTATTTCCCGGCCCGGCGATGGATGGTAAGTCGATCTTCGAGTTGATCGAGTCCGAGCAGGTCACCTTCGCCGCTGGCGTGCCCACCGTATGGCAGATGATGCTGTCGCACATGCAGGCCGGCAAGCTGCAGTTCTCGACGCTCAAGCGTACCGTGATTGGCGGCTCGGCCTGCCCGCCGGCCATGATCGCCGCGTTCAGTGACGACTATGGCGTCGAAGTGCTGCATGCCTGGGGCATGACCGAGATGTCACCCCTGGGCACTGTCTGCACGCTGAAGAACAAGCACCAGGGCCTGGGCGACAAGGAAAAGATGGCGGTCCGCCTCAAGCAGGGCCGCGGCATCTATGGTGTCGACATGAAAATCGTCGACCCCGACGGCAAGGAGCAGCCCTGGGACGGCAAAGCCTATGGCGACCTGCTGGTAAAGGGTCCGTGGATCATCAGCGATTATTTCAAGTCGGAGGAGGGCTCGCCGCTTATTGACGGCTGGTTTCCGACCGGCGACGTGGCCACCATCGATGCAGATGGCTACATGCAGATCACCGATCGCAGCAAGGACGTGATCAAGTCCGGCGGCGAATGGATCAGCTCGATCGACGTGGAGAACATCGCGGTCGCGCATCCGGCAGTTGCCATGGCGGCCTGCATCGGCGTCAGGCACGCCAAGTGGGACGAGCGGCCGATCATTGCCGTGGTCAAGAAACCGGGAGCCGACGTCACGCGCGACGCGCTGCTGGCGTTCTATGAGGGCAAGATCGCCAAGTGGCAGGTGCCCGACGATGTGGTCTTCGTCGATGCGATTCCCTTGGGTGGTACCGGCAAGATGCAGAAGACCAAGCTGCGCGAGCAGCTCAGGGACTACAAACTACCGGGTACCTGAGGGGCAGCGGGCCGGCATCGCGAAGGCTGGCCGGTAGAGGCTGGCTGAGCAGGCCGTCGATACGCGGAGCTCCTGGCGATGGCCTGTCCAAGGCCTGCCGTTTTGTCCCGATGGGGACTTGCCGCTGGCCTCCTGGAACAGCACCGACCCTACAATGAATCGAAACGAACGATCGTTCTATTTTTCTTCCGGCTCTCGTTTTTCTCAAGGAAGCACACATGACAGCACATTACAAAGTCCACCGCAACGTGGCCGTCATCACACTGGACAACCCCCCCGTCAACGGCCTGGGTTTCGCGACGCGCCGCGCCATCGTCAAGGGCCTTGCCCGCGGCTTGGTCAGTTCCAAGATCAAGGCGGTCGTGATTACCGGCGCCGGAAGGGCCTTTTCCGGCGGGGCCGACATCAAGGAGTTCGGCTCGCCCAAGGCGGGGCAGGAACCCAATCTGCTGAGCGTCATCAAGGCAATCGAGAATTCGACCAAGCCGGTGATTGCCGCCATGCATTCGGTGGTGATGGGCGGTGGGCTGGAGCTTGCGCTGGGTTGCCACTATCGGATCGCGGCGCCCGGCTGCAAGGTTGCGTTGCCCGAAGTCAAGCTGGGCTTGATCCCCGGAGCCGGCGGCACGCAGCGCCTGCCGCGCGTGCTGGGAGTCGAAGTGGCGCTGAACATGATCGTCAGTGGCGAGCCGCAAAACAGCGAGTTGCTTGCCAGCCTGCCGGGTCAAAAGCTGTTTGACAAGATGGCCGGCTCCAACGAATCCCTGCTCGACGACGCGCTGGAACTGGCCCGTTCTGTTGCCGACGCAAGGCCGCTGCCCCTGGTACGCGACCTGCCGTGCAAGCACCCGCTGGGCGACGCGTATTTCCAGTTTGCCCGCAACATGGTGGGCGGCATGTCCAAGAACTTCCCGGCGCCGCTCAAATGCGTCGACGCAGTCGAACTGGCCACCAAGCAGAAGATGGATCAGGGCCTTGCCAGCGAGCGCGAGATTTTCACCAACCTGATGTTCACGCCCGAGAGCGGCGCGCTGCGCCATCTGTTCATGGCCGAACGCGCCACCTCCAAGATTCCCGATGTGCCGGCCGATACGCCCAAACGCGAGGTCGCCTCACTGGCGGTGATCGGCGCCGGCACCATGGGCGGCGGCATCTCGATGAACTTTCTCAATGCCGGCATTCCGGTCAAGATGCTGGAGATGAAGCAGGAA
>JBBKVW010000310.1:0-8125 GCA_037968655.1 Burkholderiaceae bacterium
CCAGATCATCAAGCCGATGGTCAAGGCAGCGGCTGACAAGTACGCAGCCGAGAAGAAGCTGACCCGTCGTACGCCCGCGGACTGCCAGTCCTGATGTGCCAGGGGCCGACCGGCTTGCCGATGGCAATCCGGTTGGCCCGGCGGCGGCTCGGCAACGCGCCGCCAACTGAAAGGGCAGTATCCCTGGCCTTTCAGTTGGCCTTGCAACCCATTAACCGGAATCGTCCATGAGTACTTCAGACATCGTCCTCAATGTCAACGGCATCGAGGTCATCTACAACCATGTGATCCTGGTGCTCAAGGGCGTCTCGCTCCAGGTTCCCGACGGCAAGATCGTCGCGATCCTGGGCGGCAACGGCGCCGGCAAGACCACCACGCTGCGCGCCGTCTCCAACCTGCTCAAGGGCGAGCGCGGCGAGGTCACCAAGGGTTCGATCGAGCTGCGCGGTGAACGCATCGAGAACCTGTCGCCGTCCGACCTTGTCGAGCGCGGCGTGGTGCAGGTCATGGAAGGGCGACACTGTTTTGCCCACCTCACGATCGAAGAGAACCTGATGACCGGCTCCTACACGCGCAAGGACAAGGCCGAGATCGCGCGCAACCTGGACAAGGTCTACACCTACTTCCCGCGCCTCAAGACGCGCCGCACCAGCCAGGCCGCCTACACCTCGGGTGGCGAGCAGCAGATGTGCGCGATCGGACGCGCGCTGATGGCCAACCCGAGCGTGGTGCTGCTCGACGAACCCTCGATGGGCCTGGCGCCACAACTGGTGGAGGAGGTCTTCAACATCGTGCGCGACCTCAACACCAAGGAGAAGGTCACCTTCCTGCTGGCCGAGCAGAACACCAACATGGCGCTGAAATACGCCGACTATGGCTACATCATGGAGAGCGGCCGGGTCGTGATGGACGGCGTGGCCAGCGAGCTGCGCGACAACGAGGACGTCAAGGAGTTCTACCTGGGAATGGGCGGCGGCGAGCGCAAGTCGTTCAAGGACGGCAAGAGCTACAAGCGGCGCAAGCGCTGGCTGGCCTGAGCGCCGGCCCGAGTTGATCTTCCGACATACCAATGGCACAACCTATGAGCGAGCATTACGACGATCTGGAAATCCGCGACCCCGCGCAGCGCGAGGCCGCCCTGTTGCAGGCCTTGCCGGCGCAGATCGCGCATGCGCAAAGCGCCAGCCCGGCATTCGCCGAGTTTCTGGCTGGTGTCGATGCGGCCAGCATCGATAGTCGCGCCAAGCTGGCGGCCTTGCCAGTGACGCGCAAGCATGCGCTGCTCGAGCGCCAGCAGCAGCAGCGCGCGAGCACGCCCTTTGGCGGCTTCGCCACGGTGGGCTATGGCGCGGCGATGCCGCGCATCTTCGCCAGCCCGGGCCCGATCTACGAGCCCGAGGGCAATGGCGTCGACTACTGGCGCATGGCGCGGGCCATGTTCGCGGCGGGTTTCCGCCCTGGCGAACTGATCCACAACTGCTTCAGCTATCACTTCGTTCCGGCCGGCTCGATGATGGAAACCGGTGCGCACGCGCTGGGCTGCACCGTGTTCGCCGCGGGCACCGGGCAGACCGAGCAGCAGGTGCAGGCGATGGCTGAACTGCGTCCGGCCGGCTACATCGGCACGCCCAGTTTCCTCAAGATCATCGTCGAGAAGGCAGCGGCCATGGGAGTCGCCCTGCCCAGCGTGGGCAAGGCCCTGTTTGGCGGCGAGGCCTACCCGCCGAGCCTGCGCGACTGGTTTGCCGAGCACGGCATCCAGGGTTACCAGTGCTTCGCGACCGCCGATCTGGGGCTGATCGCCTATGAGACCAGCGCGCGCGAAGGGCTGGTGCTGGACGAGGGTGTGCTGGTCGAGATCGTGCGGCCCGGAACCGGCGATCCGCTGCCCGATGGCGAGGTCGGTGAACTGGTGGTGACCAGCCTGAACCCGGTCTATCCGCTGATCCGCTTTGGTACGGGTGATCTCAGTGCGGTGATGCCCGGCAGCTGCCCGAGCGGGCGCACCAACCGGCGCATCAAGGGCTGGATGGGGCGCGCCGACCAGACTACCAAGATCCGCGGCATGTTCGTGCATCCGGGCCAGGTCGACGCGATCGCGCGGCGCTTCCCGGAAGTGGTCAAGGCGCGCCTCGTGGTGCGCGGCGAGATGGCCAACGACACGATGACGCTGCAGGTGGAGACCAGCTGCAGCGGGCCCGATGGCCTGATCGAGAAGATCGGCTCGGCAATTCGCGAAGTGACCAAATTGCGTGGTGAAGTGGAGCTCGTCCTGCCTGGCAGTTTGCCCAACGACGGCAAGGTGATCGAGGACGCGCGCAGTTACAAGTAAGCCGCTGTTGCCGGGCAAAGTACCGGCGATCGATAGGCTCATACGTAGTTTCCTTGATGCGTTGTGCGCTGGCGCTCCGTACACTCCTGCCTTCACTCACTTTGCGTTCCAGATCCATGAAACGACTTCTAGTTATTGCCGCTGCGGCGACTGCGATGTTTGCCAACGCGCAGACCTATCCGGGCTCGCGACCCATCTCCATCGTCGTGCCGTTCGCGGCCGGCGGCCCGACCGACCTGGTGGCACGCCAGTTGGGCGAGGCCATGCGCAAGTCCATGGGCGGCAATGCCAACTTCGTGGTCGAGAACGCGGCCGGCGCGGGCGGCACGATCGGCGCCACCAAGGTTGCCCGCGCCGCGCCCGATGGGCATACCCTGCTGCTGTTTCATATCGGCATGGCGGCGACGCCGGCGCTGTACAAGAAGATCTCCTACAAGCCGCTGGAAGACTTCGAGTTTCTGGGCATGGTCAACGAAGTACCGATGACGCTGATCGGCAAGCCACAATTGCCGGCCAACACCTATCGCGACTTCGAGAATTACATCCGCGCCAATGCCGGCAAGCTCAATATTGCCCATGCCGGCCTCGGATCGGCATCGCACCTGTGCAGCCTGATGTGGCAGTCGGCGGTCAAGGCCAGCGAAGCCATGACGACGATTCCCTACAGCGGCACCGGGCCGGCGATGAACGCGCTGCTCGGCGGCCAGGTCGACCTGATGTGCGACCAGACGACCAATACCACCGGGCAGATCGAAGCGGGCAAGGTCAAGGCCTTTGCGGTCACGACGGCCAAGCCATTGTCCAAGCACAAGCTGCTCAAGGACTATCCGACGCTGCAGGAAATGGGCCTCAAGGGATTTGACCTCACTGTCTGGCACGGCCTGTATGCGCCCAAGGGCACGCCGCCGGCGGTGCTCAAGCAGATCAACGATGGCCTGAAACTGGCGCTCAAGGACCCGGACTTCGTCAGGAAGCAGGAAGCGCTGGGCGCTCTGGTGATCAGCGACGGTCGCCTGGAGCCGGCAGCGCACAAGGCCTTTGTCGCCGCCGAGATGGCCAAGCTCAAGACGGTCATCGACGCATCCAAGCAGTTTGCCGACTGAGCCAGTGGGCGGCCCGCCGTTGCGGGTGGTCGATTCGATCACCGAGCTGGGGCCGCTTGACGCTGGCTGCATCGCGGTCAGCGGATCGCATGGTGGCGCCAGTTCGGCGCGCTATGCGCTGGCGGTGCTACCGGCCTTGAGTGTTTTCAATGATGCGGGCGTTGGTTTGGACAACGCCGGACTGGCTGCGCTGGACCTGCTGCAACGGCAGGGCCACGCTGCCTGCACCGTGTCGCATCTGAGCGCGCGCATCGGAGACGCCGCAAGTTCCCTGGCCTCGGGCATGGTGAGCCATTGCAACGCCGCGGCGCTGCAAGCGGGCGTGATGCCGGGAATGACCTGTCGAGCGGCGGTCGATCGATACCGGGCAGCGCAGTGAACCCCGCCATCTTGTAGCCGGCGCCGATCAGGCCGGAAGCCGCGAACTCACACCCCCCAGACGATCTCCGTGTCGGCCTTGTGGCAGCGCTCGAGCATGTCGATAAAGGGTGCGGCGCGCTGACGCAGACTCACGTGCTCGGCTTGAGGCGTATCGTCGACCTTGCCCTCGTCTTTTTCCGGCTCGCTGTTCTGCGCACCCTGGTTCTGTGCAATCTCCTGTTCCAGTGCCGCAATGGCCCCCGGCATCTGCTCGGGCAGGATGATGCCCTTGGGCCCTGCGTCCTTGCCGATGATTTTCAGGATGCGCTCGCCACTGGCTTGCAACAGGATCAGGTCGCCAGCGGCCTTGGATTTGAATTTGTACAACATGGATGAAGCCCTCAATCGTGCATTGTCTCGTCCCCCGCACAAACGCAAGGGAAACGATTCAAGGGTACATGTAATTGCGCGTGAAGGGGTAACGGGTACCTGCGCCGGTTGGACTGTCGGGATTTACGGCCGCGCTGGGCTTTGACGCCAGTATCTGGTGCAGCGACAGCCAGCCGCGCTCGAAACTCATGGCGCTTCCGGCCAGATAGAGCCGATAGGCACGCAATGCGCGCTCAGCCTGCGCCTGTGAACTGCCATTGGAGCGCAATGCCGAAAGTGCCTGTCCGAGCTGTGACTCCAGCCCGTCCGACCAGGCCCACAAGGTACGCGCATAGTGCGGCCGCAGGTTTTCGGTGTCCAGCATTTCCAGACCGGCTGCTGCGCCTTCCTGTAGCAGCAGGCTGACATGCAGCAGTTCGCCACCCGGAAATATGTACTTCTCGATGAAGTCGCTGATGCCAGCACCCATGGGGCTGGCCTGGGGACTGGTTGACGTGATGCCATGGTTGAGCACCAGACCGCCTGGCACAAGCAACTGGTGGATCTTGCTGAAATACTTGCCCAGCCTGGCCTGTCCGACATGCTCAATCATGCCGACCGAGGCGATCTTGTCAAAGGTCGGCTGCTCGCAAAGGTCGCGGTAGTCGCGCAGCACCACCCGTACCCGGGAGGCCAGACCGCGCTCGCGAATCAGCTGCGACACATGCGCATGCTGGTTTTTCGACAGCGTGATGCCGGTGGCATCGACCCCATAGTGCTCGGCGGCCCATAGCAGCAAAGCGCCCCAGCCGGCACCGATGTCCAGGAAGCGCTCGCCCTTGCGCAGCATCAGCTTGCGGCAGATATGATCGAGTTTGGCTTCCTGAGCCTGGGCCAGTGTCAGTCCGGGCTGGGCAAAATAGGCACAGGAGTAGACCCGCTTCGGGTCCAGCCATAGCGCATAGAATTCGTCACTCACGTCATAGTGGAACTGCACCTGGGCGGCGTCGCGCTCGATCGAATGCAATGCCGCCGAGCGCACGCGCATCGCGGCGCGCTTCCACCACGACACACTGCTTGGTACCGGTGACGATGGCAGCAGCCTGGCTGCGACATCCATCACGTCGCGCATTGCGCCATCGATACGGATGCGGTCTTCGACAAAGCCCTCTGCAATCTTGCCGATCTGACCTGCCGCCAGCAACGCAACACCGGGCCAGCGCGAAAACGCCAGCTTGACGCCAGCACGATCGGAACCCAGCAGGCGGCCGCCGGGCAGTCTGAGGCTCAGCGGGAGGTTCAAAAGTGCCAGTCGAGACTCGGCACTGCGAATCAAGTGCTCCATGGCTGCAATTTATGCCAAGGCGAGACGGTTCGTCAACCGCATTGCGCAAACTCCCTGCAGTTGGTGTGCTTGACAGCATTTTCTTTAGGCGTAAACTATTTTTCCATGAACATACTGTGTATCGGTGGCGGCCCGGCAGGCCTGTACTTCGGGCTGCTGATGAAGCTGCAGGACCCGGGTCACCGGGTCGTCGTGGTTGAGCGCAACAAGCCCTTTGACACCTTCGGCTGGGGCGTCGTGTTGTCCGACCAGACGCTGGACAACCTGGCACTGGCCGACCCGCCGAGCGCGCAGCAGATCGGCGATGCGCTCAACCACTGGGACGATATCGAGGTCTTTTTCAAAGGCGCGAGCGTGCGATCGGGCGGCCATGGTTTTTGCGGTATCGGGCGCAAGCACTTGCTCAATATCCTGCAGGAGCGTTGCATCGCGGTGGGTGTCGAACTGGTGTTCGAGCGCGATGTTGCCGACGACCAGGCCCTGGCCATCGAATACCAGGCCGATCTGGTGATCGCCTGCGATGGACTGAACAGCCGTATCCGCACCCGCTATGCCCAGGTCTTTGAGCCCGACATCGATACGCGCTTGTGCCGCTTCGTCTGGCTGGGCACGCACAAGACCTTTGACGCCTTCACCTTCGCTTTCGAACAGACCGAGCACGGCTGGTTCCAGGCCCATGCCTACAAATTCGACGATCGCACATCGACCTTCATCGTCGAGACGCCGCAGGATGTGTGGCAGGCCCATGGTCTGGATCAAATGGAGCCGGCCGAGGCGGTTGCCTTTTGCGAGCGCCTGTTTGCCCGCTACCTGGACGGCCATGCGCTGATCAACAACGCCACCCATCTGCGTGGGTCGGCCAACTGGATCCGCTTTCCGCGCGTGATGTGCAAGACCTGGGTGCACCGGGTCGATCTGCCGCAGGGCCGGGTGCCGTTCGTGCTGATGGGAGACGCGGCCCATACCGCGCATTTCTCGATCGGCAGCGGCACCAAACTGGCGCTTGAGGACGCGATCGACCTGGCCAATGCCTTTGCCCGCGCCCGTGATGCGCAGGGCATGGACGGCGTATTGCAGCATTACGAAGACCGGCGCAGTGTCGAGGTGCTCAAGATCCAGAACGCAGCACGCAACTCGACCGAATGGTTCGAGAACGTGGACCGCTACAGCGACATGCAGATCGAACAGTTCGCCTATTCGCTGCTTACCCGCTCGCAACGCATCAGCCACGAAAATCTGCGCCTGCGCGATGCGCGCTGGCTGGATGGCTTTGAGCAATGGATGGCGACGCACCAGCCTGCGCCAGGCGGGCAGGACGGGACGGAACTTGCTGAGCAAGCGCCTTCGACTGCGGCACCAGCGGCACCCGCGGCACCAGCGGCACCAGCGGCATCGACAACGCCGGCGCCGGCGCTGCCGCCAATGCTGTTGCCATTGCAGATCCGCGGTGCGCGGCTGAAGAACCGCATCGTCGTCTCGCCGATGGCCACCTACAGCGCGGTCGACGGCGTCGTGCAGGACTTTCATCTGGTGCACCTGGGCGCACGCGCGCTCGGTGGCGCCGCGCTTGTGATGGTCGAGATGACCAGCCCGACGCCCGAAGGCCGCATCACGCCGGGCTGTACCGGCCTGTGGAACGACGCGCAGCAGACCGGTCTCAAGCGCATCGTCGATTACGTCCACGGCCAGAGTTCGGCGCTGATCGGGCTGCAGCTGGGCCATAGCGGCCCCAAGGGCTCGACCCAGGTCGGCTGGGAGCAAACCGACGAGCCATTGCCTGCGGGCGGTCCGGTCGCCAACTGGCCCGTGCTGGCGGCCAGCGCTGTTGCCTTTGGTGAGCAGAACCAGACACCGGCGGCCATGTCGCTGCAGGACATGCAGCAGATGCAGCAGGCCTTCGTTGCGTCCACCGAGCGCGCAGTGGCCTGCGGATTCGACTGGCTGGAATTGCATTGTGCGCACGGCTACCTGCTGGCGAGCTTCATCAGCCCGCTGACGAACCTGCGCAACGATGACTACGGTGGCCAGGGCAGTGATGCCGTGGAGCGGCGCTGCCGGTTTCCGCTGGAGGTGTTTCGCGCCATGCGGGAGGTATGGCCGCAGGACAAGCCGATGGGCGTGCGCATCTCGGCACACGACTGGGCGCCCGGTGGCACGAACGATGACGATGCGGTGCAGATCGCGCGCCTGTTCAAGGCCGCCGGTTGTGACCTGATTGACGTGTCCTCGGGCCAGACGACGCGCGCGGCCCGGCCGGTCTACGGCCGCATGTACCAGACGCCGTTTGCCGACCGGATTCGCAACGAAGCGGGCATCCGCACCATGGCGGTGGGCGCCATCACGTTGGCCGACCAGGCCAACAGCATCATTGCTGCGGGACGCGCCGACCTGTGCGCCATTGCCCGGCCGCACCTGGCCGATCCGGCCTGGACCTTGCATGCCACCGCAGAACTGCAATCGGCGCAAGTGGACTGGCCGCGCCAGTATTGGAGCGGGCGCGACCAGTTGTACCGCGAGACGCAAAAGCTGCAGCAGGCGGCCGATGCGGGAGGCGCAGTGGCAGCGGCCGATGCCCAGGCCAAGGCGCAGGGATTCTGAGATGGACAAGGAAGCGCG
>JBBKVW010000311.1:0-3193 GCA_037968655.1 Burkholderiaceae bacterium
CAGCCCTATTCAGCGCTTGGCTGTTCGCGCGACGGCATCGACCGTTTCCTGGTGCCATGCACCTGCGTCGGCCTGCGCGATGCCAGCGGCCAGGCCACTTCGCTGTATGCGCCCTACGGCTTGCAGGATCTGTACCAGGGCCTACTACGGCCAAATCCTTTGATCGACCATCGCGACTTGTTCCGCAACAAGGCTCAAAGTTACCGCGAGCGATGGAGCTGGCTGCAGATCATCGAAAGTTGATGCGCGCCGTCGACTCGAATGGCTCGAATCAGATAGGTTTCACATCACACCCGCCACGCTGCTCTAGTGTTGACAAACAGGGCTGGCTCCAGGGGTCTTCAATCTGAAGACATCGCAACCGGAAATGTGGCGCCCGTCCGGGAAGTTATCAACGCAGCAGCAAGGTCGGAATACGGGACGCGCGCAGCAGGTCAGAGGTCTTGCTGCCCAACAACATGCGTTGCAATGGCGAACGGGCGTAGGCCCGCATGATCAGCAGGTCGATGGCCTGTTCCTGCACGGTCTTGGCGATGACGCTTTCGGCGTCGCCTGGAACGATGCTGCCCTGCACGGCAAATCCCGCCGCGCTCAAGGCTTCACTCGCCCATTGCATTTGTCGCTCGCCGTCCGGCCGCGTCTTGCCCGGCATCAGCAGCTGCAGCGGCAAGCCGCGCAACAGCGGGCTTGCAGCAACCATCTCGATGCCGCGTCGCGTCACCGCACTGCCATCGATGGCAATCAGGACGCGTTGCGGTTCGCGAAAGACTTCGGTGGCAACCAGAACCGGTCGCTCCAGCGCGCGCACCGCGCGCTCGACATTGCGTCCCAGGTCGCGCTGCGATGCGCTGGCAGATTCACCGCGCCGTCCCAACACGAAAAGCCGCACGTCCGACTGCCAGTCGTGCAGGGTTTCGTCCAGATGCCCATGGCGCTGGCGCATGTCGACCGAGGCTACGCCGGCAGCCAGCGCGCGTTCGCGCAGGCGGTTCAGGAACACCCTGCCCTGCTCGCGCGCGGCCCTGGTCAGCGCCTCGTCCTCGCTGGACAGCTGGTCGAGCAGGCTTTCCTGCGCGTTGGGGGTCAGCGCGCCGCTGTGGTCCTTGCTGTTGCCGATCTCCGGATGGCGCTCGATCACATGCAGCAATTCCAGGGGTGCATCCATGCGCGCCGCGGCCCAGGCCGCGTAGTCGGTTACATGGTCGGCGAATGGCGAACGATCCACGCACGCCAGAACCCTGTTTTCAATCTTCATCGTTCGTCTCCGTATTCAGTGATCCATCAGCAGATCGTCGGCATCGTCCTTGTCATGGACGCCAAACTTGTCGACCATGGTGGCGCTGGCCTCGTTCAAGCCGATCACCTCGACCTGCGCGCCTTCGCGGCGAAACTTGAGCACGACCTTGTCGAGCGCGCTGACCGCGGTGATATCCCAGAAATGGGCCCGGCTCACGTCTATACGCACCCGCTCGATCACCTCCTTGAAGTCAAACGCATTGACGAATCGTTCGGCGGTGGCAAAAAAAACCTGGCCGGTGACCCGATAGGTGCGTTCACGGCCCTCGTCCTGGGCCAGCGAACCAATTCCCAGGATCTGTCCGACCTTGTGCGCAAAGAAGAACCCGGACAGCAACACACCAGTCAACACGCCCTTGGCGAGGTCATGCGTCGCCACCGTCACCACCACGGTGGCCAGCATCACGATGCTGGAGCTGGTCGGATGCGCGCGCAGACTGCGGATCGAGCTCCAGTTGAAGGTGCCGATCGAGACCATGATCATCACCGCAACAAGAGCTGCCATCGGGATCTGCTTGACCCAGTCGCCCAGAAACACCACCATTACCAGCAGGAACAGTCCTGCCACCAAGGTCGACAGGCGCCCGCGCCCACCGGATTTCACGTTGATCACCGACTGCCCGATCATTGCGCAGCCGGCCATGCCGCCGATGAAGCCGCTGGCGATATTGGCCACGCCCTGGCCAACGCACTCGCGGTTCTTGTCACTCTTGGTATCGGTCAGGTCATCGACGATGGTGGCCGTCATCAGCGATTCGAGCAGACCCACCACCATCAGCGTCAGTGAATACGGCAGGATGATGCGCAGGGTCTCGAAGTTCAAAGGAATATCAGGTATCAGGAACATCGGCAGGCTGTCAGGCAGTTCGCCCATGTCGCCGACGGTGCGGATATCCAGATTCAACACGATGGACACCGCCGTCAGCACGACGATCGTCACCAGCGGCGACGGCACGGCGCGCCACAGATAGGGAAACAGATAGATGATGCCCAGCCCGGCGGCGGTCATTGCATACACATGCCAGGTGACATTGATCAGTTCGGGCAGCTGCGCCATGAAGATCAGGATCGCCAATGCATTGACAAATCCGGTCACGACCGAGCGCGACACGAAGCGCATCAGTTCACCCAGGCGCACCCAGCCGGCAATGATCTGCAACACACCGGTCAGTACCGTGGCCGCCAACAGGTACTGCAGCCCGTGGTCCTTGACCAGTGTCACCATCAGCAGCGCCATGGCACCGGTCGCTGCCGAGATCATGCCCGGGCGACCGCCGACGAAGGCGATCACAACGGCGATGCAGAACGACGCATACAAGCCGACTTTGGGATCAACCCCGGCAATGATGGAAAACGCGATCGCCTCCGGGATCAGCGCAAGCGCCACCACCAGGCCGGCAAGCAGGTCACTGCGCACATTGGAGAACCATTCATCGTGTAGAGATTTCATGAGCAAGGGCAAAGGCATGGCGCGCGGGTTGCGAAGCGCGAAGCCATATTGGGTCCAGGGAACTATCGGGAAAATCCGGATGCACGCATCCGAAAGGATGCGCCGGACCGGCGCTGTCGCGGTCGCGCGACGGCCAGGAAGCCGCAATTTTATCCGGACCGGCCGGTCAAACCGATGCGATCAATCGCCACGCGCCGGACTCGGGCTCGGGATGGCGGCCGCCCGGCGTAGTAGCTGGTCAGGGAGTCGGGAATCGCCCGACCGTCATCGCACCAGCGTATTGAGCTGGATGATGGGCAGCATCACCGCCAGCACGATCAGCATCACGACCATGCCCATGGCCACGATCAGCAGCGGCTCCAGAATGGTTGCCAGCTGCATTGCGCGGCGCTGCACGTCCGCACTCAGCTGGGCGGCGACGCGTTGCAGCATCTGCGGCAACTGGCC
>JBBKVW010000312.1:0-4485 GCA_037968655.1 Burkholderiaceae bacterium
ATTGCGGGCCGGCCTTGGCGGCGTCGCCGATCTGTTGCAGCAGGCCAGGCATTGCAGCAGCGCGCCGGCCGGCCGGGTGGGCCACATAGGGCTGCGCCCACGGCGGCGGTTTGCGTTCACGCGCCTTGGTCGAATGGCTGGCGGCCATCATCCGGGCGCCGCTGACGCCATCGATCAGCGCATGGTGCATCTTAATATAGGTGGCGAACCGGCCGCCCGGCAGCCCTTCGATGACATAGGCCTCCCACAGCGGCCGGTTGCGGTCCATCAGGTTGCCGTGCAGGCGCGAGACCATGATCAGCAGTTCGCGAATGCGCCCCGGATAGGGCAGGGCCAGATGGCGCAGGTGGTAGTCGAGCTCGAAGTCCTTGTCTTCTTCCCAGTGGTACATCCCCATGCGCAGCACGGGCCGCAGATTGAACGGTGCCCGGGCCGACAAATGCTTGCCCCAGTCGGCCAGCAGCTTGGCCACGAAATCGGCACCGGCTCCCTTGGGCGGCGTGTACAGGTTCAGCCCCGCCACATGCATCGGTTGACTGCGGGTTTCCAGCCAGAGAAAGGCGGAGTCGGTGGGACTGAGTGATTGCATGGCGGTGTTGGTTTTGGGTGCGACAGATGCTGTCCAGTCTATGCGCTCGCGCCGCCGGCGCAGCACTCTTCGAATGCGATGCCCTGCTTGCGCAGATAGCTGCGTACCTTGCCGTGCCGACCCGTTCAGAGCGGTGAATCGGGGAGCCTCATGGCCAGGCTGAATGTCAGCCCGGCGGACAGCGGTCAAGCCGTCTGGCCGACCACCGTGAACTGGTCCGCGTTGTCTTGCAGCCAGCGTTGCGCCAATTCTGCCGGGTGTTGGCTGGGATGGAAATCCGGCGCCAGGTAGTCGCGCCACAGGCGGTAATTGCCGCGCACGATGCTGCCCGGCGCAAACCAGAGCCGCCAGGCACCGCGCCAGCTGCTCCAGTGGAACAGGCTGCCGTCGTGCCACAGGTTGCGCACGGTCTGGCGCAACACATCGTTCAGGAACACCGCGGTGATGTACTTGAACACTCGTATCCGCCACACGTGGTTGCCGCCCAGCGCCTGGTACAGGTCGAATGCGGTATCGCGGTGCTCGGCCTCTTCTGCGCTGTGCCACATCCACAGCGTGCGCAGCCGCGGCTCGGCGCCTTGCAGGACGTCAGGATGCTGCATCAGCCAGTTGGCAAATATCGCGGTGAAATGCTCGGTAGCAGCGGTGGCTGCCACCTGCTGGCGCAGATCGCCGCCGGCATGCGCCAGGCGCCGCGCATTGGAACGGCGCTCGATCTCGTTGTCGTAGCCCAGTCGGTCCAGATTGGCATTGAACAAGGCATGGACGCGCCGATGCGTGGCTTCCTGGCCGATGAAACCTTGCACGTTGACTGTCATCGCGTCGCGCTTGTCTTGCGGCAAGGCCTTCAGGCCGGCGCGCACGGTGTCAATAAAGTACTGCTCGCCGGCCGGAAAACTCATCGACAGGGCATTGAAGAAGGCAGAACTGAATGCGTCGCCGCCGTTCCAGCGTGCGGGAAACGGGGTTTGCAGGTCGACCAGCAGGCGTCGTATAGGGAGATCGGTCATCGTTCATCCAGGTTTCAATACGCCAGTGTATGGACAAGCTGTTGACGGGGCAATTCACTGACGGGGCAATTCCGGGTGTCCGTCGAGTCTGACACCTCATTGCATCTGTGCAATGCATAGGGTACAAGCTGGGAAACAAATCGGGAAGTTACTTTTTTTCTGAAGATTGCTCCCCGTGCCAATGAATGACAACACTAGCTACGTTCAATAGCAGCAAGACAAGAGATGTTCTCCGGTTCGCAAACAAGCGGGTCGAGAATTGCTAATCGTTGAAAGATAACAGCGCATGACTGATCCAAATCGACGCGATATTTTGCGCCTCGGCGCCTTGATCGCCGGAGTACCGCCACTTGGCGCTCACGCCGGAGCCTTGCCTGCTGTTGCATCAGGGCCAGTGAAACTGGCCGCGGCAAAAACGGGCGCAAGTCACTTCAGCTTGTTGTCGCCAACTACTCAGACCGCTCCGTTCTGCGTTGGGTTCGCCCTGTGCAAGGGAGACATCCCGCGGGGCAGTGGAATTGCAATCGACGGCGCAACAGCAGCAGAGGTGACTTTCAAGAACTACTGGTCCGACGGGTCGGCAAAGTTCGCCGTGGTCGCGGGTACGGCGGCAGTCCGGGCAGGTGTTCCAACGGTCATCAGTCTGTCTGCGGGTTTGCGTAAAGCGGGCCCCGTACTGACCATTGCCGACCTTCAGGCGGTGTTGGTGCAGCCGGTCACCATCGGTTGTGGTGCCTTCGGTTCTGCTTCGTGGCGCGGCAGCGACTGGGCCAGGCCGTTTCAGACGTGGATCTCCGGCCAACGTATGTCATCGTGGGTCTTTCGCAAGTCGATACACGACGACGCCCATCTGGTGGCATGGTTGGAAGTACGCCTTTGGGATAGCGGCGCGGTCGAGATCCTGCCGTGGGTCGAGAACGGCTATCTTCTCGTCGCCGGCCCGACGCAAAAGAGCGCGACCTACACGTTCACGATGGGTGGGACCACAAGGTTCAGCGCAAACATTGATCTGCTGCATCACCAGCGCACGCCGCTTGTCAGCGGGACAGCGTTGACGCACTGGCTTGGGACTGACCCCGACCTTACGGTGATCCACGACACGGACTATCTGCAGGCCACGGGACTGGTGCCCTGTTACATGACAAAGACGCCGCAAACCGCAGCAGTAGTCCTTGCTTCAATGACAAGCTACACCCCACTCCAACTTGGAAATTTTGTCAACGGCAACGGCATGAGCGGTGGTGGGGCAGCAAGCCATATCGGACTGTTACCTGAATGGGAAGCGGCTTACCTGTGCGGTCCAAGCAAACTGACGTACAAGTCAGTTCTCATAAACGGATACAGCATGGGCAGGTATCCGATTCATTTCCGCGACGAGAATGATGGCAACCGCTGGGCGCGTATTTCGCGGCACCCCACACTCCAGACTGGACGCCCGCCGGAAAATGGTTTTGTCACAACGCCAGCAACTACCGGCACAAACCCACCACCGTGGGACTTTGCACATAGCCCATCAGTAGGTGCGCTTGCATACCTGTTAACTGGTCGCCAGTATTTCTTGGATGAATCGCAAGCGTGTGCGTCGATGAACTCGATGGGCGTTCCGGCCTCGCACAGGAAAAATGCAGCCGGTATTTGGCGCAGCGACAGGAACGGCAACACACGGCATGTGGCGTGGTGCCTTCGCTCGTTGGGTCAGGCAATTTCGATCACTCCAGACTCTGATACTGTCCAGCTAAACGAGCTTCGCACTCAGATGGCAAACAATGCAACGTACTACAAAACCAAGTACGTCACTGCCGCCAATAGCGCGAACGCAGTTAGGTTTGTCGAGGACAACGATTACAACCAGTCCGGTCCTGATGGATATCACTTCAACGCGCCTTGGCAGCAGGACTATCTAACAGCGGCTATCGGCTACACGATGGACCTTGACATGCAGCTTGGCAACACCGCCAATGCAAACCTTGCCGCATTCTTCGCCTGGCACGCGCCAAGCATCATTGGCCGACTTGGGAGCATTGGAGATGACGAGTTCCTGTATCGGTACTATGACTCCTATACGATTGCTGACGCGCCATCGGATCGCCCGGACTATGAAGGCGGTACTGGCCCCTGGTACGCAACCTGGGGCGAGGCATACAAAGCAACATTCAGCGGGCCACCGCTTACCGGCCCCATATCCTACGGGCCATATCCCTCACCAGGTCCAAGGGTTGAAGGCCCGTCCCATGCCTGGTATATCCAGGCTTCGCAGGCAACAGCAGGCATAGCAGCAATTGCATACTGCGTGAAACACGGAGTTGCTGGAGCAATGGCCGCTTACCAGCGGCTTACCAGCATGTCGAATTGGCCGTCGATGGTGGCGGATATGGATTCGCAACCGCTGTGGGGTGTTTCATGGCACCCGACGCCGAAGTGGCAGCGCGGCCAAGCAATCATGGAGTGGAGGCAGGTCGGCTTAGGCACTCGGATGGTCCCAACTGCGCCGAACACGGTCATTGCGAAACGCACGGACGGAGTTACATCAGTCGGAGCTGGCAACGGCTACAGCTCGCGCCTTGATGCTTATTGCGGCGTTGGCTTAGACACGCGCTACTCCAAAGCGTTCACGCTTGCCGCGGGCGGGCACGGCGACTTCTACAACAACGAAATCGTTTCGGTTGACCTGCTGGCAGATGTGCCCACGTGGCAGATTACGTTTAACGGGTCGTCGGGAAATGTCATAACGACCTCTGGAAGTGATGCCCGGTATCTGGACGGGTTGCCAGCGTCGGCGCACACCTACTACGGCCTGCAGACGATGGAGCGCTGGGATCGCTGGTTGCGTCTAGGCGGCTCACTGTCTCCGGGCGGTAGTGGACATCCAGAAACGCAAGGCTGGAC
>JBBKVW010000313.1:0-2793 GCA_037968655.1 Burkholderiaceae bacterium
CCGGACCGAGACTGCCGCGATAAGGGCTGTTTTCGGCGCCCGGGCCGACAGGATCCCGGTCAGCGCAACCAAGGCCATACACGGCCACTTGCTGGGCGCGGCCGGAGCGCTTGAATGCGTGTTGTCGCTACTGGCCATGCAGCACAGGGTCGCGTTCCCGACGATGCACCTTCAGCAGTGTGATCCCGAGTGCGATCTGGACTATGTTTCCAATGCGGCACGCGAAGGGTTCGCCGCCCAGGTGATGGTCTCCAGCTCGTTTGCGTTTGGAGGAACAAACGCCGTTCTGGTGTTGCGTCGCGCCGGGTAGATCTGCCGAGCCGGGTATCAATCCATGATGGTTGACCGGTCGGGGGGCAAGGTCGACAGGGCTCGTCTGCCCTGTTCATTTGGAGTTGAAGTTGAATCTCACCTATTTGGTGCGCAGGACGTAGTACCCGATGACAGCGAAGCCGATGCCGGTAACCGCGGGTGGCAGGCCTTGGATGACCCATCCAAGCACGAGCATGACCGCCGCCAGGACAAAAAGAATGTAGGCTATTGTTGTGTTGCTCAATTTTGGCTCCTGTGGGTGTGCGGACGGTCCTCGGGCAGACTCGCTGCGCAGGCAGTAGGGGTCTGTATTTCGACATGGTCAGTTGCGGCGAGCCCATCGCCCCAGCGTGGCGGATTCCGCCAAGGAAAGACATCTCTCGAAGCCTGCCCACGCAAGCATTGACTGCCTGACGAGTCCAATTCGAACTGCGTTCGCATATTGCGTTCGAGCAATATCAAAAGGCAGGCGACAAGCATGCGCTGCAGTCATTTCAAGCACCACGGCATAGGCATCGTTGATTTCGGCCAATCGTTCGCCAGCGGCCAGCGTACCGGAATTCTTGTCCGGGTGAAGGGACTGGGCGAGCGAACGATAAGCCGCCTTGACCACGACGGGGCTAGCGTGTTGACTGACCTCCAACACGTCGTACAGGGTGCGGTCAGGTTTCATGGGATTCCAAAACTACCGAGCAGGGCATCGGCCCATGATGGCTGCCTGGGCGGATATTGGTCTGTGTGATGGCGAACACACATCGGAAATTCCGGGGCTGCATCATGTAACGCTCCGCCATCGGGGTGGTGCTGCCGGCCGCTACCAAGGGTCACGTTGACGCCAACCCGACTCACACCCATGGCCCATATAAGTTGTAAGCGAATAAGCAGACAAAGGATGCCGCCACGACGCGGATCGAAACGACGACGTCCGTCTGCAGGAAAAGGCACATGGACCGCCAAGGTGTCATTGGGGTTCGAGGAAAGAGCTCGAAGCACTTTAAGTCGCTTGTATGTGCGTTGGCGTACCGACCAAAAGTCCGCCGGGAACCACAATGAACCGTCCTCAATACCCGGCTTGGCGACGAACCACGTGAGGCCAACATGACACATGCAGACTACCGCATCGAAAGCGCGCATTCCATTGCGGGCCCGTTACTGCCGGATTCCGGCCATTCAATGTATCTCGTGAGTGATGGCAGCGTGGCGGTCGTGATCGCAGCTAAATGCGTCACGGTTCCTGGCGGCGAGGAAATCCGGGTGGTGCACATACCCACCGGAGAGGTGATCTTTCGCAAGTCCATCACCCCTTCGCGCTCGCTGGGCGACGACTGGTAGCGCGCCATGCAAACTCTACGTCGCTGGGCGCATCGTTTTTCAGTTCCAGCCTGGACGGGTCTGAATATTTCGCCCCTGGCAGACCTGGCAGACCTGGCAGACCTGGCGGAACCTCAACCAAGCTCGCTTGCTACCGGGCCGTTGGCTTCAATGTCCACGGCCGACTTCCTGCCGATGCTGCAGGCGTTTGTTGAACGGGCGCCCGGCATGCGTCCATTCCTGTGCGATGGCAATCCGCTGACGTGTACGGTGGCAATCATCGGCGTCGGCCATGGCGCTACGACTTCCTTCGGGCCCCATTGGAGCGATGAAAAGGGCATGGACCGACGGTCATGGATGCAGGCTTACGGGGCGCTGCATCCGGAAGCGATAGATGGCGACCAAGCGAGGCTTGAACGATTTCTTCCGCAAATTGCGCAGCGTGTCATCGAACTCAATGTACCTGCAACGCGAATCAATGGAGACGCGCGGCTGAGCGAAGACTATCGCGCTTTGGATATCCTGCAGGTCATGCTTTGCGTAGTCAAACCGCGTGCCGTGATTTGTGTGGGGGCGGCGGCGCTGCGCGTCGTTCACGGCCTGGCTCGGTCGGGGACGCCGGTGATTTTCGCAGCACGAGAGCTCGTTGACTGGGACTTCCAATACGAGCGCGCGCTGGCGGCTGAAGTGAACAAACCAACGGCCGAAACAAGCAGTGGTCGACGACCGCGCGCGGCCAAGTTGAGGTCCTATGCCGGGTGGGCTCCGCGTTCATGGTTCAATGGCTTGCAATAGTCGTCCGGCGTAGTGCGTTGTGGTGACAGGCGCTGCCTTCCCACCATGAGCACGCTTGCCCGACCGGATTCACGTGGCTTGCGTGTGGACTTTGGCAGATGGGCCTTGCCGGGCGATCCGCTTGCCGCAGCGGCGCCAATGCAAATGACATTGGTGTGCGCGACTGCCGCAAGGGTTGCAGCGTCAGTTGGGCCAGCGGCTGGCTGGCGCACTGCACAGGACTTCGATGCTCTTCAGCGCGGTGGTCTGAAAGTTTAGTGTCAGCGCGTCGTCCAACGGTGAGTACCCGCGACTGACTACAAAATCGCCGTCCCCGTTGCCGGGTCCGGCGGGACAGATGCGCAGCAAAACAAGAAAGTCTTCTGTCTTGACAAG